>JAJUHF010000144.1 GCA_029268045.1 Anseongella ginsenosidimutans
CAATTTTTTATCACGCCGGGTGTCCCGTCTGCGTTAACGCGGAACAGGAAATCGTTCAGCTCATCGGGGCGGAAAATGTGGAAGTGGTTCACATTGGCGAAAAACGTGACCGGATTGCCGAAGCCGAGAACCGGGGCGTAACGTCGGTGCCGGCATTGGTAACGCCTAATGGGAATGTGCTGCACATCAATTACGGAGCGTCCATTGCGGACGTGAAAGGTTAATGGTTGCCCTGTAAAGAAGGGTTTCCTATCTTTACAGGGTTTCCTTCTAATATGCGCGACATGCTGATACGTAATTCTTCGTTTCATCTTGAAAGACAAAACCGCGAGGTCGAAAGTAGGATCGTTGTAGCGCTGGAACGCATATCGGAAGCCTTCCGCGTATTGCTTTGGAAGGAAAGCAAAGCGAATTCCTTAAGTCCCATTCAAATTCAGATCCTGATTTTTCTGCGTTTCCATTCGCGGGAGAAATCCAGGATCAGTTACCTGGCGAGGGAATTCAATATGACCAAAGCAACCATCAGTGAGAGTGTAAGGGGTTTACTTGCGAAATCACTGGTGGCGAAGCAACCCGATGTTTCCGACACCCGAAGTTATACGCTTTCCCTCACCGAAGCGGGTGAACAGATGGCATCTAACGTATCGGCGTTTTCCGCCTTCATTGAACAGCCCATTTCACAGCTTGATCCCGCTCAGAAAGATGCCATGCTTGGCGGTCTTTTGAAGTTAATCCATGATTTGAATAGAATGGGAATCCTCACCGTGCAACGGATGTGCTACACCTGTGCCTATTATCGATCCGATAACGGCGGTCACTACTGCCAGTTGCTTCAGGCAGCTCTTTTCGATGGCGATATCCGCCTGGATTGTCCGGAGCATCAAGCGGTGACGGACCCCTCGCCACCGGCGCAGATTTTACGCTAACAGCCGGCGGCTCAGAATATGTTCTACCTGCTGAAAAAGCTGCTGGGGTTGTAGCGTTCTCCAGTTCATGCTGTCGAGTTCTCCACCGAAATTCACGTAATAATCAATATTCTGCGAGCGGAACTCATCAATGACATGTTCCCGGAAGTTAACGAATGCGATCCAACCCTCCTCTATTTCCTGAAACCATTCCTCGTAATAGCAATCGTCCGAAACATGGAAGTTCAAAATGTTTTCGCCGATCAGGATGAATTTATTGATCCCGTGCTGCATCAGCCATTCCACCACGTACCGTTTGAAGAACATGATGTCGTTGTTCAGGCAGTCGTTCCATTCCCCTATCAGTTCAATGATGCAGTAGTTTTGGGAATAGTCGGCGAAGAGGATCTTCAGATAGAGTGTAGAGGAACCGAAATAGTCCCATTGCGGGTGAATATAGTAATTGTAGATCTGCTTGTCATACAGGAACTCACTGTATTGCTGCTTATAAAATGGAGATCGATCGTCTTCGGAGGCCGTGTATTCGTCCCGCCACTTATAGAATGGTTCCAGCTCGTGCATAATGTCTTCCTTACCCTTAATCCCAGCTTCGAGCCTTTTCCGGCTTCATGCTTTCTGGTTTCCGTCTATTGCTTTTCTAACGCTACCGAATTTTTTCAATAACTTTTCAGCGGTTTCCTGATCGGTTTTCAATGCGTTCATGATCATCCGGATACCCCGGTGGACAAGCTTTGTATTGCTTAACTGCATGTCCACCATTTTGTTTCCTTTCACCCGGCCAAGTTTTATCATGACCGCGGTGCTGATCATGTTCAATACCAGTTTCTGCGCGGTGCCGGCCTTCATCCTGGTGGAACCCGTTACGAATTCCGGCCCCACTACCACTTCCACAGGATACCGGGCGGCCTGTGCTACGGGACTTCCCTCGTTGCATACGATACAGCCCGTTTCCAAACCGTGCCGGTTCGCTTCCTCCAACCCGCCGATAACGTATGGTGTTGTTCCCGAGGCGGCAATCCCCACAACGACGTCATTGGCATTGACGTCATAACTTAACAAATCTTTCCATGCCTGGGTTTTATCGTCTTCCGCAAATTCAACCGCTTTGCGAATGGCCGAGTCCCCGCCGGCGATAATACCGATCACGGTATTGTAATCCACGCCGAATGTAGGGGGACATTCGGACGCGTCCAGGATTCCCAGGCGGCCACTGGTGCCGGCGCCGATATAGAATAACCTTCCACCGGCTTTCATTTTCTCAACGGTCACGTGGATCAGCTTTTCAATCGCCGGTATGGCCTTTGCCACGGCCCGGGGAACCTGCTGATCTTCGTTGTTAATGCCGGTGAGGATCTCACTGACCTCCATCGTTTCAAGATTGTCGTAGGAGGAGTCAGATTCCGTTATTCTTTTCATGTTCCTGTATGGATAAATTTCCTGATTGCTGCCAAAATTCATAAAAATTTTTATAATTAGCAGTATGAACGGGCGACAAAGAAGAAGAACCACCTATAATTTGCGCCTAGCAGTGGCCGGAGCGTTCATCATGGTGCTTGGCATGTACTTTGGCAACAAAATGAACCACAACAGTGGGTTGCGTAGTGCATTTGACTTTCCATTCAGTTTCCGGAAATCCGACAAACTGGAGCAGATCATGAAGCTCATTGAGGAACGCTATGTGGATTCGATCGATTTCGCGAAGCTGGAACGGAACGCACTGGAAGCGATCCTAAAGCACCTGGATCCGCATTCGAGCTATATTCCTGCATCGGAATTCAAGCGGATGAACGCGAACCTTAAAGGAAGATTCGATGGCATCGGGATCGAATTCAGAATGATGAATGATACGGTCCTAACCGTTCTGATAGCCCCCGGCGGGCCGGCCGACCAGGCCGGAATCCAGGCCGGGGACAAGATCATTGCCATTGACGGGACGCCGGTTTCCGGACAGGGCATGTCAAGCGGCAGCATCGTCAACCTCATCCGCGGACCCGAAGGAACGACCATTCAGCTGGAAGTCCTTCGGAATCAAACGCCCGATTTACTGGAATTCGACGTGAAAAGGGGCAAAATCCCCATTAACAGCGTGGAAGTCAGCTTTATGCTCAACGAGCATACCGGCTACATCAAGGTGAACCGCTTTGCGGCAACCACCCACAGCGAATTCGTGCTGGCTGCTGGGGAATTGAAGGATCAGGGCATGCAGAACCTAGTCCTGGATCTTCGTAACAACGGAGGTGGATTCCTTTCCCAGGCTATTTCGATGGCCGACGAGTTCCTGACCCGCCGACAGTTGATTGTCTATACCGAAGGCTATAATTATCCCAAGGAAGAATATTTCGCCACTTCCAACGGACTTTTCGAAGAGGGGGAGCTGGTCGTTTTGATCAACGAAGGAACCGCTTCGGCCAGTGAGGTTTTATCGGGTGCTTTGCAGGACCTCGACCGGGCCACAATCATTGGACGGCGTTCCTTTGGAAAGGGTCTGGTCCAACGGCAGACCATCTTTCCGGACGGTTCCGCCCTGAGGCTAACCATTGCCCGTTATTATACCCCGTTGGGGCGGTCCATCCAGAAACCCTACGACCAAGGAACCGACGTTTATTTTCAGGAATTGAACAGGCGCCTGGCGCAGGGTGAGATGTACTCACTGGACAGTATGGACACCAATTTTCCAGACTCGCTGAAAGTTATAACCGAAGGAGGGAAGGTGCTGTACGGGGGAGGGGGTATTCTGCCGGACATTTTTGTGCCGGTGGACACAGTAGGAACCAACGCGTTCTACCGGGACCTGTATGCCAATGACCTGGTATATCAGTTCGCCTACCGGTTTATAGAAGATGAAATGGATTCGCTTTCGGCATACGAAAGTCTGGAAGAGTTTGCAGACACTTTTGTCTTGCCTGATTCGGCATTTGACCGTTTATTGGACCTGGCTGCCGAAATGAATCTGAACGCGCCGCAGGCCGAAGTAACTGCTTCGGCGCCTTTGTTAAAAAACCAGATCAAAGCGCTGATCGCCCGGCGTTTCTGGAGGGAAACCGGGTTTTACCGGGTCACCCTGACCCGGGACCAAGCGGTTCTGCAGGCACTGGGAGTGATCGGGAAGGAGTTGTAATACGGATTGCAACCGGCCTGAAATGAAAAAAGTCCCGGTGATTTACCGGAACTTTTTTCTAAAAGACGCCGACAACGGTCAGATTACAGGGAGTCAGCATTAACTGAATCTGCAACTTCCTCAGCTGCAGCCTGCTCGGCAGCGGCAATTGAATCCGCTTGAGCCGCAGCAGCCAGTGAATCCTGAAGTGCCTGTTCTTCCGATTGCTGATTGCCCTGGGGGGCACACGCAACAGCGGCGAGCATTCCGGCGCTTAATAATACTGCAAAAACTTTTTTCATTTGATACTAGGGTTTAAAACTGGTGCAAAGATAAAGCATTTTTTTAATTTGAATCTTTATCGACTATAAATTATTTCTGGCGGAAGTAAATACTTATAGGAACCCCAGTGAAGTCAAAGTTTTCTCTTAGTTTGTTTTCAAGGAATCGCTTGTAGGGGTCCTTGATGTATTGCGGCAGGTTGCAGAAAAATGCAAAAGCGGGCGAGGCGCTTTTTAGCTGCGTGATGTATTTGATCTTCACGTGCTTTCCTTTAAGAGCCGGGGGTGGGGTTTGGTTGATGATTTCCAGCATGACCTCGTTCAGCTTCGAGGTCGGAACCCGTTTTTCCCGGTTTTTATACACCTTAAAGGCCGTTTCTATCACTTTTAGAATCCGCTGCCTCTCTGGCACGGAGGTAAAAAGGATGGGAACATCGGTGAATGGCGCCGTCTTTTCACGGATCTGCTTCTCAAAATCCCGGGTGGTGCTTTGCACTTTCTCGATCAGGTCCCATTTGTTGACCACGATTACCACCCCTTTGCGTTTCTTTTCCGCCAGGTGAAAGATGTTTACATCCTGCGATTCGAAGTCGCTGGTGGCGTCAATCATCAGGATACAGACGTCGGCCTCTTCAACCGCTTTGATGGTCCGCATCACGGAATAAAACTCAATGTTTTCCCGCACCTTGGTTTTTTTCCGGAGACCGGCCGTATCGATGAGCCGGAACTCATACCCGAACTGGTTATAAATCGTTTCGATGGAATCGCGCGTGGTTCCCGCCACGTCGGTAACAATGTTCCGGTCTTTTCCAAGCAAGGCATTGATCAGGGAGGACTTGCCCACATTTGGCCGCCCTACAATGGCAAAGCCGGGCAGTTTCGCCTGCTCCCCCAAAATATCGGGATCAAGGTGACTCACCACCGCATCCAACAAATCGCCCGTACCGCTGCCGCTGTTAGCCGCGATGGCGTAAATCTCGCCGAGGCCCAAAGAATAAAACTCGTGAACGTCGGGAAGCTGTTTATTGCTGTCCACTTTATTGGCTACGACCAGGACCGGTTTGTTACTGCGTCGCAAAATGGCGGCGATGTGATCGTCCATATCGGTGACGCCGGTAGTTACATCCACTACAAACAGGAGCACCGTGGCCTCTTCGATGGCGATGTGGACCTGTTCCCGGATTGCTTTTTCAAAGACATCGTCCGAGTGGGCGACGAACCCGCCGGTATCCACGACCGTGAAATTCCGTCCCGTCCATTCAGCGAATCCATAATGCCGGTCGCGGGTGACCCCGCTGACATTGTCCACGATCGCC
>JAJUHF010000145.1 GCA_029268045.1 Anseongella ginsenosidimutans
CACGATTCCGCTTACTTCCTTTCCCAGGATGGCAGGCAGTACCAGGTCTTTGCAGGAAATATGGGTTCCGGCCCGGATCTTCGTGTCAACCGGATTCAATCCCGCTGCCTTTACCCGGATCAATACCTCCCCGCGTCCCACGACGGGAAGGGGGCGGTCGGCGACCTTCAATTGGTCTGCCTGCCCGAATTGTTCAATAATCGCTGCTTTCATTGTTTTCACGTTGTTGAACCTAAAGGTACAGGAAAGGATCAAACAATTTGAGTACCAGTGCTAAGCAGGTTTCGTATTGCTTCTTTTTATTTCCAATAACCGTTTTTAACTTTCAATTTCGTAAATTCGGATCGACGCAGCGGAAGTCGCCGCGGGAACAGCAGCCTGGAAATACAAATATGAAAAAGGCCATCGAACAACGTTGTTGGAGCGCGTTTATCAATGGAAGTGATACGGCTTTTCGATCGTTATACCTTGCCTTCGTTGACCGTCTGTTTTCCTTTGGCTACGATTACTGCCAGGATCGGGAACTGGTGAAAGACGCGATCCAGGACCTGTTTATCGATCTCCACCGTTACCGTTCCAGGCTGGACCCCGACGCCGAGCTGACTGCCTACCTTTTTACTTCCCTGCGCCGCAAGCTTCATGCTTCCTTAAAAAAAACCAGAAATCAGAAACTCAGGGAAAGCGGGGATCCGGAGCTGGATATCCTGACGGCACCTACGCTGGAAGAAAACATTATCCGGAAAGAAAAGGAAACCGAACTCACCAATCTGTTATCCAAAGAAATGGAAAGACTGCCGGGACGGCAACGCGAGATCCTGTACCTACGCTACATCCGGGAGATGAGCTACCAGGACATCGCCGGAACCATGAATATTTCCGTGGCCACCTCCAGGACCCTGGTTTACCGGGCCGTGCGGCAGTTGCGCAAGAGTGCCACCTTGCCTATCCTGCTCCGTTAATTTCAGGAATTATCAGCCAGCGCCTTCTTTACTGCAGGAACCACTTCCTTGGCATATAACTCAATTGAACGCATCATGGCCTCGTGGCCCGGATCGCCCACGTCCATATGCGCAACAAAGCGGGTAAGGCCAAACAGTTTACTTACTTTAACGATCTTATCGGCAACTTCCTTGGGATTTCCCATGAAAAGGGCGCCGTGGGAACTCATCCCGGCTTCAAACTGCGAACGGGTATACGGAGGCCAGCCCCGGGACCGTCCCACCCGATCCATCTGAGCCGCATAGGCGGGGAAATAGTCCGATACAAGGGAAGACTGGCTGTCGGATACAAAGGTATGGGAATGGATGCCAACCTGCATGCTGTTCACGTCATGCCCACTGTCGGTGTACACTTTCCGGTAATACGCCACATGGTCTTTGAACTGGACGGGGGTACCGCCAATGATGGCCAGAATGAGCGGCAAGCCCAGCACTCCGGCCCGGTGTAGCGACGCGGGCGTACCTCCTACGGCAAGCCAGATGGGAAGCGGCCGCTCGTTAAGGGCCCGGGGATAGACGTCCTGGTTTCGTAAAGGAGCCCGGAATTTCCCTTCCCAGGTGATCTGCACATCCCGATTGACGGCAAGCAGCAGTTCCAGCTTTTCCGAAAACAAGGCATCGTAATCTTCCAGCTGGTAGCCATACAAGGGAAACGACTCGATGAAACTACCACGGCCGGCTATTATTTCGGCCCGACCTTTGGAAAGCAGATCCAGTGTGGCAAAGTTCTGGTAAACCTTTACCGGGTCGGCCGAACTCAACACGGTGACGCCGCTGGCGAGTTTGATACGCTTGGTTACGCTGGCCAGGGCAGCCAGCGCCACTTCGGTGGAAGCAATCGCATAATCCGGCCGGTGGTGTTCACCCAGCGCCACCACGTCCAGACCCAGGCGGTCAGCCAGTTTGATCTCTTCGATCATTTCCGTTAGCCGTTGATCCGCAGGCCTGAATCTTCCCGATTCGGCATGATAAGACAGATCTCCGAACAATCCTATCCCAAACTCCATGACTCTATTTTTTTAAATAATCTGTACTGATCAAGTCAGCCGGTTCTTTCCGGGTGAGCCCGAAATAAAACTTCTGCCCCGGATAATATGCCTCCCGCAGCTCAAAATTCTCAAAAGAGGCGCCGCCCGGTATTTTTACATACCTGCTTTTCTCCCCGCTTCCTCCGCTCCAATAATAAGCCCGGCCGTTCACCCGCGCGTGAAGTGAAGGATCGGCTTGAGCGCTTTCCTTCCTCCAATACTGGGTAAGTTTAAAAAACGGACGATACCGCCAGTTCGATCGGGCAAGATACGCCGGATCCTGTGGCCACGAAGCCAGCTCTTCGAAGGATTCGTCCGTAGAGGCTACCACCAGGTAGTCGCCGTTGCCGTCTCTGGGAAACTCCGACGCTGGATAGCTGTCCTTTTCCACAAAGTGGATATCGTCGTATTCCCGGTACAATTCCGCGGAATGAATCGCCCGATCTTTGAGGTATAACAAGCGGAGGCGGGAATAGTTGCCCATCGTTGCGGTGAGTGCACAGCGGTCCATTACCGCGCTGTTTTCATGGTTGAAAATCTGTAGCGAAAGCTCCTCGGGCCGGTCGCTCCGCACAGCCACTTTCAGATAAGGATGAGCCCCGTTTTTAAACTGTTCCATAAAAATATAGACCGACAATTCCTCCACCTCGGGACGTTCCGGATCGGGATGGGTGATCACGCCCCGGCTGATGGCCGATGGGTGGTATGGAGGCGGGTCTTCGCTGTCGCTCGCCCACATCAACTTTCCCCATTTACCGTCTACCCGCGAAGGAGATATTTCACTGAATTCCATCTGTCCGTTGACCACCGGCTCCACCGCGATAAAGTTGATCATATACACCTGTCCCTGAAACTCGTATCCCACCCGGATCAGGCCCCGGGGGCCGCCGCCGGTTGCTTCCCGGCCGGTCTCAATGCCGTATGGCCAGAGACCGAAAACGATGCCACCGCGAATCCCCCAAACGGCGGGATCCTTTTTCTCCGCCGGACGGATCCAGTGCGCTCCCGCCTCTCCCTGCAGCGTGCCGGCAACCGCCTGGGCCCGGGCAGCAGCGAAAACCATCGAAATACAAGCGGCAAGCGCGCTCTTTACCAGATACCTCTTAAAACACGTCATCATTTAAAAAAACTTTCGGATTAACCAGAATAATAGACTCAAAATTGCGCTGATCAACAACATGCTCGCCAGCGGAGCATAAAAACGGAATCCCGGTTTTTCAATCCGGATATCACCGGGAAGGTGACCGAACCATCGGAGTTTGTCGCCCGCGAAATAAAAAAGTAGACCGGCAATCACCAGCGCACCGCCTGCCAGTATCATTATTTTTGCGACCTCTTTCATGGTCAGCCGTGAATGTGTTCGGTTTTACCATACGACCGGATCAATTCCCCTTCAAAGTCCAGCCATTCTTTCCATCGTTGCTCCACATCCACGTCCACCGTGTACATGCGGGCAAAATTCAGAAAGGTCGTGTAGTGATTGGCCTCTGAGATCATTAAATCGCGGTAGAATTTCGCCAATTCCTGATCCTGGATATTCTGGGACAGCACCCGGAAACGTTCGCAGCTCCGCGCTTCGATCATGGCCGCAAAAAGCAGGCGGTCAATAAAGGATGCGTTGCGGGTGGCCCCTTTCCGGCTGAACTTCATCAGCTGGTTCACATAATCGTCCTTCCGCTCCGGACCAAGCGCGTAACCCCGCTGTTTGATTATTTCAATGACCATTTTAAAATGCTGCATCTCTTCAATCGCAATCGCGCTTAGTTCATGTACCAGCTCTTCCTTATCCGGATTATTGACAATCAGCGAAATTGCATTTGACGCCGCTTTCTGTTCACACCAGGCATGATCGGTCAGGATTTCGGCCAGATTGGTTTCCGCTATATTCGCCCATCGGGGATCGGTTAATAATTTCAGTCCAAGCATTTCACCTCACTATTTTGATATTTCCATTTAATTTAAGCAGTTCCGTAATAAAAGCATCTTTATCCCGTGGAGAAAGATAAACCTCATCGTATTTATTGTATTTGACGATAATTCCGTTGGTGGCAAGGGCCGGTTTCATTCCCACCCACAAGGTCTTGTTTACGATCAGGGTGTTTATATCCTGGATCTTTAACGACCCGCGGATGGGTCCCGAATAATAAAAAAGCGTGCCGTCTTTTATCCGGTAGTAGGTGCCAAACCAAAGCCATAACATAAACACGGCGATCAGCAGGCTGCACACCAGTGCAAAGACCGGTTTGGGTTTTGCGTACCCCAGCAGACCGGCAAGGGAAACAAGCACCAGGGTGATGGCCGAACCCAGGATCACCACACCGAAAAGCCCGCTTTTTTCAGACGAAAACCTCATTTGGCGATATTAATTGTTTTCCTTTGAAAAAAAGCAAAAAACCTTAAATTTGAAAAACGTGCAGGGGTGGCCCGGCGGAAAAACCGATTGGATTTTATTGAGGAAGATGTCTAAGAGCAGGGTGAATGAACCAACTGATGAGCGGCTGCTTATCCGGATGAAGGATGGAGACCAACAGGCTTTCGCCCTCATCTATGCGCGGCATGCGGCCGATCTGGTTGGATTTACCGCGGGAAAGGTTTCCTCGTTGGATGAAGCCAGAGACCTTGTTCACGACCTCTTTGTGGAATTGTGGGAAAAGCGGGACCGCATCCACCTCAGCAACTCCTTCCGGTCGTACCTTTTCGCGGCGGTGCGCTATAAAATTATTGACCATTTCCGGAAAAACGGCAGGCAGGAATATTATTCCCAGGCATTGGAAATCCTGCAAACCACGCTGGACAATTCCACGCACGACTCCATCCTTTATCGGGACTTCTATACGCTGACCGAATCGGAAATAGACAAACTTCCACCCAGAATGCGGGAAATCTTCCGCCTGAGCCGGCAGCAACATCTTTCCGTACGCGAGATTGCCGGAAAACTTGGCCTTTCAGATCAAACTGTGAAGAACCAGCTCAGCGTTGCCCTCAAAAAACTTCGGCCGGGAATACACCGGCTGGTAAAAAATTTTATTTTTCTATAGTACCTCCGCGCTGGCATGTTCGACATCCTTAGTGGAATAAGCCCGGAAACCACTATGGATCATCAAACCATTCGGACCTTATTGGATAAATACCTTCAGGGTAACTGTACCATGGAGGAAGTGGAAAAGATCCACGCCTGGCTTAAGCAAGTCCAGCGCGAAGACAATGAATGGCCCGCCCGCAGTGAGCAGGAACAAGCGCGCTATCTGGACGAATTGTATCAGGACATCACCCATTCGATCGGCCGGCGGACCGAAAAAACAAAACAGCGTACGATCCGGCGGCGGTTTATCCGGATTGCCGCCAGCGTGGCGCTCCTCTGCGGAATTTCGGCAGCCCTCTATGTGTTCCAACCCGGGAATACCGATCCGCAGCGCCAGACCAGGACGGCCGGATATGCCACCGAACGCACGGCGATGGGCGAGATCAAAGAATTGACCCTCGAGGACGGTTCGGTTATCTGGCTGAATGCGGGAAGCACTTTGCGGTATCCCGATAATTTCCAGGGCGGCACCCGCGAAGTGTATCTGGAAGGGGAAGCGTTTTTTGAC
>JAJUHF010000146.1 GCA_029268045.1 Anseongella ginsenosidimutans
CAGGGAACCCCCACCATGGGAGGCCTTATTATTCTGCTTGGAATTGTTTCGGCCACGATCCTTTTCGCCCGGGTGGATAACATCTACATCATCATGATGCTGGTGGCTACCCTTTGGATGGGTACGATCGGATTTATTGACGACTACATCAAGGTATTCAAAAAGGACAAGGAAGGACTCCAGGGCAAGTTCAAGGTCATGGCCCAGATCGGACTGGGACTTTTCATCGGGATCACCATGTACTACCATCAGGATATCGTGGTCCGGGAAGTGCCCGCCGGACTGACCATGCCCGACCGGAATTATGCCACGTACGATGCCAGTCTGGAGAACAATCCGCTGCATTATGGTGTGGACGTGAAATCCACCAAAACAAACGTCCCCTTTATCAAGGATAACGAATTTGATTACGGAAGCATCGTTTCCTTTCTGGGTGACGGAAATTACGAGCTGCTGGTTCCCATTGTGTTCGTACTTGCGGTGATTGTGATCATCACGGCGGTTTCGAACGGGGCGAATATCACCGACGGGATCGACGGGTTGGCAACCGGTTCTTCGGCCATCATCGGGGCCGCGTTGGGCATTTTGGCCTACGTTTCCGGTAACCTGGTATTTGCCGATTACTTGAGTATCATGTACATCCCCAATTCGGGAGAGCTGATGATCTTCATGGGGGCCTTCATTGGATCCTGCATTGGATTCCTCTGGTATAATTCCTTTCCTGCGCAGGTCTTCATGGGAGATACCGGCAGTCTGGCTATCGGGGGGATCATTGCCGCGTTCGCCATTCTGATACGCAAGGAATTGCTCATACCGGTTTTATGCGGGATTTTCCTGATTGAGAACCTGTCGGTGATCATGCAGGTGGGGTGGTTCAAGTACACCCGGAAAAAGTACGGCGAAGGGCGACGCATATTTAAAATGTCCCCATTGCATCATCACTATCAGATGCTGGGATACCATGAGTCCAAAATTGTCACCCGGTTCTGGATTGTGGGGATTATCCTGGCGGTTATTACGATCGTAACATTGAAAATCAGATAAGGGTTCAGGCTGGAATGCGACACGGAAAGAAAATAGCGATACTCGGCGCCGGTGAAAGCGGAATTGGCAGCGCGGTGCTGGCCCGGAAAATGGGCTATGAGGTATTCGTGTCGGATGCCGGCAGGATCCCGGAGAAATACCGGACGGAACTGGTGGACAGGGGAATTGCCTACGAGGAAGGCGGACATTCATTCGAGCGCCTGGGCGAAGCCGGAGAAGTGATCAAAAGCCCCGGAATACCGCCCAATGCGTCGGTTGTAGCGTACCTGCGCAAGGCGGGGGTCCCCATCACGGCAGAAATTGACTTCGCTGGCCGCTATACCAAGGCAATGATAATCGGGATTACCGGAAGCAACGGGAAAACCACGACTACCTTGCTGATGCACCATTTGCTGAAAAAGGCAGGACTTAAGGCGGGGGTCGGCGGAAATGTGGGAACGAGTTTCGCGCGGCAGGTGGCCGAAGGCGATCAGGACTATTTTGTGCTGGAACTGAGCAGTTTTCAGCTGGACGACATGCGGGATTTCAGAACCCATATTGCCATTTTGACCAACATCACGCCCGATCACCTGGACCGCTATGAAAACCGGTTTGAAAATTACGTGGACGCCAAGTTCAGGATTCTCCGGAACCAGCGGGAAACCGACAGTTTCATTTACTGCCTCGACGATGCGGGGACCCGGAAAGGACTGGAGTCCCACCGTCCGGTGGCAAGGCAGTACCCCTTTTCCATCCGCGAGCAGGTGGCATGCGGGGCGTACCTGGAAGACGACAGACTAATCATTAAAACAGAAAAAAATACATTCAATATGACAATAGCAGAACTGGCTTTGCAGGGGAAACACAATGTTTACAATTCAATGGCGGCCGCCATTGCGGCGAAGGTGCTGGATCTGCGCAATGAGGTTGTGCGCGAAAGTTTGGGTGATTTCAAAAACGTGGCGCACCGCCTTGAACACGTAGGAAAGATCCAGGGTATCGAATTTATCAACGACTCCAAGGCGACCAATGTGAATGCAACCTGGTACGCGCTGGGGAGCATGACCACGCCCGTTGTCTGGATAGCAGGCGGCGTGGACAAAGGCAACGATTACAGCATGCTGAAACCCGTGGTCCGCGAGAAGGTACGGGCCATCGTATGCCTGGGCAAGGAGAATGGCAAGATACACGATGCCTTCGAAGACGATGTGGACATCATCGTCAATACCCTGAGCGCCCGCGAAGCGGTGGGGGTTGCCTATCATCTGGCTGCCAAAGGCGATACGGTTTTGCTGTCGCCGGCCTGCGCCAGTTTCGATCTGTTCAAAAATTACGAGGACCGGGGAAACCAATTTAAGGAAGCGGTCCGGCAGCTTTAATCATGGATAAAGGGAACGACATGGTGAACGTATTATTTCAGAAAGTTAGGGGAGACCGGTGGATCTGGATGGTTGCTATCCTGCTGTCGGTATTCTCCATTCTGGCGGTATACAGCTCAACGGGAACCCTGGCCTATCGTTCAGCCAACGACGGGTTCACTTTCGCGTATCTGTTCCGTCACGGTTCGGTGATCATCGCGGGCCTTGTTCTGATGTATATCGCTCATCTGATCAATCATAAATACTATTCAAGGATTGCCCAGATCCTGCTTTATATTTCGATCCCCCTGCTACTGTACACCCTGTTTTTCGGATCAAGCATTAACCAGGCGAGCCGTTGGATCATGATCCCGGTAATAAACGAAACCTTCCAGACTTCCGACCTGGCGAAGCTCGCCCTTTACATGTTTCTGGCACGGGAGCTCACCAAGCGGCAGGAAAAGATCAAGAATTTCAAAGAAGGTTTCCTCCCCATTTTTGTATCCATCCTCGCTGTCTGCGGTTTGATCGCGCCTGAAAATCTTTCTACGGCTTTGATGATCTTTGGCACAAGCGTACTGTTGCTGCTGATCGGGCGGGTGAGCATTCGTCAGATAGCGCTGGTATGTCTGGCCGGAGGGATGCTCGTGGCGGCGGTTGTATTCCTCGGGCCGCGCCGCGGGGTATACAAGGCCCGGGTGAACTCCTTCCTCCATCCGGAAATGGCGCATGCGGATGATACGTATCAGATCGATCAGGCAAAAATCGCGATCGCAAGCGGCGGCACCTTTGGCAAAGGCCCTGGGAACAGCACCCAGCGGAATTTCCTGCCATCGCCCTATGCCGACTTTATCTACGCGGTTATAATCGAAGAATATGGCTTATTGATCGGAGGGGTAGGCGTGATCGTGCTCTACCTCATCTTTTTATACCGATCGGTAAAAATAGTGGTCAAAAGCCCCAAGGCGTTTGGGGCATTGCTGGCGGCGGCGCTGAGTTTCAGCCTGGTGATCCAGGCCTTTGCGAACATGGCGGTGGCCACCAATTTATTTCCAGTTACGGGCGTGTCTCTTCCCCTGGTAAGCATGGGAGGAACGTCTATTTTGTTTACCAGCCTGGCGTTCGGGATCATCCTGAGCGTAAGCCGGGATGTGGAGGAGGTCGATAATCAATAAACAGGTCGCAGTGAAACGCAGGAAGGACATACGGGTGATTATCAGCGGAGGAGGCACGGGAGGACACGTGTTCCCCGCACTGGCCATTGCCGGTGCGCTCAAAGAGCTGGAACCTGCGGTGGAGCTGCTTTTTGTAGGCGCGAAAGGGCGAATTGAGATGGAACGGGTGCCCGACGCGGGATACCGGATCATCGGACTGGATATACAGGGTTTGCAACGACGGATTACCTGGAACAACCTGATGTTCCCGGTGAAACTGGTAAAAAGTATTTTGAAATCGAATCGGATCATCCGGGAGTTTAAACCCGACATTGCCGTTGGGGTGGGTGGCTACGCATCCGGGCCCTTGCTGCTTGCTGCCTCGCGGAAGGGAATCCCAACGGTAATCCAGGAACAGAACTCTTTTCCCGGAATGACCAATCGAAACCTGGGGAAAAAAGCGGTCCGGATCTTTGTTGCCTACCAGGGGATGGATCAGTTCTTCGATCCGCAGAAAATCCGCCTTACCGGTAATCCGGTACGGACCGAGCTGCTCGAACGCGCCGCGGAGTTCCATAACCTGAGCGGAGCCGGGCCGGCACGGAAGCATTTCGGGCTGGAGGAAGGCGGGAAGACGATCTTCCTGACAGGTGGAAGCCTGGGGGCCGGTACGCTTAACCAAAGTGTCCTTGCCCATCTGGACGCATTGAAGGCAAGCGGGGTGCAATTGATCTGGCAAACCGGACGCTACTATTACGAACGGATCCGAAAAGAAGTAGATGAAAGCCGCTATCCGGGGATCCGGATCATGGAATTTGTAAACCGGGTGGAACTGGCGTACGCTGCGGCCGATTTGATCATTGCCCGGGCCGGGGCGGGGACTATCTCGGAACTTTGCGTGGTAGGCAAACCGGTTATTCTGGTACCCTCGCCCAACGTGGCGGAAGACCACCAAAGCAAGAATGCCGCGGCGCTGGTGAAGCAGCAGGCGGCGCGGGTGATCCGGGACGGGGATGCCGTCGCTGAACTGATTCCCGCAGCAATGCGGCTTATTGAAGATCAGGAAAGCCAGGCATTGCTTGCGGCCAATATCCGCAAGCTGGCTAAGCCGGACGCGGCCCGGGAAATAGCAGAGGAAATATTAACAATCGCGATGGCGTCATGAATACGGCGTGGGAACATATCAATAACGTATACCTCCTTGGCATAGGCGGCATTGGCATGAGCGGCCTGGCACGTTATTTTAAACGGCAGGGGTGCCTGGTAGCCGGTTACGACAGAACGCCGGGGCCGATTACGGCTGAACTGGAATCCGAGGGCATTTCCATTGTCTATTCCGACGACGCCGCCCTGCTTGTCAAGCCGTTTGATCAGGCGGAGGCGCGTGAAGATACCCTGATTATTTATACTCCGGCCGTGCCGTCGGATAACCGGATCCTGGGCTTTTTCCTTGAAGCCGGGTACCGGCTATACAAGCGGTCGGAGGTGCTGGGCATGCTGAGCAAAGACATGTATACCATCGCGGTGGCAGGCACACACGGTAAAACAACCACTAGCGCCCTGGTTGCCCACCTGTTAAAATACGCAGGGCGGGACTGTTCGGCATTTATCGGCGGGGTGATGACCAATTACAAAAGCAACGTGCTTTTTGGTCGTGACAACATCTTGGTGGTGGAAGCCGATGAGTTTGACCGTTCGTTTCTGAAACTCCACCCGGATATTGCCGTGATCACCTCCATGGACGCCGATCACCTGGATATTTACGGGGACAAGGGCCACGTGGAAGAAGCCTTCCGGTTATTCGCAGCGCAGCTGCAGCCGGGCGGGACGCTTGTGAAAAAGGCGGGGCTTCCCCTTGCCCAGCCGGGTACGGTGTACGCGTTTCAGCCCGGAGAGGGTGTAGACGCCGCGGCACAGCATATCCGGGTTGAGGAAGGGAATTATGTATTCGATTACGTGGGTAGCACCACCATTGAAAATATCCGGATGCTGTTCCCTGGAGATCACAACGTAGAGAATGCGGTCGCGGCGATTACGGTGGCCCTGCGCATG
>JAJUHF010000147.1 GCA_029268045.1 Anseongella ginsenosidimutans
CGGGGCAGCCACAGGTCGTCCCCGCCCGGAACGCCGGGGTTCACCCTTTTTTCAAGGCGTCCGTTCAATCCCGCGCCTACCTTAAAGCGGTCGGAAATATTCGCCTCCACGTTCATCTGCACGTTCGTCCGGGTGAATCCGCCGTAGTTGACGATATTCGCCTGCTGATCCAAATGACCTACGCTGAAATAATAATTGATATTTTCCGAGCCACCCGACGCGCTGGCGTTTACATTGTATTGCGGCGCCGTGTCCCAGATAAAGTCGTACCAGTCAAAAGGCACGTAGCCTTTTTCGGTCCCCTGCCGCCATTTTTCCAGGTCTTCTTTGGTGTAGGTGTAGTTACTTGCTCCCTGGACCGTTTCCGATTGGATGTAGCTTTCAATGTAAGTTACCGCATCGGCGGGCTTGGGAAACGTGGAGAGATTCTGCAAGCCGTAATTGGCCGTGATGCTTACCGTGTTTTTGGCATTGCGTCGGCCTTTTTTAGTGGTCACCACGATGACCCCGTTTGCTGCCCGGACCCCGTAGATGGATGCCGATGCATCCTTTAGTACGGATATAGACTCGATATCGGCGGGATTGAGGTTATTGAACTGCCCTGCATCCTTCTGAACGCCGTCGATCACATACAGGGGGTTTCCCATATTCCGGATTTGCAGCGCCGTGCTTGCGCCGGGCCTTCCATCGGTCTGACGGGAATTCAGTCCGGGAATTTTCCCCACCAGGGTGCCCGACGTAGTCGATGCCAGCGAACGGCCGATGTCTTCGGCTCCGATGGTGGAGATGGCGCTGGTGAGCGATTCCTTTTTCTGCGATAAACCGAACCCGGTGACCACCACCTGTTCCAGCGATTCGGCATCCGTCTGGAGCACAACGTCGAGTTCACTGCGGCCGCTTACGGCATGCTCCTGCGTCTGGAATCCAAGGAACGTGAACACCAGAATGGCATCATCGGGAACATTCTGTAGGTAATAACGTCCTTCCAGGTCGGTTGAGGTTCCATTCTGGGTGCCTTTGACCACCACGCTTACCCCAGGCAGGGCGGTGCTGTCGCTTCCCGATCGCACCACACCGCTTACACTGTTCTGTTGATAGGCCGGCCGTTCCGGGATGTGCGTGCCAAGGGCGGTGTACCGCGCGGGTAGCCCGGTGGGCACGCCCACGCCGCTGATGATCTTCCGGAGTTTCGCAGCACTTACCCGCTCCTGCTCGCGGCGGGGAAGGATCACATACAGATCCTTGTCCGCCTCCCTGAAAGCCAGATGATGCTGCCTCAATAAATTGTCCAGGTCTGTTTCCAGATCACCCGATCCCGGAACGTTCCCTTCCACCTGAAGGTCTTTGACCAATTCCGTTTTATAGAAAAAACTAACCTCGTATTGCTTCTGGAGATCGTCCAGCGCCTTTTCGAGGGTTTTCATCCCATACCTCCGTTCCCTGGGCTCGCCAAAGGATCCGGCGGATGTGGAGGCCAGGATCTGGCTAAATGCAGGTCCGCAGACCCCGCATACGATCAGAACCAGCACTCCATAAACAGATAACTTTCGACTCATAGCTGTTAAGGTTTAATTATTTTACATTGAATATGACGTTATTGCCTGATGCCTTGATTCGCAAATTGAAGGAAAGGGCCAGCGCTTTCAGGAGCGCCTCCGCATTTTCCCCGGGCACGGTCCCCGAAAAGCGTTCGCTGTATAAAGAGGTGTCCGGAACGCTTACCGAGAGTCCGTAGGTTTCCTCCAGCAGCACCGCTATTTCCCGGAAGGGAGTGTTCTCCAACACCACTTTGCCATTGATCCAGGAACTGTAACGTTCCGCATTGACACTCCGCTTTTCGTACTCGAGATCCTGATGAAACTCAACCAGCTCTCCGGGATCCATGTCAACGTATGCGGTTTCCTCCCTGTTTTTCCGGATGTTCAGTTTTACCTTACCTGAATTGAGCACGACCCGCGTAGCGTCCGGACGGTCGTACACATTGAACTCCGTACCCAATACCTCCACATCCATTTCTTTCGAAGAATGAACAATGAACTTCCTGTCGTCGGCGGTATGTTTTACGGAAAAGTAGGCTTCCCCTTCAATCCATACCTCCCTGGGGCCCTTATTCCACTGGGGCCGGTAACTTATCCGGGAATTGCCGTTTAGGGTCACCGTGGAACTGTCTGGCAATACGATCGTGGCGAGCTCCCCATAAAATGTCTGATGCCGGACCCAGGACTTATGGACCAACAGGCGATATCCTGCAGCGGTCACCAACAACAGCCCAACCAATACGGCCGCCGCCCGCCAGTAAATTCTTCGGACCGCAGCGCCCCCTTTTTCCAACTTTTCGGAAGAGAGCCCCGATCCGGCCGGACTTTGTATCCGGTCCAGTATCCGAAGACGCATCTTCTCGGATATCTTCGGATCAATTCCCTTTGCAGACCGACTTTCCTGCTGCAGGTCCTGGATAATCAGTGAGTAAATGATGGCCCGGTCGGCCTCAACCGTACCCAGGAATCCCAGGACCTGCCTGAGTTCATCCGGGCTGCACTGGTTTGCCAGGTATTTTCGGTAAAGCGCCTCTTTGCCGCTGTCTTTTTCCACGTGTTATAGGTTAGTTGCAGCAGGACTTCCCGCTGTCTGTACCCTATATACAAACGGCAGCCGGAGAAGGTCTGCTCCCCGCCAAAATATTTTTGCTGGTCACGGATGGAGTGCGAACCGCATGATCCCATTAAAGCGGACCTGTTCGTCTGAGGCGATGAGTCCAACCTGGGATGGGGGAAAATCGGCCGCCATCCGGAATACTTCCCTCCCATTCACGAAGAAAAGGATTTGATCCGAAAGGCGGATTACCCGTAAATTATTGGATTCCCGGTATAATTCATTCACCAGAAGCCTGTATGCATAAAAGCGATGGTCCTCCGGATGCTTGTTTACCAGTTTCAGCGCCGTGGTCTTCACGGGCTCAAAAAGGATCTGATCAATATAAGTATGGGATAAGGGTCCGTTTCGGAAATTCTCAAGCGCATGCCATGCACCCTCCTGCTCATAATAAAGGTCAATCCGGTCGAAAATGTTTTCCAATACGGTATCCGGCTCCCCATGGGGGGTCCGGTTCAGCCGCAAGCCGCTGATCCAGGCCGGGGCATCGAGGGTGAACCGTTTTTCGATGAAGTCGGAATGGCGCATATCGGCGTACACCGGAAAATCAATTACCAACGGAATCCGCTGCGTGTCCAAGGCTTGCGCGTTTTTTCTACCGGAAATAATCAACCGGCGGTCTTCTGGACAAAAGATGGCTTTGAGGTAATTGTCCCGATCCACGTATACGGCGTAGACCCCCGCCTTCGCGGCGCCACCCGACACCTGCAGGCTGAATTCGTAATTCTCCAGAAAATCACCCTTGAATACGGCATCTGATTCACTTTCCTTTCCCATGACGGAATTTCCGGGTCCGATGCCGCTTTCCGATACAGGCCAGGGGGCCTCGCCCTCCCATCCGGTGATCTGGTCGTCGAATTCGTCCCAGCCAATGGTATAGACCACCCCGTCAAAGGCTGCCTGGCTTCCATCGGTAAATAGTCCGGGAAGGCCCGGTCCGCGCAGGTCCGGGACCTCAATTACCGCTTCCCCCGGAATAGGAATCCCATCCAGCAACACCCGGAAATGCGCCTCATTTTTGTAAACTTTCAGCGTATGATAGACTTCCGGGTCGAAATCCTCCGGCAGGGAATGGGAAACCGTCGTGGTTTCGCCTTGCCGGCACAGGATTCGGCTCCATTTCCGGCCTTCCCCGGAAAATGCGATCTTCAGCCAGTTCTTTTCATCTTTCCACCAGGCGTAAATGCCGGCCGCAGCGTCTGTTGCGGCCGTGTCCATCCGGAGTCCTGTTTCAAACAAATAGTGCCGGCCAGGGTCTGTGCGGGGAAAGGCAGCCGCCCGAGTGGCGGATGTCTGTACCAACTCATTCTTCCCGATCACCCAGCTTCCCGCGTGAATGCGCCATTTTTTCCGGACCGGATCTTCGCCCTTCCGGCCCGGACTGGAATGGAACAGATCACCAAAAGTCGGTGCAGCCGGGGGCGGGTGATGGCCCGGCGTACGGTCGGCGGTGATCCCGTCCACGGTAAGTTTTTTGTCGAAAAAGTGTATGCGGTTAATGTATTGGCCGCGTGGTTCCGCATTCTTGTTTGCCATATAAACCAGCCACCATTCAAAACCGTTGGGACCACGGACCATATTCGGCTGACCGGGAGAGAACAGGATATCGTCTGCCTCGGTGCCCTGCATATCAAAAAGCGATACATCCAGAAACGCCGATCGGGGCCCTGCCTGGCTTTCTATGGCCAGCAGATTCTTCCCGTCCTTTAACAGCGCCCGGGACCGCGCATCCAGGTTCCAGTGCCGGTACGCACGCGCGTCCCCGGAATAGATTGGCATGCCGTTCAAGAGTACCCGCGTGGGCCCGTCATGATGGATCCGAAGGGACAGCTTACCCAGCCCGTCCTTTTTTACAATGAAACTCTTTCTGATCCAGAGCGTGTCTGTTTTCCACCAGGTATTCACCGATCGGGTCGTTGAATTCTCAATCCGGGCAGACCCGAAGCCGGGCCCGCCTGTTTTCCAGGCGGAATCGTCAAAATCGGGTTGGGCCCAGTTCCCGCCGGGATTCTCCATCGTAAAGGCAAAGGGAAGGGCTGTATCCTGTCTCAACAGATCCGGATGATCGTCTTCCAGCCGCACCTGATTGGACTCAAGCACGGGATGGGGATATTTGGCGCTCTGGGTAAAGTCCATCGGTCCCCCGGCCTGGGCTACCCCAAGGGCATAATTTCCCCAGGAAGTGGAAGTGTGATTGGCATTGTACATCAGGTAATACTGCCCCCGGTAGTGGATCACCCAGGGACCCTCCGCCACCCGGTTGTCGCGTGTCTCCCAGGTACCGGGCAGGGATGAAAAAAGGAATCGGGGTTCATCGGAAAACGTGCCCGGATCCTTCATGGGACGGACCCAGATTGCGTTTCCGTCTGTGAACTTAACCAGGTACAAATAAAGCTTCCCGTCCAGGTCCCGGAACAGGTGCGGATCGATCCGGTTGTCCAGCCAGGTTTCTTTCACCGGTTCCCGGTAGGGTCCCAGCACGTGGCGCGCCGTGGCATGTCCGATATGAACTACATGCCGGTCCTTCCCCCAGTAATTCACAGACCAGTAATGGTGGAAAACGCCGTTTAGATAGTGGATATCGCTGGCGTGGATCTGGCTGTCGTGGGCCGATGCTCCACTGGTCCAGTCGTTATCCATGGAAAACACATGAAAAGGTCCTTCCCAATTCACCAGGTCTGCCGACCGGTAGAAGCTACCGTTGGTGAAGACGCCTCCGATGTAATATTCGCCGTTGTACCGCAATACCCCTGCATCGGCGACACGGGGCAGCACCGGGTTCCCGATA
>JAJUHF010000148.1 GCA_029268045.1 Anseongella ginsenosidimutans
CTATACGCCGGACATGCAATTCGTATCCAATGCTTCCTGTACCACCAACTGCCTTGCCCCGCTGGCCAAAGTGCTGCATGACAATTTCGGCATCGTGGAAGGACTGATGACCACGGTACACGCCACCACGGCAACCCAGAAGACAGTGGACGGTCCGTCCAAGAAGGACTGGAGAGGCGGCCGGGCGGCATTGAACAACATCATCCCCTCATCCACCGGCGCTGCCAAGGCGGTAGGAAAGGTAATTCCCGAACTGAACGGCAAACTCACCGGGATGTCATTCCGGGTTCCCCTGGCCGACGTATCGGTTGTGGACCTGACCGCCCGTCTGGAAAAGCCCGCCAGCTACGAGGATATTAAAGCCGCGATGAAGCGCGCCTCGGAAGGCGAACTGAAAGGGATCATGGGATATACGGAAGACGCAGTCGTTTCACAGGACTTCGTTGGCGATGCAAGAACCTCGGTTTTCGATGCCGGAGCCGGCATTTCCCTGAACGACCACTTTGTAAAGGTCGTTTCGTGGTACGACAACGAATGGGGTTACTCCAGCAAGTTGGTAGACCTCGCCCAGCATGTGGCTTCGGTAGACAATGCCTAAAACCCCGTTCCATCTTATTACAAATACGAGCGGGCGTCAGCCGGATGGCTGGCGCCCGCTTTGTTTTTGGTTCAATAGCCGGATCACCCCGGCAACCCGTTCCGGGACCAAGCCTGGCTTACCTGGTTTCGGGCTGTGGCGGCGCAGGTTCCGCCGGACCGGCTGTTTTCAGTTTCTCGAGCAACACCTCCACCGCCTTTTTCAACTGCGGATCGGTCCCGGCGGCCAGACTGCTGGGATCTTCTTTCACTTCAATATCCGGTTCCACCCCATGTCCTTCGGGAAACCACGAGCCATCCGGATTATACATGCGGAAAGTAGGCGCAGTCACACCACCACGGTCAATCAAGGTGGGCGCACCGGTAATGCCAATGAGTCCGCCCCAGGTGCGCGTCCCAATCAGGGGTCCCAGGCCGGCTTTCCGGAAATAATCGGGAAACGCATCCCCTCCGGATCCCGACCAGCCGTTGATGAGCATGGCTTTGGGACCGAAATGCGCCACAGGCGGCCAGGACCAGTTTTTTCCGTCGCGCACATCCCAGAAGGCCAGTGCCGGCCGGTTGAGTAATTCGATGAAACGGTCGGGAATCTGCCCGCCGTTGTTGAACCGTTCGTCAATGATCATGGCCGGTTTGTCGACCTGGCCGTAGAACATTCTCACCAGCTCTTCCTGGCCGTCCAGGCCCGTGCTGGGAACATACACATATCCGATCTTTCCTCCCGAGGCTTCCTCCACATACTTTCTGTTCTGTTCGATCCAGGCCAGATTACGCAGCCGGGTTTCGGAATCCAGCGTCTCCACAAACACCTTGCGCGCGTTATTCCCGGAAGGATTGTCGCTAACGGTCAGTTCCACCGTCTGGCCCGCCAGACCGGCAAAAGCACCCCAGGGATCGGTGTACGAGACTAAGGGGACGCCGTTGACGGCATGAATGTAGTCTCCCTCGGTTATTTTCACGCCGGGAAGATCCAGCGGGGAGCGGACTTCGGTATCCCAGGGCGCCGCACGGATAATTTTCGCTACCCGGTAGGCTCCGTTTTCGAAAGCCCAGTTTACGCCCAGGTACCCCACGGCGGTATGGGCCGTTTGTTCCAGATCGCCACCCCCGCGGTAGGTATGGGAAGCGTTCAGTTCACCGATCAATTCACCGATGATATAATTCACGTCGGTCCGGGTACAGGCGTTGGCGATCATACTCCCGTAATGCTGACGCAAGCCCTCCCAGTCCACTCCGTGCATGGACGGATCGTAAAAAAAGTCCCGTTCTATTCTCCAGGCGTCGTTGAAAACCTGCTGCCATTCCTCACGCGGCACCAGACGCATCTGCATCGCATCCAGCGGGATGGTCTTGTCCAGGTTCTTCCCCGACCCCAACTCAATGACCCCCATCCGTCGCGATTTGCCAGTCAGGATCTTTTCGCCTTGGTCGGAAAGCTGAAAGAAGGAGACCTCGCCGATGATCCGCACCTCTTTCTTTTCCTTTAGGTCGAAATAGTACAGTGCGGCATCCGAGTCCCCCGAACCCGAATTCGGATAACGGATGTAAACCACCTTGCCTTCGGCCGCGGCCAGGTCCCCGATGTTACCGGCATCGACCGGCAGCAAGACCGCCCGGCGTTCGAAACCTTCCAGATCAATCCTGGTAGGCTTTTTTCCGTCGTCCTTTTCGCTCTTTTCTTTTCCGTTCTTTTCCTTATCGTCTTTCCGGTCGGAATCTTCATTCTGCCTGACCGATACCGTGTCGTTTTCGGGAAGCAATGGGGAAGCCGTTGTATCGCTTAAGGTGATCAGCCCGATCCGGGTGGAATTGTTATAGATCCAGGAATTATCAAAATTACTATACTCGGGACTGAAATGGCGGTTTGTCGTAAAGTAAAGGTAGTTGCCGTCGGGCGAAAAGACCGGCGAATTGTCATTGTAAAAGCCCGAGGTAACCTGATGCAATTCCGCGGCCTGGACATCGAACAGGAAAATGGCTCCCTGACGGTTGTCCACCCCCATGCTGTAGGTAAGCCAGCGGCTATCCGGCGACCAGCTGACCGAGAAATTATCCAGGTCGCCCTGATACATCCACTTCCCTTTCCCTGCTGGGGTCACCTTTCCGCTGGCAATGTCCAGCACATTGAGTTGCATGCGCTGATCCACAAAGGCTATTTTCTTACTGTCCGGGGACCAAAAAGGTTTATAGCGGTAGCCCGCCCCCAGGTTGGTTATTTTTTTTGTTTCGCCCGATTGCTGATCAAAAAGGTACAGTTCGTATTCACCGTCCTTATCGCTCCACCAGGCAATCTGTTTTCCATCGGGTGACCAGGCAGGATACCGCTCGGCCGATCCCGGGGACTGGCTCAAATTCAGGGTAACCCCCTTTTCAGCAGGCAGGCTGAATATTTCGCCCCGCGCTTCGGCCAACACGCGATTCCCGTCCGGAGCGATACGTACGTTCTCCAGATAAGACTGCACATTGACCAAGCGTGGTTTTACACTTTCCAGGTCATCGGTGATGGTAATGGGCACCTCGCGGTACTGTCCGGATGCCAGGTCGAGCAGGTAAATGCTGCCGGCCGCTTCAAAAACCAGCTCCGAGGGGCCAATGGCAGGAAAATGAACGTCATAATCTTCAAAATGGGTCAGCTGCGTATGTTGTTTGGTTTCGGTATCGTACTTCCATACGTTATACCGCTTTTCCGGCCCCTTGTCTGAAATGTAATAAATCGCATTGCCGTGCCACATCGGAAGCTCGTCGTTGGCCTCGTTGGAGGTGATGTTTTCCGACGCCAGGGTCTGCAGATCAAAAATATAGATGTCTGCCGACCAACCACCCCGGTAACGCTTCCATGTGCGGAAAACCCGGCTTTTATACGTGAAAGCTATTTTATCTCCCGAGGGCGAAAGACTGCCGAATTCGGCAATGGCCATGGGGAGCTGCTCGGGCAGGCCGCCGGTGGCCTTTATTTTAAAAAATTGGTTGAATCGCTGCTTTCCGCTATGCATGGAAGAAGAAAAGAAAAGATGCGTTCCATCGGGATACCAGTCCTGTACGATTTCCCCCATACCATGGTGCGTGATGCGTTGGGGGACGCCACCGTTTACATCAATGGTGTAGATGTCGGTATTCCCGTCGTAATTGGCGCTGAAGGCGATGGTATTGCCGTCGGGTGAAAAGCGGGGAAACAGCTCCGGACCCGGTGGGGAACTGAGCCGGACCGCCTGCCCCCCGGTTTTGTCCACCAGCCACAAATTGTCGGCAAATGAAAAAACAATCTTGGTGTCCGATACATCCGGATACCGGTAAATGCGTTTTTGGGCAAAAGCACCCGTACAACCGGTCATCAGAAGGATCACGAGGATCCGTCGTAAAAAAGAGGTCATGTGCGTAAAGTTTTGGTCGCGCCAAATTAAAAAAAACAAATCGCTCGCCGTGTAAATAAACTGATACGCACGGCCCTAGAATGAGGTGTCGTACGTGAGCGAGAGATAGTACACCGCACCGGCTTCCGGATTTCCAAACGAGGTAAAATAATAGTTGTTCAGGATATTCGCGCCGCCCACTTTGACCGTCACATCGCTACGGGGCACCGCGTAACTGACCTGGGCATCCAATGTCCCGAATGCAGGAACCGTTCCGGTGGAAAAAGTGGAACCCCATTGGAAAGCATCCTGCCAGCGATAGCTCAGTTTCACTCCCATCTGACGGTACAGGTTTTGTTTGCCCGCCGTCAGGTTGAACCGGTATTTCGGCGTATTGAAATAGTTGTAAAAACCGTCCGCGTCTTCCGTAATGGTATTGAAGGAAACGTTCCCTCCCAGGCGCCATCCCCGGAGCACATAGTCCAATCCCAATGCCCAACCCTGGGTCACCACCTCGGAGGGACTATTCACCGAGGTCGAAAATATACTGGCGGATCCCAGGCCTGCAGGCGTTCCGTCGGCGCTCTGCAGCAAAACCAATGAAGTGATGAAATCATCGTAGGTCGCGTAATAGTAGTAGGCGTCCACCAATAATTTCCGGTTGATCAGGCCGCGGTATCCGATCTCATACGCCTGCATTTTCTCCGGCTTGAAATCGCCGAATTCGTATTGCCTCAGGTCGGCAGGGTCGCCTGTTTGCTGGAAACGCTGTACGCTTTCCTGCGTATAGCCTTTGTTCCCATACAGATCATACTTCTGCAGCAGATCCGGCAGCCCCCCGATAAGCCGCGTGTTTGCCCGGACAAGCAGATCAATGTACTGGTTCTGCGTGGTTGGGTTTCGGAAACCGGTTTGCCAGGAAAGCCGGATATGATTTTCCGGCGTGAGGGAATACACACCCGAAAGCCGCGGGGTAAAGCGTCCGTCAAAATTTTCATTTTTATCATAGCGAAGCGCTGCGGTGAGTTTCAGACGTTCTTCCAGCAAACGTTTGCTGAGCTGGAGGTAGGCTCCGTATTCGCCGATGTTGATATCCCGTTCCGCATCATCGAAAATGGTCCCGTCCGAACGCAACGAATACCGCCTATAGGATACCCCGGCAAGCAATTCCACTACCCGGATGTGTTCGGTGAAATTGTACATCCCCTCGTAATGATACAGGTTGGTTTTGTCATGGAATTTAGCCCCATTCCGGTCTTCGCCAAAACCGATGTAACGGCCGGCAACC
>JAJUHF010000149.1 GCA_029268045.1 Anseongella ginsenosidimutans
AAACTGGAAAGCATCTATTCCGAAACCCTGCGTCCCATCAGCAAAAACGAAATCGTGTCGGGCCGCGTGGTAAGCGTGACCGCAAAGGACGTTGTGCTGAACGTAGGTTTCAAATCCGACGGACTGGTTCCGCTTTCCGAATTCCGGGACATGCCCGATCTGAAGCCTGGTGACGAAGTAGACGTTTACGTCGAAAATCAGGAAGACAAGAACGGACAGCTGGTTCTTTCCCGCAAGCGCGCGAAGACCCAGAAATCCTGGGAGCGCATCAATCAGGCGCTTGATACCGACGAGGTGATCAACGGTTTCGTTAAAAGCCGTACCAAAGGCGGTCTGATTGTGGATATCGAAGGGGTGGAAGCATTCCTTCCTGGTTCGCAGATTGATATCAAACCCATCCGCGACTACGATCAATACGTAGGCAAGGATATGGAATTCAAGGTGGTGAAGATCAACCACGAATTCAAAAACGTGGTGGTTTCCCACAAAGCACTCATCGAGGACGACCTGGAAAGCCAGAAAATGGAAATTATCTCCAAACTGGAAAAAGGCCAGGTACTCGAGGGTACGGTGAAGAACATCACGCCGTTCGGCGTATTTATCGACCTGGGCGGTGTGGACGGACTTCTCCACATTACCGATATTTCCTGGGGACGCATTGAGCATCCGGAAGAAGTACTGCAACTGGATGAGAAGATCAACGTAGTGGTACTTGACTTTGACGACGACAAGAAGCGTATCGCTTTGGGTCTGAAGCAACTGACACCGCACCCCTGGGAATCACTGGACGAGTCGATCCAGCCGGGCTCCCGGGTGAAAGGAAAGATCGTGACCGTGGCCGACTACGGCGCGTTCATGGAAATCATTCCCGGCGTCGAAGGCCTGATCCACGTATCGGAAATGTCCTGGTCACAGCACCTCCGCAACCCGCAGGAATTCCTGAAGGTGGGAGACGAAGTGGAAGCCGAAGTACTCACCATCGACCGGGAAGACCGGAAGATGTCATTGGGTATCAAACAGCTTACCCAGGATCCATGGTCCGGTATCGCCGAGCGTTACCCGGTAGGCAGCCAGCATAAGGCTTCGGTCCGAAATATGACCAACTTTGGCGTATTCGTTGAAATGGAAGAAGGCATCGACGGCCTGGTACACATTTCGGATCTTTCCTGGTCCAAGAAGATCAATCACCCCAATGAATTCACCAAAGTTGGTGAAGAGATGGAAGTGGTTGTACTGGAAGTCGACGAGGAAAACCGGAAACTCAGCCTGGGTCACAAACAGCTTGAGGAGAACCCCTGGGACACCTTCGAAACCATCTTCGTGGAAGGAAGCATCCATCAGGGAACGGTGATGAAACTCCAGGACAAAGGAGCCATCATTGCCCTCCCCTACGGCGTGGAAGGCTTCTGTCCCGGCAAGCATCTGGTTAAGGAAGACGGAACCACCGCGGCTGCCGATGAAACGCTGGATTTCAAGATCCTCGAATTCAACAAGGACAATCGCCGGATCCTGGTGTCGCACTCCCGTATCTGGGAAGAGGAACGTGCCGAGCACGACAAATCCGAACGGGCAGCGCGCAAAAAAGATTCCATCAAGCAGGCTAAAACCGTGAAGAAGGTGAAAGAATCCGTGGAGAAAACCACCCTGGGTGATCTTGCGGTACTTGCCAACCTGAAAGCGGAGATGGAAGATTCCGAAAAGCAAAGCAAGTCTTCAGCCAAAGCAGCGGCGAAGGCCGAAGAGGCTGCCGAAGCCGAGGAGCCGAAGGCCGAAGCGGAAACTGCTGAAGCGGAGCAAGCTCAGGCCGAAGATCCGAAAGCCGAAGAACCTCAGGCCGAAGAGACGAAGGCCGAAACGGAAGCTGCCGAAGCGGAGTCCGACGTAGAAGCAGGTGAAGAGGAATCCGAAGAGGAAAAAAAAGACGATAAAGCCTCCGAATAGGTTTATCGATCAACCCATACAAGCCCCGCGCCACCGGTTGCGGGGCTTTTTCATTTCAAAGCCAGACTGAACAGCTTTATTTTCTCTCACTTATCCCCTATATTTGCCTCAGGCGTAAAGACTGCCGCGACCTGGGCGCGGTGTAGTCGAAAGTCTCAGCACAAGGTTCATGCAACAAAAACTTTTGCTCGGCAGTCGGAAATTCAATCTCGTGATCCAGCGGCTTTGTCACCAGCTGATCGAAACACACGATGATTTCAGGGAGTCCGCCATTATCGGACTGCAACCCCGCGGGATTTACCTTGCGGACCGGATCCATCAGGAATTGAAAAAGATCCTTCCCAAGTCCGAGATCCCCTGCGGGCACCTGGACATCACTTTTTTCCGGGATGATTTCCGCCGGCGCGATACGCCGTTGGTCGCCAACGCAACCGACATCGATTTCATCATTGAAAACAAAAAGGTGATCCTGGTTGACGACGTGCTCTACACCGGAAGAACGATCCGCTCGGGGCTGGATGCCATGATGGCCTTCGGACGAGCCGCCCGGGTGGAGCTCCTGGTTCTGGTGGACCGCCGTTATTCCCGGCATCTGCCGATTGAACCGGATTACATCGGGATCCAGGTGGATTCCATTGCTTCGCAGAGTGTAAAGGTTACCTGGAAGGAAACAGAACAGGAAGATGCCATTTATTTAATCAATACATCGCATTAATGAGTAAGCAGCTCAGCACCAGAAATCTGTTGGGAATCAAGGATCTGACCGAAGGCGATATCCAACTGATCTTTGAAACGGCCGATAATTTCAAGGAGGTCATCAACCGGCCCATCAAAAAAGTGCCTTCGCTGCGTGATGTGACGGTTGCCAATGTGTTTTTTGAAAACTCCACCCGCACCCGTCTCTCTTTTGAGCTGGCTCAGAAACGCCTTTCGGCAGATGTGATTAACTTTTCGGCCTCTTCTTCCTCGGTAAGTAAAGGAGAAACGCTGGTTGATACGGTAAAAAACATTCTGGCTATGAAAGTCGACATGATTGTGATGCGCCACCCCTATCCGGGGGCCGGTGTGTTCCTCTCCCGGCATATTCAGGCCAATATCATCAATGCCGGGGACGGCGCCCACGAGCATCCCACCCAGGCGCTTCTGGATGCGTTCTCCATCCGGGAAAAAATGGGTGATGTAAGCGGAAAGAAAGTGGTGATCGTGGGGGATATCCTCCACTCAAGAGTCGCTTTATCCAATATCCTGTGCCTCCGGAAACTGGGGGCCGAAGTCATGGTATGCGGACCTACCACCCTCATGCCAAGGTATATCGGCGAACTGGGTGTACGGGTGGAACATAATCTGAGAAAAGCATTGGAATGGTGTGATATTGCCAACATGCTGCGCATCCAGCTGGAACGCCAGGACATCAAGTATTTCCCTTCGCTTCGGGAATACACCATGATGTACGGCCTGAACCGTGCGCTGCTGGATTCGCTGGGGAAAACCATTACCATCATGCACCCCGGCCCCATTAACCGCGGAGTGGAAATTACCAGCGACGTGGCCGACAGCGAACACTCCATTATTCTGGAACAGGTTGAAAACGGAGTGGCCATCCGCATGGCTGCCATGTATCTGCTGGCCCAGAAAGACTAAGACCTTATCCACAGATGTTAATAACTACAGGGGCGATTACTCCCTGTGAAGCAATAAATTTACACGCGAGAGTGTTAAAATCTAGATGATGCAGTTCAGAAAAAAGTCAATCCCCTTTCTAATCCTGTTACTCGTCCCGTCTTTAGCCCTGCTGGCTCAGGAGCCGGCGTACTACAAGACGAACGCGACCTTCCGGAAGGGCCTGGAGCTTTTCGACAATAACCAGTACGCCTCTGCCGCCGAACTTTTCAGGCAGGTGTACACGGATAAACAGGTGGCAGGTAGCGTTCCGGCCGAAAACGGCGACATCAGTATGATGAAAGCGGATGCGCGCTATTACGAGATCATCTGCGGACTCGAGATGGGAAACCGGCAAGCGCAGGACGCTCTGTTGAGCTTCATTACCGATTACCCGGAAAGTGAGAAGACCAAGTCGGCCATGTTCCATGTGGGCAAGCTGTACTATGCCCGGAAGGACTACCCCCGGGCCATCGAATGGTTCACCCGGGTAAAGGAAAACGATCTGGCAGGCAACGACCGGGCGGAATACAATTTCAAAATGGGCTACAGCCAGCTGCAGGCCGGGGAGGACATCCGGGCGCTTGGTTTTTTCCGCAAAGCCCAGCAGCCCCAGAACCCCTATACGAACGATGCAATTTATTACTACGCCCACGTTTCCTTCCTGAACAAGGATTACGATGTCTCCCTGCGTGAATTCGAAAAACTGCGGGATGTTCCCCAATACAAGGACGCCTACATTTACTACAAATCCCAGATCCTGCTGGTGCTGGACAAACCGGACGCGGCAATTTCGTTGGCCGAGCCGGCCTTCGAACAGGGACGGGGATCGGAATACGAGGCCCAATTAGCCAAATTACTGGGTTCGGCCTACTTCAACAAAGGCGAATACGAAAAGGCGGTGGAGTACTTCGGCTTTTTCCTGAACAGTTCGCATGCGGCCGAACAATCTTCCCAGGACAGCTACCAGATAGGCTACAGCTATTACAAAACAGGCGATTATAAAAACGCCATCATCCTGTTGGAACCGCTGGTGAACGGGAACGACCTGTGGACGCAATACGCCATGTACACCCTGGGCGACTGCTTCCTGCAGACCAACAACAAACAGAACGCGCGGGCGGCCTTTGAACGGGCCTCCAAGCTGGAACACGACCAGGAGATCCAGCAGCATGCCCTGCTCCAGTACGCGAAACTTTCCTACGAGCTGGGATTCAATTCCTTTGCCCTGACGGCAACCCAGCAATACATTGATCGTTTCCCCAACTCCGCATACATCGACGAAGCACGCACCGTGCGCGGTGAGGTTTTGCTGAGCAGCAGAAATTATGCGGAAGCATTGAAGGTGCTTGAGGGGGTCAGCAACCGGACCCGGGCCAGCAACGAGCTTTACCAGAAAGTGAGTTATTACCGGGGCGCGGAGCTGTTCAACGAGAAAAAATACGAAGAGGCGATTGAAATGTTCAAGCAAGCGGTTTACTATTCCGAGGACCGGAATATCACCGCGCTTGCAAACTACTGGGCGGGGGAAGCCTATTATGAACTCCGCTATTTCAACGAAGCGGCCTCGAATTTCCGGGCATTCTTTGCCAATGA
>JAJUHF010000150.1 GCA_029268045.1 Anseongella ginsenosidimutans
AATTTGGATACATCCCGTGACTGGATTACATCCACAAAATTGGATGTGTTTTTATCCAGGCCGTTATCGGTGGGCGCCTGATGGGGTACCGCCTCCATCCGGGTGGAATTCCCGTCCTTTTCTGGGATCACCTCCCAGCCTCCGCGGTCTAGCACGAGGGTCCCGTTGTTCCCAATATAGGCGATCCCATGGTCTCTTCCGTAATTGCCCCCGGATATTCCCGTGGCATGTTCCCACAGCGCGGTGAAATCATCAAATTCATACACGGTCTGCAGCGTATCGGGGGTTTCCGAGGCATCGTCCGGATAAGCGTATTTCCCGCCCAGGGCCATGACCGACTTCGGGTGACGGGCATCCATTCCATGCAGTACGTAGTCGATCAGGTGCACGCCCCAGTCGGTCATCAGACCGCCCGCGTAATCCCAAAACCAGCGAAAATTAAAGTGAAAACGATTCGGGTTGAACGCACGTTCCGGCGCGGGTCCGAGCCACATTTTATAGTCGACGCCCTGGGGAGCCGGCTGATCCGGCAGCACCGGTACGGGCTTCATCCAACCCTGATAAGCCCAGGCTTTGACCAGGCGGATGTTGCCCAGTTTTCCCGAGCGGACAAAATCGACCGCGTCGGCAAAGTGCTGCTGACTGCGCTGCCATTGTCCGATTTGCACGACGCGGTCGTGTTTTTTTACCGCGTTCAGCATGATCTGGGCTTCCTGCACGGAATTGGCGATGGGTTTCTCACAATACACGTCCTTTCCTGCCTCCAGGGCGTGTACCAGCTGCAGGCAATGCCAGTGATCGGGCGTACCGATGATTACGGCATCGAGGTCTTTGTTCTCCAGCAACTTCCGGTAATCGCCGTACAGTTGCGGCTTGTTTATTCCCGCCTTGGCAAGGTCGGCCGTCCGTTCCGATAGCACGTTCTGATCCACGTCGCATAGCGCGATGCAGTGTGCCTCACTCCGTTTCAACAGGGAGGTCAGATCGGCAAAGCCCATGCCTTTGCAGCCGATCAAGCCAACATTGATCCGGTCATTGGGCGCCACGCGCCGACGGCTGGCCGCGAGCATCTCCATGGGAAAGAGCGTGGAGGAAGCGGCAAGCCCTGCCAGCATACCGCCTTGTTCAAGAAATTTCCTTCGGGAAGTTTTCATATTTGATCGTATTTAGGAACGCTAAAATTAAACATTCCTGTGAAAAGTACACGATTGATCTGCAGGTTCTTTTTTCCAGGGCAAGGGTCTCGCTTATCCGCTTTTTTTCCGTACCTTTGAGCCCCGTAACAATAAAAGACTTACCGATCCGTATGACCAAATACATATTCGTTACGGGAGGAGTAACTTCTTCCCTGGGAAAGGGAATCATATCTGCCTCACTGGCAATGCTTTTACAGGCCAGAGGTTACTCGGTGACCATTCAGAAATTCGATCCTTACATCAACATCGACCCGGGAACGCTGAATCCTTACGAGCACGGTGAATGCTATGTGACCGAGGACGGAGCCGAAACCGACCTGGATCTGGGCCATTACGAACGCTTTCTGAACCGCCCGACTTCCCAGGCCAATAACATCACCACGGGCCGGATCTACCAGAATGTGATCGAACAGGAACGTCGCGGCGATTACCTGGGCAAGACCGTGCAGGTGGTTCCCCACATTACCGATGAGATCAAACGCAACATCAAGTTGCTTGGCGAAAGCGGCGAGTACGACATTGTCATCACAGAAATCGGGGGCACGGTAGGCGACATCGAATCGCTTCCTTTCGTAGAAGCCGTCCGGCAGTTCCGCTGGGAAATGGGGACCAGTAATTCCCTGGTGATCCACCTGACACTCATCCCCTACCTTTCCGCTGCAGGCGAACTGAAGACCAAGCCCACGCAGCATTCGGTCAAGGCCCTGCTGGAACAGGGGGTACAACCCGATGTGCTGGTTTGCCGCACCGAACACAGGATATCTCCGGATCTGCGCAAAAAGATCGCCCTTTTCTGTAATGTGAACATCAACGCCGTAATTGAATCGATCGATGCCGAAAGCATTTACGACGTCCCGCTGCTGATGCTGAAGGAACAGTTGGACAAAACGGTCCTGGCCAAGCTGAAACTTCCCTTGAAATCGGAACCGGATCTGGAAAACTGGAAAGGCTTTCTGGGTCATCTGAAAAACCCGACCTCCGAAGTACGCATTGGCGTTATCGGAAAATACGTGGAATTACCCGACGCCTATAAATCCATCACCGAGGCGTTTATCCATGCCGGGGCCACCAACGAATGCAAGGTAAATCTGAAATACATCCATTCGGAAAACATTACCGATGAAAATGCAGTCGAAAAGCTGGGCCAGCTGGATGCGCTGCTGGTGGCGCCAGGATTCGGCAACCGCGGCATAGATGGAAAAATCGCCGCCATCCGCTACGGGAGAGAGAACAACCTTCCGTTCCTGGGAATCTGTTTGGGGATGCAATGTGCCGTCATTGAATTCGGCCGGAATGTGCTCGGGTTGAAAGGAGCCAATTCGACCGAAATGGAAGAAAAAACAAAACATCCGGTGATCAACCTGATGGAAGCGCAAAAGAAAGTAAAGAATAAAGGAGGCACCATGCGGCTGGGCGCGTATCCATGCGATATCAAGAAAGGCACCAAAGCATGGGGAGCCTACGGAAAAAGCAGGATTTCCGAACGCCACCGGCATCGTTACGAATTCAACAACAAATACCTCAAGCAATACAACGAAGCCGGAATGATTGCCTCCGGTGTCAATCCCGATTCCGGACTGGTGGAGATGATTGAGCTGAAGAATCACCCCTGGTTTGTGGGATGTCAGTTTCACCCGGAGCTGAAAAGCACGGTTGCCAATCCCCACCCACTTTTTGTAAAATTCGTTGAAGCGGCCAAAACACATAAAAAAGAGCGACGGCCCCGCAAAGTATAGTTAACTACACGAGCGACAGAACACGAACACAATGGATAGAAATACCTTTACCGGATTACTACTTATCGCCGCCATCTTATTGGCATTCACCTACTTTATGCGCCCGTCGGAAGCGGAACTCAAACGGGAACAGCTTCTTCAGGATTCCCTGAAAAGGGTAGCCGCGGGACTTGATCAGCAAACGGCCACTACCGACCCGGAAGATGCCGCAGGAACACAGACCATTGACTCCGCCCTGTTGAGCGGACCCTTCGGAAGCGCCCTGACCGGAGAGGAACAGTTGCTGACGCTTGAGAACGAGGCATTGAAACTCAGCATCAGCACCAAGGGCGGACGGATCGCTGCCGTGGAGCTTAAAAACGAAAAACGCTGGAACGGCGATCCGCTGGTATTGTTTCAGGGTGCGGGCAACAGTTTCGGGCTGAATCTTTTCGTCAATAACAGAAATTATTCCACCAACGACCTTTATTTCGTCCCCCAGGAGGGAAGCGGCCCGAACCAGGTGGTCATGCGCCTGAATTACGGGCAGGGACAATACATTGATTTCATCTATCGCCTGGGCGAGGACAACTACCTGGTTGATTTCGACATCCGTTTGAATGGGATGGACCAGGTAATTGCCCCGGACGTAAACAAGCTGAATCTCCACTGGACCGCCGACCTGCTGCAGCAGGAGAAGAATATGGAGGCGGAACAGCGGTATTCCACGGTCTATTACAACATGGACGATGATGTGGACCGGCTCAAGGAAAACAAGGACGATGAAGAGACCCTGACCAAGCCCGTGAAATGGCTCTCTTTCAAGCAGCACTTTTTTACTTCCGCGCTGATCGCCAAGACCAATTTTGAAGGCGGCAAGACTTCGGTAGTCACCGACGTCACCAAGAACCATGTGATCAAGACCACCTCCGCTACCCTGGAAGTGCCTTTCAACCATCAGCCGGCGGAAACCTTCAACATGCAGTTCTACTTTGGTCCCTGCCACTTCAATACGCTGAAAAAAATAGGACACGATCTGGAAGACCAGGTCCAGCTGGGCTGGGGGCCCCTGGAATGGATCAACCGCTGGGTCGTGATCCCGGTGTTTAACTGGCTGGACAGCACCACGCTCAGTTACGGGATCATCATTCTGATACTCACCCTGCTGCTGAAGCTCGTCCTGTTCCCCCTTACCTACACATCCTACCTTTCGCAGGCGAAAATGCGCGTGCTGAAGCCAGAAATGGATGAAATAAAGGAAAAGTACAAGGAAGATCCCACGCGCGTGCAGCAGGAGTACATGAAACTCTATAAAAGCGCCGGGGTGAACCCGCTTGGCGGTTGTCTGCCGATGCTGCTGCAGATGCCTATCCTGCTGGCATTCTTTTACTTCTTTCCGTCTTCGTTCGAGCTGCGGCAGGAATCTTTTTTATGGGTGAACGACCTGTCCACCTACGATGAGTTCTTCAAGCTTGGATTTACGATCCCCTTCGTGGGAGACCATCTGAGCCTGATGTGTCTGCTGATGACCGCATCCACCATCATTTACACTTATCTGAATAACCAGATCTCCGGGGTAACCGGCCAGATGAAATACATTGGGTACATCATGCCCATTATGTTCCTGGGCTTTTTAAATAGCTTCCCCGCGGGATTGAACTACTATTATCTATGCGCAAACCTGATCACCTTCGGCCAGCAGTTCATGATCCGGATGTTCATTGACGAAAAGGCTATCCACCAGAAGCTTCAGGAAAACAAAAAACGTCCGAACGCCAATAAGAAATCCAAATTTCAGGCGCGGCTCGAGGAAATGATGAAGCAGCAGCAGGAACAGCAGAAAAACAAAGGGAAAAAGAAATAGCGGCTATTCTAGGTTTGATTTTTGCGGTTGCTTATGGAAAAAAATCATTATGAGCGACGCAAGCGATATGTCAACCCTATCCAGGGTGATGGAACGATTAACCGAATCGGGGTATAAGGAAGAATTCCGCATTACCCAGGAAGGCTGCGAAATGGCCGGTTCCGGCCAGGTGTTTCAGCCCGAAGAGCTCACCATTGTACGGGTCTTCCGGTTTGAAGGGGTTTCCGACCCGGCCGATATGTCGGTACTTTATGCCGTGGAGACCCGGGGCGGGGATAAAGGCTATCTTCTGGACGCCTTCGGCACCTATTCGGATTACGATACCGATATTTTTAGTAAATTTATCAGCCAGGTGCCCATAACCGAGCGGGAAGATCAATTGTTATTCTGATCCGCATGCGGT
>JAJUHF010000151.1 GCA_029268045.1 Anseongella ginsenosidimutans
ATGGACCAACAGCGGATACAGATTAAAGAGATCCTGACGTTCCTTCCAACCGGCGGCGAGCGGAAAGCCGGTTTGATAGGCTTCGTAAAACCGGGCGTCGAAGCCCCCGAACAAAGCGGTGAATGCGATTTCGGATTCGCGGTGGCCGTAATACACGGCCGGATCGATCAGGATCGGCTGTCCGGACCGGGTGCATAAAAAGTTTCCTTGCCAGAGGTCGCCGTGCAGTAACGCGGGAGGTTCCTGCGGGATCAGTTCACCCAAGCGGTTGAAAAGCCGTTCAAAACGCTGGATGGTCTTTGCATCAACCAATCCCTCCTGCCGGGCCCTCCGGATCTGGGGCATGAGCCGCTGTTCAATAAAAAAGCGGATAAAGTCCGGATCTTGCCGATTGGGTTGGGGAAGCCGTCCAATGAAATTGTCGTGGTCCAGACCGAAACGAGGGGCTGTGTTCCGGTGCAGGCGGGCCAGCCGCTGCCCGAACCGTTCCCAGAATGGGGGCGAAGGGTTTCCTCCTTCAATGAATTTCAGCAGCAGAAAACTGAAGCGTCCGGTCTTTCCCAACAGCAGCGGCCGGGCAACAAAGTCTGGGCTGTAGCGGGCAAGCAATTCAAGGCCGCGCTTTTCCGCATCGAAATTTGGGGCTTCCGCGAGTTGGTTCCATTTCAGGAAAAAGGCTCCCCGATCCGTACTCAATTGGTAGGCCCGGTGGATGCATCCCCCCGAAACAGGACGTGCTCCGGTAATGTGACAGGGGCATTCCAACTGCTTCTCCAAATGAGATCGCACCCCTTCCAGAATTTCGCCGGGTACTTCCATCAGCCAAATTTATCAAATACAGGGGAAATGAGCGCCGGGCCGGCATCCTGCCAATTTGTCATTTAAAATTTCTAACTTTGTTGCCCGCAAAATAATGTGCCATGCTAGAAATGGGAATACGCAAGGAAATCGATGAGAGCCGTCAGGGTGAGGCCCTTTTGATGGAAGCCAAAGAGGGTGAAAAAGGAAAAGGACCGGTCGCGGCCGGACGGAAACTTTATATTGAAAGTTACGGCTGTCAGATGAACTTTTCCGACTCGGAGATCGTGGCCTCCATCATGATGGACATGGGCTTCGCCACCACCGGAGACCATCGCGAGGCCGATGTTATTTTTATCAATACCTGCTCTATACGTGAAAATGCCGAACAACGCGTCCGGAACCGATTGAAGGAGTTCGGTGCCAATAAATTACGCAAGCCCGGTACGCTCATCGGAGTGTTGGGTTGCATGGCTGAACGACTGAAGGCTAAATTTCTGGAAGAGGAGCAATTGGTGGATGTGGTGGTGGGGCCGGATGCATACCGGGACCTTCCCAATCTGATCGGCAGGCTGGATGAAGGCGGAAAAGCCGTAAACGTGTTGCTATCGCGTGAAGAAACCTATGCCGATGTCGCCCCGGTACGACTGGGCGGAAACGGGGTTTCGGCTTTTGTGTCGATTATGCGCGGCTGTGACAACATGTGTTCTTTTTGCGTGGTCCCTTTTACCCGCGGGCGGGAGCGCAGCCGGGATCCGCATTCTATCCGGAGAGAAGTGGAAGGTCTGCTGGAAAGCGGCTACCGTGAGGTAACGCTGCTGGGGCAGAATGTGGATTCTTACAAATGGAAAAGTGATTGCGGGAACGAAACGATGAATTTTGCCGGTCTGCTCGAATACGTGGCCAATGTCAGCCCGCTGATGCGGGTCCGCTTTTCGACTTCGCATCCCAAGGACATGACCGACGAGGTGCTGGAGGTGATGAGCCGGCACGCGAACATTTGCAAATACATCCATCTTCCGGTTCAATCGGGGAACAGTCAGGTGCTGGAACGGATGAACCGCACCTACGATCGAGACTGGTATATAGGCCGGATCGAAGCCATCCGACGGATCATTCCCGGTTGCGCCATTTCCACCGACATCATTTGTGGTTTCTGCTCGGAAACCGAAGAAGCGCATCAGGATACCTTGTCCATGATGGACTACGTGAAATACGATTTTGCGTACATGTTCAAATATTCGGAACGGCCCGGTACGCTGGCGGCCCGGAAATATCAGGATGATGTGCCCGAGGAAGTGAAATCACGGCGCCTGAAAGAGGTGATTGACAAACAGCAACTCCATTCCTTGTATCGAATGGAACAACATGTGGGTAAGGTACATCAGGTACTGGTGGAGGGGCCCTCCCGGAAATCGGATCAGGATCTCTGCGGCCGCAATGATCAGAATGCGATGGTGGTTTTTCCCCGGGAAGAGGGAATACGCCCGGGCGATTACGTATCGGTGCTGGTTGAACGCTGTACAAATGCTACCTTGATCGGACGGAGGGTGCAGCCCGGGCATGAAGTAAGTTCTTCTTAAATCTCGTTTGAAATGGACGTGCAGGATATAAAGAATAGATTTGGGATTATCGGTAACTCGCCCTTGCTGAACCGGGCAATCGAAGTAGCCAGGCAGGTCGCGCCCACGGATATTTCGGTCTTGATCACCGGCGAAAGCGGGAGCGGCAAGGAGGCGTTTTCCCATATTATTCATCAATTGAGCCACCGCAAGCACGGGCCGTTCATCGCGGTGAATTGCGGTGCAATTCCGGAAGGAACCGTGGATTCGGAATTGTTCGGCCATGTGAAAGGGTCCTTTACGAATGCGACCGAAGACCGGAAGGGCTATTTTGAGGTGGTGAACGGAGGAACGATATTTTTGGATGAGGTGGCCGAACTGCCCCTGTCCACTCAGGCCCGTTTACTGCGGATCCTGGAAAGCGGTGAATACATCCGCGTGGGTTCTTCCAAAATAGCGAAAACCGACGTCCGGGTCGTGGCCGCTACCAATAAGGACGTGATGGAAAATGTGCAGAAGGGAAAATTCCGCGAAGACCTTTACTATCGGCTGAATACCGTTCCGCTTCATGTTCCGGCACTGAGGGATCGGAAAGAGGATATCCATCTGCTGTTCAGGAAATTTATTGTGGATTTTAGCGAGAAATACCGCACTCCGCATATTCAGCTCAACGATGAGGCCCGGCGGATGCTTGAAAACTACAGTTGGCCTGGGAATGTGCGGCAGCTTAAAAATATTGCGGAACAGATTGCCGTTCTAGAAACAGAGCGGGAAATCGGGCCGGAAACATTATTTCAGTATCTTCCCCGCGAACGGAACCTGCCGGTCAGGCTGGAGCGTCAGGAGGGAGAACATGAATTTTCCGAGCGGGACTTGCTCTACAAGGTACTTTTTGATATGAAAAAGGACTTGGTTGATCTGAAGAAGCTGGTGTTCAACATCATTCAGCATCCGAACGATCTCCGTCAGGCCGCGGCTTCCGACCCCCATCTGGTCAGCAGGCTTTATGAAGACCTGGAAGTAAAGGGGGATGAAAAGCACCTGGATTTTCATGCCCCGTATCTGAGCAATCCCCAGGTGCTTGAAAACAAGGAAACGTTCAATGAAGCAGAAGAAGTGGAAGAATCGCTTTCCCTGGAAGATCAGGAAGCGGAACTGATCCGCAAGGCCCTTAGAAAACACGGTGGGAAGCGGAAAAGCGCTGCCGCCGAACTGGGTATTTCGGAACGTACCTTGTACAGGAAAATCAAGGAGTTGAACTTATAGCGAGACATGAATTTAACCAAAGCCCGTTATTTGCTTTTTCTGCCAGCGCTGATCTTATATGGATGCTATTCTTTCAGCGGAGCTTCCATCTCGCCGGATATGAAAACATGCACGGTGTTGCTGTTTCAGAGTAGAGCGCCACTAGCGCCTCCTTCCATGAGTTCGCAACTTACCGAAGCGCTCAAACAGAAAATCGTCAGCCAAACCTCACTTAGTCTCAGCAATAACGGAGGGGATGCGATCTTTGAGGGCACGGTAACCGGTTTCACGGTACAACCGGTCGCGTTAACCGGCGGAGAAACCGCGGAGTTGACCCGACTGAACGTTTCCATATCGGTGAAGTATACCAATGCGATCGATCCGAAGCAGAGCTTTGAATCGAGCTTCACCCGTTACCGGGATTTCCCCGCCGGGCAAAACCTGCAGGCCGTTCAGAACGGCCTTATTGAAGAAATCATGCCGGAACTGGTGGACGACATTTTTAACCGCGCATTTGTAAACTGGTAATGGGCATGAACAGGGAGGACTTTCATAAATACCTGTCCGATGCGGACATCCTGAACCGGCAGTCCGCCGTGGAATTAAAGGAAACAATAGGAGAATACCCCTATTGTTCGTTGTTGTATCTCCTGCTTGCCCGGGCGCATCAGAATGAAGGGGATGGGCAGTTGCAGGAGGTCATTCAGAAGGCGGCTGCCTATTCACCCGATCGGGAAGGCCTGTATCTGTTTTTGCACGCGTCCGGCCCGAAAGCGGATGGGCGTAAAACGGTTGCGCCGGAGCCCGAAGCTCAGCCGCTTACCGCGGAAGACCTGTCTTTTGCGGCAGCAGGCGAACACTTGGCCGAAGAAAGCCCGATAGCTACCGATGAAACGGTGCCCACGGACAAAGCCCTTCCGGAGGAAACGCTCGCTGAGGAGGCACCCGCTGAAGCGGCTCCCGTTGAAGAAGTTCCCGCCGAAGCCGCGTCCGCCGGGGAAAATGAAAAGCATGCGACGACCAGCGTGGAAATGCCGAAGGCCGGTCCGCGGGACATCGCGCTTAATATTGACGATCAATTGCCCCGCACCTTTACATTCTGGCTGCGTCGGATCCGGCAGGTGACCGAAGGGGAGCCCGATCATTCCGTAAAGATTTCCGATGTACTCGAAAAGAATTATTACCAGGAATTGATCACCCGGAAAACAGAAAAAGAGTACCTCAGTTCCTCGCCGATACAATTTGATCTGAAAAAGAAAGAAGACCGGATCATTGCGCGCTTTATCGAAGAGGATCCGCAGACCATCAAGCCTACGGTGATCATTCATCCGACAGACACATCCTCTGAAACCGACGAACCGGAGGAAGACGACGAAGTGATCTCCGAAACCCTTGCACAGATCTATATCGATCAGGATCTCACCGACAAAGCCATCCGGGTGTACGAGAAATTAAGTTTGAAATTCCCGGAAAAAAGCGCGTACTTTGCTGGCCTTATTGAGAAATTGAAAAAATGAACTTCTTTATATCATGTA
>JAJUHF010000152.1 GCA_029268045.1 Anseongella ginsenosidimutans
ATAATTGATCATTTCGTCGTTCACGTCCAGGTCCACGATCAGTTCGGTGGTGCCATCCCGGTCCACAAAGGTGTAGTTTTCAAAACCCTTCCATTCCTCGGCCACCGGACCTTCGGTGAGTTCATTGTCGCCGTCGAGGATGCCCACGTATTCCACCGAAATATAGCGTGCCGGAGCATGCTCCCGGACATAGCCAACCATGCCTTCGCGTTTTCCCTCGTGGTTGAGACCGACAAAATAAATTTTTGAGCCCCTTTCCCAGTCTGCGTTCTCGCCGCCGCCCTCAAAGTCGGAGGTCGGGTTGAATTCCGAGGCCCATTGCTTAAACGTGTCTTTTCCGATCATGGTTTCATACACCCGGTCAACCGGGGCCTTGATGGTACTTCTGAATTGCATCGTTTTCATCTTCTTTGTATTCTAATTAGTCATCCGTTTGTATTGATGCGAAATTAAACCTTGTTGGGGAGTTTCCGGCGGGTGTAATACGACTATCGACGGGGGAAAATGCGACAATCCCGGGCAGCCTGCTTAAGACACGGCCTTATTTAAAATTTCGTCCTTTGTGGAAGGCCCGCGCTGACTTTTCAGCAGGCTCAGGCGCTCCCAGGCGGCGAAGCATCGGGGTCAGATCTGCGCACCGGTTTACGATCACATGGATCACTTCTCCCTCAATCTGCAGTTTGCCGGAAACCATCAGCAAGCGGGCACCCAGGATCTCCCTCCGGAATTTTTTGAAAAGGCTTTCCCATACGACCAGGTTGGCAAAGCCCGTTTCGTCTTCGATGGTAATAAATACAACCCCTTTGGCTGTTCCGGGACGTTGGCGGACGGTAACCAGCCCGCAGACTTTAACCGATTCCCCGTCCTTCAAATGATTTAGCCTGTCCACGGGAATCACGCGCAGTAGCTCCAGCTTTTCACGCAGAAAACTCACCGGGTGCGCTTTCAGCGACAGGGAAGTGCTGGCGTAATCCTGCAACACATGCTCGCCGGGCGACATAAGAGGCAATCGGACCTGTTTTTCCGCTTCACTGACCATGGAATGATCTTTAAACAAGGCCAACGGGCGCGATTTCAGGGCGGCAACTTCCCACAAAGCCTGGCGGCGATCCAGCCCCAGCGACCGGAAAGCATCTGCGTCGGCCAGTTTTTCAAGTGTGCTGAGGGTGACGCCCGCATGGCATAATGCGGAAATAGTAGTTACCCCCTGATTGGGGATCAACTGCGCTACATCTTCCGCTCCGATCCCCTTTACCTGACGGAAACCCAGGCGAAGCGCAAAATGCGACGTGTTTCCCTCCCCCTCAGGCGTAAGGGATTCCAATGTATTATCCCAGGCAGAATGATTCACATCCACCGGCAATACGGTCACGCCGTGTTTACGGGCGTCTGCAACGATCTGGGCGGGTTGATAAAAGCCCATGGGCTGGCTGTTCAATAAAGCCGCTGCAAAAATATCGGGATAGTAATACTTGATCCAGCACGAAACATACACCAGCAAGGCAAAAGAAGCCGCATGACTTTCGGGAAATCCGTAACTTCCAAACCCTTCGAGCTGCCGGAATACACGCATGGCGAATTCTTCGGTATAGCCTTTGGCAGTCATTCCCTTCACCATTTTTTCCCGGAAACTACTTACCTGCCCCTTGGCCTTGAAGGTGGCCATGCTTCTTCGCAGTTCATCGGCCTCATCTGGCGAAAAACCTGCAGCCACGATCGCTATCTCCATGGCCTGTTCCTGAAACAAGGGCACGCCCAGGGTCCTTTTCAGAATTTCCCTGATTTCTTCCGAAGGGTATTCGACCGTTTCCAGACCGTTGCGCCTACGTAAATAGGGATGCACCATATCTCCCTGAATGGGCCCAGGCCGTACAATGGCCACTTCGATGACCAGATCGTAAAACTTCTTCGGCCGAAGGCGGGGCAGCATGGCCATCTGAGCCCGGCTTTCGATCTGAAACACACCCAGGGTATCGGCATGGCTGATCATTTCATATACCTTGGGATCATCCTGGGGAATATTGGCCAGGGTGAGATCCAATCCGTAATGCTCCCTGGCCAGATCAAATGCCTTCCGGATGCAGGTGAGCATCCCCAGACCCAATACATCTACTTTCAGAAACCCCAAGGCCTCCAGGTCGTCTTTATTCCATTCCAGACAGGTGCGGTCTTCCATGCGTGCATTCATAATGGGGCACAATTCATGCAATTTGCCCTGAGTGATCACAAACCCTCCGGTATGCTGCCCCAGCTGGCGGGGAAAACCGATCAGTTGACCGGTGAGCTCCATAACCTTTCTGAGTTGCGGATCCTGCAGATTGAATCCCTGCCTGGAGAGTTCGCTTTCGTCCACTCCCGTATCCCAGTATCCGGCGGCCACATCCGAAAGCCGGGCAACTGCATCCAGCGATAGCCCCATGGCCTTGCCCACATCGCGGACCGCGCCTTTGTATCGCTCCTGGGTCACGGTAGCTACAATGGCCGCCCGGTCCCTTCCGTATTTTTCATAGATGTACTGGATCACTTCCTCCCGCCGTTCGTGCTCGAAGTCCACATCTATATCGGGTGGTTCGTTCCGGGCATCGGACATAAATCGGGCAAAAAGAAGCTTGAATTTGGTTGGGTCTACCGAGGTAATACCCAAACAATAACAAACCACGGAGTTGGCTGCCGATCCCCTGCCCTGGCACAGAATGCCCCGTTCCCGTGCAAACCGGACGTAGTCGTAAACGGTGAGAAAATACGAAGCGTAATTTTTCTGCCGGATAAATTCCAGTTCTTCTGTAATGGCTTTGCTGATCTTTTCCGGAATTGCTTCCCCGAATCGCTCCGCGGCTCCTTTCCAGGTCAGCAGGGCCAGTTCTTCCTGCGGGGTGCGGCCTTCCTGGGTCAGTTCGTCGGGGTAGACGTATTCCAGACTGTCCAGGGAAAACCGGCAAGCCTCCGCAATCGCTTCCGTGCAGGCAATGGCTTCGGGATACCGGCGAAACAAACGTGTCATTTCTTCGGGCGATTTCAAATGCTTTTCAGCATGCGAATGCAATCTGAAACCGGCGTCCTGAATGGTGCATTTCTCCCGGATGCAGGTTAGTACATCTTGCAGTTCACGTCGTGCCGGTTCATGATAATGAACATCCCCCAGGGCCACCATGGACACACCAAGCCGCGCAGCCAGCCGGGACAAACGATAAAGCTTTTTTGCGTCATCACCCTGGAAATCACGGTTCGCCCCGACATGGAAGGCATCCCCAAAGGCTTCCCGGTATTCTTCCATGTGCCTTTGGAAGGAATCATCCAGCTCAAACACCGGATCGAGCCGTGCAGGGGGCACTCCAATCAGTTTCAACCCTTTGCTATGCGCGTACACATCCTCTTTGTACAGGAGACACGCGCCTTTTTCAGCCCGCAGATTGCCGGTGGTAAGCAAGGTACATAAGCGGCCATAGGCTTCCTTATCCGTGGGAAAAGCCAACAGGGACGGACCGTCCATCAGATCCAGGCGGCAACCGGGAATAAGCCGGATATTTTTTTTACGGGCCGCTATGTGGGCACGTACCATACCCGCGAAACTGTTCCGGTCGGTTATTGCCAACGCCGGGTAGCCCAGGGCGGCCGCCTGGTCAATCAGTTCCTCCGGATGGGAAGCTCCGCGTAAAAAACTGAAATTGGAAGTAACCTGTAATTCAATGTATCCCATTACGCAAAAAATCCATGGATGAACCATCCGGGCGCCTGCGAATTTGCATAATGCCCCGATCTGAAAAGCCAGTAACGCCGCCCCTGTTCGTCTTCCACGCAATAATAATCCCGAAGTTCCGCTTGCTCCAGCCACCATTCATGCGCGATGCGTTCGGGACCGTCCGCTTTGGTGATTTTACGCACCTTGCCTTTATAATGGAAAAGCATGGGCGGATAATCCGGAATGGGAGCCGAAACCCTAATCGGCTCCGGACAGGGAAGCAGGTGGATTGGTCTCCGAATGCCCTCCTGCCAGGGAATCGGAGGCTTCCGGTTATTCAAAGGAGCTTCCCGTACAGAGCGTTCCGGCCAGTAGTGCTCGGCCGGGAAATAACGCCGAATGGTACAGGTATCCGCCTTTCCGGTAAGCCGGTCCAGCAATTCCGAAAGGTTTTCATCGGCAAGCCCCGGGTTACCGGCCCAGCAGCTTTCCTGCAGCCGCGGTACCGGCTCTATCCTTTCGGCCCTTAACAGGAAGAGTTCAATGCCAAGCCCCGGCCGGATCTGGGAAATCTGCAGTTCGAACAAATTAAAAAGATGTTCTACATGAGAGGAAGGCCGGTTGGTTCCGGTTTTTATTTTTTGGGATTTTCCATCCACCCGGTAGCAGACGAGCTCCGCCTTGCGCAATCCTTTGCCTTCTTCGGAAAGCCGCCTGCAAAGCTGTTCCAGTAATTGCCGCAAGGCCGTTTCAATGCCGGCGGCGGTGCGGACCGGTTCCAGGCAGGGCAACCTTTCTTCGTAGGGTGCGACCGGCTGTAGGGGAAAGAGAAATTCTTCTTCCTCCCCCAAGGCCTGACGCAACCTGGTCTGTAAATTCTCCCCAAAACGTTTCCGCAAGGCGGTGAACGGAATTTGGATCAGATCCTCGACCCGGTAAAGCCCCAGTTTCTGAAGCAGTTCCAGCGTTTCGGCTTGCAGGCGGAGCGCCGCAGGTGGTAGGGGTAAAATAGCTTCCCGTTGCTTTCCGGGCTGGACAAGGGGACCAGCCTTCCCGAAACGGGCTACCGCCCAGGCAGCGCCGGGGGTATCGGCAATGGCGATGCGGACCCGGTAACCCTTTCCTTGAAGCCGTTCCTGCATTTCCTTCAGATAAGCCTTCTCCCCTCCCCACAAATGAGCACAACCGGTGACGTTGAGCAACAGACCGCCGGGCGGATCCACCGACACCACCGGCGTATAGCGGATTAACCAGAATCCAATGGCTTCCAGCAATTTCAGATCAAGGCCTTCGCGATGGTCCACTACCTGCAATCCGGGAACAAATACCCTTGCATCCGCAACCACCATTCCCACGGAGATCCCCTGCCCTTCAGCCACCGGATTAACTGCGGTTATTACCTTGCGTCCGTGACTGGATACGGCACACACA
>JAJUHF010000153.1 GCA_029268045.1 Anseongella ginsenosidimutans
AATTATTTTTCGCAGAACATTTCCTTTTACGGAACCTTTATCTTCTGGAAGGGGCTTCGCGTTTCGACCAATTTCAATTATCACTACAATAAAGGGTACTCCGACGATTACAACCAGCGTTTTCTGCTCTGGAACGCATCCGTTGGAAAAACCTTCCTTGAGAAAAAGAACGCGGAAATCCGGCTTTCGGCGTACGACCTGTTAAACAACAATACCAACATCAGCAGAAACGTTACCGAACGATACATCGAGGACAGCCGGAGTAATACCCTGCGGCAGTATTTTCTCCTTAGTTTCACCTACAACCTGCGGAGTTTCGGAAGCGGCGGCGGCGGTGGTCGCGGCGGGGGGCCGGGCGGCTTCCGCGGAAGAGGTTTTTAGTAAGCGGAAAAGGCTGTCTGAGGAGGAAAGGCAAACCGACCGTCTTTTACGGTGTGATCGGATTTTCGTACATTTAGGTCGATATGAAAAAGCTGATCGTAATCCCAATAATGCTTTTGTTCTGCTTGGAGACGACCGCCTCTTCCCTACTCATCTACATGGATGAAAGTCAGAAAAACCACCTGAAAGCCTATGGGATCGCCTATTGGACGCTTGAAAACGGACAAGCGGTGGATTGGCTTCTAAATTACCGGGGAGGGAGCTTTTTGACTGCCTACAGCCAGGAAGTCGAAAACGAATGCAAGATCCGGGGTGTGAGCTACGAAGTGCTTCCCGACGCGAAGGTTTCCGCCATGCTGACCGCGATCGCAGATCCCCAGTCCAATACAGACCTGGTTCGCCTGGAAAAAGCGCCCCGGATGGCGGTTTATTCCCCGAAAAACAAATTACCCTGGGACGATGCCGTAACCCTGGTGCTCACCTACGCCGAAATCCCTTACGATATCATTTACGATCAGGACGTGCTGGAAGGGAAACTTCCCTCCTACGACTGGCTTCATTTGCACCATGAAGACTTTACCGGACAATATGGGCGTTTCTGGGCCAATTTCCGGAATGCGCCTTGGTATCAAGCAGAAGTGAGGTCAAATGAGCAGATGGCGGCGGAAATGGGCTTCGACAAAGTCTCCCAGATGAAGCTGGCCGTGGCGAAAAGCATCCGGGATTTCACCGCCGGCGGCGGATTCCTGTTTGCGATGTGCTCCGGCACCGATAGTTTTGATATCGCGCTGGCGGCCGAAGGGGTCGATATCTGCGAATCCATGTTCGATGGCGATCCGGCCGATCCCGAGGCGCAGCAGAAGCTGGATTTTTCAAAGACCTTTGCGTTCCACAACTTCGTCCTCGATGCGAACCCGTACAACTACGAATTCGCGAACATCGACGTTTCGCCCATGCGGCCGGTCAGCCAGCAGAATGATGTGTTCGTGCTGTTCGATTTTTCTGCCAAATGGGACGTGGTACCCAGCATGCTAACCCAATGCCATCAGAAAGTAATCCGGGGGTTCATGGGACAAACCACTGCGTTCCGGAAGGAGGTCATCAAGCCGGACGTGCTGATCATGGGGGAAAACAAAGCGCTCAATGAAGCCCGGTATATTCACGGCGAATACGGAAACGGTACCTGGACCTTTTACGGAGGGCACGACCCGGAAGATTACCAGCACATGGTCGGGGACCCACCCACCGATCTCAACCTGTATCCGAATTCACCGGGTTACCGGCTGATCCTGAACAATGTCCTGTTCCCGGCCGCCCGTAAGAAAAAACAGAAAACCTGAGCAGGTACTCCCCGCATGGGCCTTAATCGTAGAATCTCCAGCTGATTCCGAACTTGAGGGTCCGGTTGGGCATGGGATATCGCTTTACCGTATAATAACCCCGTTCGGGGAAACCCTGGTTTGCATGATCGAATTTGACAAGGAAGCGTGTACGGCGGAGATTGGCCGTCAGAAAAAGATCCACCACGGGGTACTCCCCGATCATTTTCGGATTATCATCCACATAGAACCGGCCCAGTTCAGGCGCATAACTGTAGGCTTCGGTTTCGGTGAAATACCTTACATCCGCCCCGAGCTGGAAATCCAGCACATTGAATAGTTTGTTGCGGTAAAAAATACTGCCGTACACAAATACTTCCGGGCTGGGAAGAACCTGGCGGTAATTGGTATGCTGGTACACCAGATGCCCTGAAAACACAACGTTCTTGAAGAATTGGATGTCTTTATCCAGACTGACCTTCAGCACATCCATTTCATTGGTAAACTGATACGGTACAATGTAATTGTCGCGTCCCCTGAAGAACGCGTAATTGCTGATCAGCGAATATTCGCCGGACAGGCCCAGTTTCAGTTTGTCGTGATAATAGGAAAAGGTCAGCTGGCTTAGGTTGACCCGCTCGTATTCCTGACTCCACCGATGGTAACTGGAATGGTACTGTTCAAACAGGAAATCGGGCCGTTTTCGCTGATAAAGCGCCCCCAACCGGACTTCACCGATATCCTCGTTAATAAAAAGCCGCGCATCGGCCGACAGGCTGATGTCTCCATCGTAGGGACCAAGAAAAACGCGTTCTCCGTTGAAAAGAATACCCAACTTCTCCGACAACTGGTAGCCGGCCTGGCCTTTGAGCGAGAGCACATGGAAATTGGTGTCGATTGCTCCCTGCTGCCAATAGTTGATCAGCCGGTGCTTGATCCCTGCCTGCAGAATGGCCGCTTTGGAAAATGCCCCCTGTTTCTGACCGGTCCGGCCAAACACAGAAAGGGTAAATTCATTTTCAATGTTCCGGTAATGAATGGAATCCAAGGGATTGGGCTCGCTGTTGTAGATGAAATAGTAGTAGCTCGGATTCCCGGATTTGTCCTGGTAGGTATAATTCCGGGTTTCATAGTAAATGGAATGCGAGATCCGCTGGTGAGGATATACCTTTTCTGCATAGGCTTTTCCGGTATCGATCCGGTCCACCCGGCCAATATTGTAAAACTGCTTAAGGAAGATTCCGGTGCCCCGCCATCGGGTCCGCGCGTCGTCCAGAAACACCCGTTCCTGAAGAATCTGATCTTGGTTGGACGGAAGATCGAAAATGCTGTCGTTCATCAGTCCGCCGTTTTCCGGCGCGCGCAGGTCGGAATGGATCACATTCCCGATGAGGTTATACCTCAGGTTTTCGGATTGATACCATGCAAAAGCGGCGAGATTGAGATGATTGGTTCCCTGACTTGGATAGTAGCCTTCCGAGCCGATCTTCTGGTATTCCACCCCGGCGTTCAAACGGGGTTTGATATTCTGCGTATGGATAAAGCGGAACACCTGTTCGGGCCTGCCTCCGGTCACATAGTAGAGTTCGGTGTAGGGCGAGCGGGTCCGGTAATATTCCAGCTCGGTCCGATCGTATTGATACACATCCAGGGCCTGCTGTCCGGTCCGGAACCCGATTTCCTTGTTGAAATCAACCAGCAGGTCTCTTGTGGCCAGTCCCAGGTTGCCGAGATTTACAAAATACCGCTTGTTCCGGTAAAATGGGCTGTAATTCTGAAACCGGTAAATGGAGGTGTCAATGGGATGGGTTACCAAGCTGTCCGAGTTCATCCGCTCCTCGCTGATTACCGTCACGGTAAGCGGTGAATAAATGCGCAACGTATCGTTCCCGGGAGTTCCCGATTCCCTCCTTGCGCCGGTCGTATCGGGCTGCTGGGCAAGCGCGGCTGCCGGAAGCAGCAAACAGAGTAACAGATGTTTTATCCTGAACAAAACGATCGCTTTCTTATTTATTTCCCGGTTCCCGGAAGGACCTGCTGTCCCGGATGTATTCCAGGATCTTCCCATGAAACAATTGCCTGTCAGATTCATGAATATTTATCCTTACAGGCCAGTAAAATACGGGCAGTTGCATCACCTTTTCCTTTAATCCATCACCTCGTAACCTTGCGGCATCTTTCTCCGTGGTGAGGATGAGCTTATCCGGGGCGGGGATGCCTTCAAATACTTCTGCAATTTTAGCAATATTTTTCACAGTATATGAATGGTGATCGGGATATTTCATGTGCGTCACGTGCGGAGTACGTTTTTTCACTTGCTTAACCAAAGGAACCGGCCGGGCAATCCCCGTCAGCAGCAGCACCCGGGTTTCCGGTCCGATGACCGGCAGCGGCCGCGAGGGGTCCAATGCTTCCAACCCGTCGTATTCCAGGGAGGAAAAGCAGACCGGCTGATCCGCTTCGGGAGACAGTCTGCTGATGATCCGCGCACGTTCTTCCGCGCTAATCTGCCGCGGCGCCTTGCTGACCAGCAGCAGACTGGCCCGCTTTCTTCCGGCGAATGGCTCCCGGTAATTGCCCGCCGGAAGTAAAAAACGAGGACGAAACAGCGTGTTGTAATCGAGCACCAAAATGGAAAAGCCCGGCTGCAGCCGCCGGTGCTGAAACGCATCGTCCAGGAGAATGACCTCATGCTCCGTTTTCAGCCGTTCGATCGCGTCAACCCGGTCGGCATGCACGGCCACGGTGATGTTCGGGAACTTGGAAAAATACTGGAAAGGTTCATCACCAATCTCCCGGGCGCTTGCCACGGCGGACGAAGTACCAGCCCGGACCTGGATGAAACCGTGGCTTTTTCTACCGTATCCCCTGCTGAGAACGGCCAGTCGGTACTTGCCCCGCAGGAAGCGGATGAGGTACTCGATCACCGGCGTCTTCCCCGATCCACCCACCTCCAGGTTGCCCACAACAATCACCGGAAGCTGGAAGGCCTGACTTTTTAAGCCACCCCGGTCGTACAGGACGTTCCGCAGGATCACCACCAATCCGTATATCCATGAAAAGGGAAGCAGGAGAAATCGAACTATCGTTAACATGCGCCTTTAAAGATGTCAATAATTCTGAATCCATCCCTTCAAAATATAAAAAATGTTACTTTTACGGAATGACTAGGCAAACAAACGCATTTGGTAACAGCAGAAGAAACTTTATCAGAAATTCCAGCGTCGTCAGTCTGGGTTTTCTTGGTTTGCATCGCTTTGCTTTCAGCGCATCGCTGGCCCAGGGGATGCATCGGGTTTACGACCGGTACGGCCCCCTGCTGCCGGATCCGGACGGTATCATGAAC
>JAJUHF010000154.1 GCA_029268045.1 Anseongella ginsenosidimutans
CCGTGAATACAGCGTGGGCGCTTTTCGCGCGGCGGGCCGCCTGGAAGTGCTGCCCTGCACGGAAATCATTCCGGGCAACGAATTTTTCGATTACAAAGCCAAGTACATGCCGGGGGCTTCCGAAGAGATCACCCCGGGAAGGCTGGAGGAAGAGGCCCGGATGCAACTTGAACGGCTCGTACGCGAAATCTACCTGACTTTGAACTGCCGCGGAGCGGTTCGCATGGATTTCATCCGCGAAGAGGAAACGGGCCGGTGGTATTTTATTGAGATCAATACCGTTCCCGGCCAGTCGGAGAACAGCATTCTTCCCCGACAGATCCGCGCGAGCGGCCTGAGTATGGGTCAATTCTACACTAATTTGATCGAATCGGCGTTACGTATAAACGGATAATCCGGCTTCTTTTTGTCTTTAATTTAAAATTTCAAACTAATTCGGTTGAATTTTTAAATATTTGATATCAAAATCCCGTGTTTGTTGAAAATATGAAAAAAATAGGGCGCTTATTTGCTGCTTAAGCCTTTGTTTGTCATATTTGTGTATAGCAAAAAGAGATTGATCCTCTGGTCTAACCTAAACCAGTATATTTATTGCCTTACGAGAGTAAGGCATTTTTTTTTATAAATTTGCGAGGTGATAGCAGCGAAGATTTTTTCCGGAGAAAAGTTTGAGTTGGAGTCGGGAAGCATTCTGCCGGGGCTTGAAATTGCCTACCATACCTGGGGGGATTTTCGTCCGGAGAAGAATAATGTGATCTGGGTGTGTCACGCCCTGACGGCGAATTCCAACGTCCCTGAATGGTGGCCCGGCCTTTTCGGGGAGGACTGCTATTTCAACCCGCGTGATCATTTCATTGTATGCGCCAACATCCTCGGTTCATGCTACGGCTCAACCGGACCGCTTTCCGCCAATCCGGAAACGGAAAAGCCGTATTATGGAAGTTTTCCCACCGTCACCGTCCGCGATATGATCAAAGCGCATCAATTGCTTGCGAAGCATCTTGGGATCACAAAAATCCATACCATCCTGGGCGGATCGCTGGGAGGGCAGCAGGCCATGGAATGGGCCATCACCGAACCCGACCGGATTGACCACGCCATTCTGATCGCGACCAATGCCGTGCATTCCCCCTGGGGGATCGCCTTCAATGAAAGCCAGCGCATGGCCCTGACTGCGGATGAAACATTCGGTCTTCCCTCGCCCGATGCAGGCGCCAAGGGGCTGAAAGCCGCCCGTGCCATCGCCATGCTTTCTTACCGGAATTATAAAACTTACGAACTGACCCAGACCGACGAAGACCGGTCCCGCCTGGAAAACTACCGGGCCTGCTCGTATCAGCAATATCAGGGGCAGAAGCTGGTGAACCGGTTCAATGCCTATTCCTACTGGACTCTTTCCAGAGCAATGGATACGCATGATGTGGCGAGGAACCGGGGCAGTCTGGAGCGTGCGCTCGGCGGGATTACGGCCCGCACCCTGGTCATTGGCATTTCATCCGATGTGCTGTTTCCCATAACCGAACAGCAATTGCTTGCCCGACTTATTCCCGGGGCGCATTTTGTGGAAATTGATTCCGTGTACGGACACGACGGCTTCCTGATTGAAACCGCGCTCCTGGCGGAACATATCGGAGCCTTCCTGAATAAAACTGCGAAAAAGTTTGAATTTCAGCAGGGTTAACCCTATCTTTGCGCCCTTATTGTAGCTTTAATATTATTCAAGAAATGTATTTAAGTACCGAAAAGAAACAAGAAATCTTCAAGGAACACGGAAAAGGTCCTGAAGACACCGGCTCGCCCGAAGGGCAGATTGCCTTATTCTCTTACCGGATCAGTCACCTGACTGAACATCTTAAAAAGAACCGGAAGGATTTTTCCACGCAGCTTGCGTTGCAGAAGCTGGTTGGTAAGCGTCGCGCGCAACTCGATTACCTGATGAAAACGGATATCGAGCGGTACCGTGCCATTATCAAGAAACTCGGTCTGCGTCGTTAATAAACGGCATCGATCATAATTGCATCCGGACGTTCATGGAATTTGCCATGCCGTCCGGATGTTTATTTTAAAGGGCTTCTTAAAGAGCCTCGGCCAACTGGGTGTTGACCGTCTGGATGGCTATGGGAAGTTCCTCCTCCATCTTTCTCCAACGGCATTCGATGGCGATTTTCCCCCGGTAATCAATCTCGCGCAGGGCCTTGAAAAACGGCCGGAAATCCTCATTGCCCACACCGGGTGCGGCCCGACCCTCTTTTTCCGCCAGATCACAGTGGTAAATGTATTTGGCTGCCTTCTTAATGACGCGCGGCGATTCGTTTTCCTTCAGCATGTGGTAAATATCCACGGTCAGCCGGAAGTTGGGATGATCGATCGCTTTGGCCACGCGGTAGGCCTCTTCAAAGGTGGTGATCATGTTTGTTTCCGTACTGTTCAGGTTTTCCAGGCAGATGACCACCCCGTATTTTTTGGCCAGTTCGCCCATTTTCTTTCCCAGGGCAACAAACTGCCGGGTGGCTTCCTTTTCGCTGAACCCCTCCGGTATCCGGCGGGATCCGCCGCTTCCGAACACAATGACTTCCACACCGGCCTTCCGGGCGCGCTGAAATACTTTTTCGGCATAGGCCAGTACGGCCGCCTGGTTGTGCTCAGGACCCACCGATTTCAGGTCTTTTGGAAGGAAGCTATTGCAGGCGAAAATCTTCACCGGCGAATCGGCGTATTTTTGCAGGTTCGCCTCAAATTCCGCTTCGCTTTTCTCGGGCATTAAGAAGCTGGCCACGGATGGCTGGATAAACCGGCCGCCCGATTTCACCAGCAAGGGAATATGCCCGAGTGATCCGGAAATGCCTACTTCAGGCCGGAATTCAGAACCTTTTGTTTTCTGCGCATGGGAAGGGACAGTCAGCAGCACAAGTAGTCCGGCTGCAAAAAAAGAAGTAAGTTTTATTTGCATAGTTAATTACTATTGATTTAGGTTTTGGCAAATATAGGAGAAATTTCATCCGCCCCGTATCGGTGGCGTAGAAAAAATATGTATTTTCGCTGCAAAATAATAGTAAAATAAATAATGAGTCAAAGCGGAATTACCAAATCGTTTGATTTGGGCGATGGAAGAACGATTTCCATCGAAACAGGAAGATTAGCGAAGCAGGCCGACGGAGCTGTTGTCGTACGCATGGGAGATGCCATGCTGCTGGCTACCGCGGTTTCATCGAAAGAAGCGAAACCCGGAGCCGATTTTCTGCCTATGTCAGTGGATTACCAGGAGAAGTTTGCGGCCATGGGCCGGATCCCAGGCAGTTTTATGAGACGGGAATCCAGGCTTTCGGATTACGAAGTATTGATCAGTAGATTGGTTGACCGGGCATTGCGTCCCATGTTTCCCGACGATTATCATGCCGACACGCAGATCATGATTACCATGATCTCGGGTGATAAAGACGTGTCACCGGATTGCCTTGCGGGTCTGGCTGCCTCGGCAGCGCTGACTATCAGCGACATCCCTTTCAACGGACCCATTTCCGAGGTGCGTGTGGCCAGGATTGATGGGCAGTTTGTGGTCAACCCCAAAGTGGGCGACCTGGAGCATGCCGATCTGGAGATCATGGTGGCCGCCTCCGAGCAGGACATCACCATGGTGGAAGGGGAAATGAAGGAATGTTCCGAGGCAGACTTGCTGGAAGCTCTGAAAGTGGCCCACGAAGCCATTAAAATACAGGTCCGTGCGCAGCGTGAGCTGGCGGAACTGGTGGGCAAACCCAAGCGGGAATACAGCCACGAGACCAACGACGAGGAACTGCGTCAGCAGATCCGGAACGAGCTGTACGACAAGATCTACGCCATTGCCAAATCGGGCACGGCCAAACAGGAACGTTCCGAACGCTTTAAAGCGCTGGTGGACGAATTCATCGAAGCCCAGGGCGAGATCGACGAAGAACGCGAACTGCTGATCAAACGGTATTACCATCAGGTGGAAAAGGAAGCCATGCGAAACATGGTGTTGAATGAACGCATTCGTCTGGACGGCCGTTCGGCAACCGATATCCGTCCCATCTGGTGCGAAGTGGATTACCTGCCTTCGGCACACGGATCAGCTATCTTTACGCGGGGGGAAACCCAGTCGCTTACCACCGTTACCCTGGGAGCGAAGATGGACGAGCAGCTGATTGACAGCGCCATGTTCTACGGTTACAACAAATTCCTCCTGCATTATAATTTCCCGGGATTCTCTACCGGCGAGGTAAAGCCCAACCGGGCGCCCGCCCGCCGGGAGATCGGTCATGGTAACCTGGCCCTGCGTGCCTTGAAGCAAGTAATGCCATCCGATTCGGACAACCCCTACACCATCCGGGTGGTATCGGATATTCTGGAATCCAACGGTTCCTCGTCCATGGCCACCGTATGCGCCGGATCCCTGGCCCTGATGGACGCGGGCGTTAAACTGAAATCGGCTGTTTCGGGGATTGCCATGGGAATGATCAGCGACGCCGAAACCGGCAAGTACGCCATTCTGTCCGATATCCTGGGAGACGAGGATCACCTGGGTGACATGGACTTCAAGGTGACCGGGACCGACAAAGGCATCACCGCCTGCCAGATGGATATCAAGGTAGACGGCCTGTCCTACGAAGTACTGGCCGAAGCCCTGGAGCAGGCCCGGCAGGGACGGCTGCATATCCGGAATGAAATGGCGAAAGTCCTCAGCGCTCCGCGCGAAGATTATAAGCCGCATGCACCCCGTATTGTGGAGATTTCAATTCCCCGGGAGTTCATTGGCGCGGTAATTGGTCCGGGCGGTAAGAACATCCAGGAACTTCAACGTGAAACCGGTACGACCATCAACATAGAGGAAGTGGGTGAAGAAGGCAAGGTGCAGATCTTTGCTGCCGACAAGGAGGCCCTTGACCTGGCTGCAAACCGGATCCGGATGATCGCGGCCACGCCGGAAGTGGGCGAG
>JAJUHF010000155.1 GCA_029268045.1 Anseongella ginsenosidimutans
CGGCCTCCCGGCGCGCCACCGGTCCGGATTCGGCCAGAAAAGAAAACGAAGATTGACATGAAAAATCACAAGGAGATGATTACCAATAAGATACAATGGTTCGTGGGCAGTGGTTTCCTGTTTGTCCTGAAGCTCTTTGGCGTTTCTGCGCAGGTTTCCGCTACCCCGGTTTATGCTACCCCGGTTTATACTACCCCGGTTTATGCATCCCCGGTTTATGCGACGGTTCAGCAGGAGGATTCACTTGCTTATTACATTCAGGTTGCCATCGAGAATAACCCGGGCGTGAAATCCCAGGCCTATGCACACGGAGCTTCGCTCGAAAAAATTCCCCAGGCCGGAGCGCTTCCGGATCCCGAGCTTTCGCTGGAGGCGTACACCGAGCCCATGGAAATCATCGGGGGGCGTTCCCTGGGAAATGTCGGCCTGATGCAGATGCTCCCCTGGTTCGGCACAAAAAAAGCAGCCCGCGCAGAGGCCGTCCATCGGGCCCGGGTGCAGGAACAACGGTACCGGGAAACGATTAACGGGCTGGTTCTTGAGGTCCGCGCCCGATGGTATGCAATGCAGGCCCTTAAGGAGCAACTGAAGTTCAGCCGGGAGAATAAAGAACTGCTGGATCAGCTTGAGCAGCTCGCATTGCGGGGAATGGGCGCCGGGGCAGGCTCAGGAATGTCGGAGGTGCTTCGCATCCAACTGGAAGCAGCCGAGCTCGAAAACCGCATGGAAAGCCTCCGGGCACAGCTTCAGGCTGAAAAGGCTCGATTCAACGCGCTGCTGAACCGCGAGGCGAATGCCGGAATTTCGCTCAGCCCCGAGATGCGCAAAGTACCCGTTTTATTCAACGAAGAAGAAACTCTGGCAGCCCTGGAGCGGAATAATCCCACGCTGGGAATGATTTCCGAAGAAGGCCTGGCCTTCAAGGCGAAAGCCAAGGCAGACCGGAAAATGAGTCAGCCCCGTATTGGCCTGGGGGTCCAATACATGGTAATTGGCCAGACCGACGAACCGATGTTTGCAATGGGCGATATGAACGGAAACGACATGATCATGCCCATGGTTTCCGTGAGCCTTCCGCTCTTCCGCAAAAAGTACAATGCCCAGCAACGGGAAAGTGAGCTTTGGCGGAAATCGGCCGCGGAAAACTACCGGAATACACTCAATACGCTTCGGGGCGAGTATTACCGGTTGAAAAGCCAACTGGACGATGCGGACCGGGCCCTGAATCTGTATGAAAAGCAGACAAACCTCGCTGAGACTGCTTACAGGCTGATTGTCAAGGAGTTCGTCAGCGGTAAAAGCGATCTGACCCAGGTTCTGGAGGTCCAGCGGCAATTGCTGGATTATCAGCTTCGCCAAGCGGAAGCACTTGCCAGTTACAATACGACGGCCGCGTCCATTGAACAATTAATAGCAACGCAATGAAGAAGTTAAAAGATATCCGTAAGAACAAAGCAGTAAGCTACGGTGCGGTACTGCTGTGTGGTGTACTTCTGGGATGGGCGGTCTTCGGAGGAGGTTCGTCTCGCGACCGGACCCACAACCACGAAACTGAATCCGCCGGCGGTGATGCGGCCACGGTGTGGACCTGTTCCATGCATCCTCAGATCCGGATGGATGAACCGGGAAAATGTCCGCTATGCGCCATGGATCTGATTCCGTTAAGCTCCTCCGCGCCGGGCAGCGATCAGCTAGACGACGAGGCCATTCAGCTGTCGGAAGAGGCCCTTGCCCTGGCCAACGTCCAGACCTCGGTCGTTGGATCCCAATCGGCGGTAAAAGAGGTGGAGCTTTACGGCACCATCCAGGTCGATGAGCGTTTGCAGCAATCGCAGACTTCCCATGTCAATGGCCGGATCGAAAAGCTGTATATAAGTTTTACGGGTGAAACGGTGAAGGAGGGACAGCGCATTGCCCGGATCTATTCGCCCGATCTGCTCACCGCGCAACAGGAATTGCTGGAAGCAGCCAAACTGGCCGACGCGCAGCCCTTCCTGCTGGATGCCGCCCGGGAAAAACTTCGCCTTTGGAAAGTGTCCGAAGCGCAGATCAACGAAATCCTGGAATCCGGGACGGTTTCTCCCTACGTGGATATTCACGCCAATACAACCGGGGTGGTGACTTCCAAAAATGTGAATTCGGGCGACTACATCAACGCCGGCAGTGTCCTGTACACCATTTCCAACCTGTCCCGCCTGTGGGCGGTTTTTGACGCTTACGAGTCGGATCTACCCTTTTTAAAGGTCGGCGACCCGCTGGAATATACCCTGCAAAGCATGCCCGGCGAAATCTTCAAGGGCCGGATCGCCTTCATCAATCCGATCCTCGACGCCGATTCGCGAACCGCCAAAATCCGGGTGGAGATTTCCAACAGCAACCGTTCCCTTAAGCCGGAAATGTATGCGACTGCGCGCGTCAAGGCGCCTTTGAAAACAAAGCATGCCGGGATCGTGATTCCCCGGTCGGCGGTACTTTGGACCGGCAAACGTTCCATCGTGTATGTAAAACAACCGGGCACTTCCACGGCAGCCTTCCGCATGCGGGAAATTGAACTCGGCCCTTCCCTGGGCGACCAATACGTGGTATTGTCAGGTCTTGCAGAGGGGGAGGAGATCGTGACCCGGGGCACCTTCACGGTGGATGCAAGCGCCCAGCTTGAAGGGAAGCTCAGTATGATGAATAACGATGCATCCCCGGAGCCGGAGGGTCTGGAGCATGCCCAGCTGAAGGTTTCCGGCAACTGCGTGATGTGCAAAAACCGGATCGAAAAGGCCGCCAAAGGCGTTCAAGGCGTAACTTCGGCCAATTGGGACGTAACCACCAAAGTGGTTCATCTGAATTTCGACTCCGAAGCCACTTCAAAACAGGCCGTTAGCAAAGCGATTGCCGCGGCCGGCCACGAAACCGAATTGGACACGGCTTCGTCCGCAGCATATGACGCGCTGCCGGCGTGTTGTTTATATAAACAGTAGCAGGAGGCGTTCTCAGTTTCCACGCAGAGCATTAACTTTGTACAAAAAAGAAAATCATGACGAAACTGCAGAAAATTGATGAGCGGACAAACGTAATTACCTGGTTTGAGATACCGGTAACCGACATCGACCGGGCGCAGAAGTTCTACGAGACCATACTGGAATCCCTCCAGGCTATATTGCATTGATTATCGATTCGGAAGGAAACAAAATCGGGCTGCACGCCGAGCAATGAAATGCAACGGAAGCTAATTGACCACATCAGGCGATACGTAGAGATCCTTCGGGACGACGAAGAGGAAGTCCTCGGTTCTTTCCAGTTCCAGACTTTCCGGAAGAAGGAAAATCTGGTGGATCAGGGCACCCGCTGCCGGTTTCATTATTTTGTGCTCCAGGGCTGCCTCCGCATGTTCTTTATTGACGGAAAAGGAGTTGAACAGACCGTTCAGTTTGCCATCGAGGATTGGTGGATTACGGATTACGCGGCATTTGAACAGCAAGCCCAAACCGAATTCACCGTCCAGGCAATGGAGGAAAGCGCGGTAATGCAGATTGACCGTCAGCGCCAGGAAAAGCTATTCAGCCGCTTTCCACAGCTGGAACGCTATTTCAGGCTGATCTATCAACGAGCCTATGCCGCTTCACAGCTTCGGACCAAATATTTGTATGACTTTTCGCGGGAGCAATTTTATTATCATTTCCGCGACCATTTTCCTGAATTCACCCGGCGGATTCCTCAGCAGATCCTGGCCTCTTACTTGAACATGACACCTGAATATTTAAGCGAAATCAAAAAAAGATCCCGTTCTTAAACCAGTTTTTCTTAAACCAGTTTAAGAGCTTTGACTAATTTCGGAGCTACCTTTGTCAAAACTAAACATCATAATGGAAGAACGCATAGACATCCCTACACTTGAACCCGCGGCATACAAAGCCATGCGCGGGCTGGAAGAATATTTACAGAATTCAAAACTTTCGAAAACCCACCTGGAACTGATAAAAATCCGTGCCTCCCAGATAAACGGATGTGCTTTCTGCATCAATATGCACACGGCCGACGCCTTAAAATACGGCGAAACTCCCCGGCGGATTTTCCTGCTCAACGCCTGGAGGGAAACCGAATTGTTTACTGAGGAAGAACGGGTCATTTTGGCGATCACCGAGGAAGTGACCCTGATCAACCAACACGGTCTGAGCGATGAAACCTACAAAAAGGCTGAAAAGCTGTTCGAACCGAATTACATTGCCCAGATCATCATGGCCGTAATCACCATCAACGGTTGGAACCGCATGGTAATTAGTACGAACAAGATCGTGAAATAGCCCTGGAAACCGGCTTGCGTCAGATGAAAGCCAAAGTTTTGTCTCCGGGCTGCTTAGAATCAAAACCTATAGCTCTAGTTTAAAACTTATAGCTATACGAATTTTCTTGACCAAAATCCGGAGCCTGTCTACCTTTACTTCACCAATAGAACCTGTATGTTTTACTCCAATATCCGTGAAAGGCAACTTTCCTGGGCAGAGTCGTTGTCCCCGGAGTTTGCAATGGGATTGCGCCCTGAATGGTCACATCAATCAGTAGGAATGAATCCCAATGGGGGAATGTTAAACGATCTGCGGTTAATGGAGCCCAGCCTCCCTTATGAAGTACGCTATCTGGATTTGCGCCAGGATCGTGTATTTAAATACGTATTCGGTAAAGTAGAAAATCGTGGGCTCTTGATTGATTTGCTGAATAATATATTAGACGGGAGGCGTAAAATTAATAGCCTCCTATACGGGTCGGTAGAGCGTCAAGGGAATACAAAAGGTACCCGGGTAGCGCAGTTCGATCTCCAATGTACAAGTGACTCGGGTGAACAGTTTCTGATTGAAATGCAACGGGAAGGAGAAGAGGGATTCTTCCGACGCTTGCTTTATTATACCATGCGATTAGGTGGTGAA
>JAJUHF010000156.1 GCA_029268045.1 Anseongella ginsenosidimutans
CCGATTCCCAAAGTAAGGAATACGACGTACGTGCTGCCCGCGGCTTTATCAAACAAATGACCCAATCCGAATACGGAGATTAAATCTCAAGCAGTAAACATACTTCCCGATCGGCTGTTGCTTACACTATGAACGGTCCTGCACAGATTAGTGAGTTAAAGAGAAGAAAGCCGGTGATCCTGAAGTATCCCGTTGGTAACCAAACGGATCTGCAACCGTTGCCCAAGCCGCCGGGGAGTTGGCCATTCCACCTGGATATTCAGGACATCACCTCGTGCGAACCGACCCAAGCCGTGGACACAATGGAGTTTCACCTGGTGGGAGATACGGGAAGCCGGCGGCAACCCGAGTTTCAGCGGCGCGTGGCCAGGGCAATGGGCGCGCAGATCCGGTCCGATGAGAAGGGCCGGAAAGGACCGCATTTTCTGCTCCATCTGGGAGACATCGTTTACGATCACGGGGAAGCGCACGAGTATGCGTCCCAATTCTTCATGCCCTATGAAAATTATCCTGCGCCGGTGCTTGCCCTGGCGGGTAATCACGACGGCGACATCAATCCGGCCGGACCGGTGTATGGGAGTCTGGATGCCTTCATGGCGGTATTCTGTGATACACAGCCCCGGCCCCTTGCTTTTTCCGGCGGAAGCCGAAGGCTCAGTCAGATCCAACCCCATGTGTACTGGAGTCTACGGACGCCGCTGGCTAACTTCATCTGCCTGTACGGGAACATTTCCAAGTTCGGGTACATTGACGATACGCAGTTCGACTGGTTGCTGCACGAGCTCCGGGCTTTCGGTCAGGAAAAAGGGGAGAAGGCCTTGTTCCTCTGTCTACATCATGCACCCTATTCGGCGGACATTAATCACGGTTCCAGCCGGTACATGATCGATCGCCTGGAACGTGCCTTCACGCTGAGCGGAGTACTGCCGGATGTGGTTTGCAGCGGACATGTGCATAATTACCAACGGTTCAGCAAACAATACCCTACGGGGGAAACGGTCCGGTACCTGGTTGCGGGCGCGGGAGGCTACGCGGACCTGCACCGGATTGCGGATCCGGATGACGGGCAGGTACTTGACGATCCCGATCGCTTTAAGGGCGTAACACTGGAAAATTACTGCGATACGCAGCACGGATTTCTGAAAATGCGCATCGAGCGGAGTGAAAAACTCGCGCTCACCGCCGAATATTATGTGGTTCAGTCTCATTCCGGGCCCGACGACGCGACGGCCGCGTTGTTTGAACGGACAACCTTTGTGTTGGAAGGATCAAAGACTCATTCCGCCCAGGCGCCCGGCTTCATAACGTAGCAATACAACCCCTGAGTGGAAGGTTTGCGAATGGAGCAGCCGGAGTTGTTGCACCGGGGGAGTAACAAACAAGGGTTTTCCGCTGCCCAGGAATACCGGGTGGATCCAGAGATGGTATTCGTCAATGAGGTTCATCCGCAGCAAGGTCAACAGCAATGAATGGCTTCCGTATAAAATAATATTCTTGTTGTGGCCTTTCCGATCCCCTTTGAGCCGGGCAATTTCCGAGCGGATATTCGTTCCGGCGATCCGGCTGTTATTCCAACAGGTCCGTACCAGCGATCTTGAAAAAACCACCTTGGTATGGCTATTCATCATTTCGGCGATGGCGAGATCCTCCCGGGGAAAAGACAGATCGAAAATAACGGAAGACCAATACGATGCCATGGCTTGGTAGGTGACCCGCCCCAACAGGATGGTGTCCGCTTCGCTAAGTACCTTCCCCGTAATTTCGGCCATTTCTTCCGTCCAGTAACGAAAATGCCAATCCATCTCACACCGGGGACCCGCCATAAATCCGTCCAGTGTAATATTGATGGATGCAATTATTTTTCGCATTTTTAAAATTCCTTAGCTACGATACGATCAGGTAATACAAAAGTATTCAGCAAAAGGAAGGATCGCCGTGTGTAAATGAGACAAAATGGGGTGCGTATTGCGACATGGAATGAACACACAACAAAAGCAGATGAGAACCAGAAAAGTATCCATTCTCGTATTCAAGGAGGCAGTTCCCGCAAGCATCGTGGACCCTTCGTACATGCTGTCGGCGGTCAATCAATTTCTGAGGGAATCAGGCAGGGAGCCGGCCTTTGAAGTGCAGCTGGTGGGACGAAACAGGGAAGTTCCGCTAAACCACGGAGTCTTCAGTGTACGGACCGATGCTGCGCTTGAGGAAGTCAAAAAGACCGATCTGGTGATCATTCCCGCCTTGAGCGGCGATTTGAAAGCGACCCTTGAAAGCAACCGGGATCTGATTCCCTGGATTCTGCGTCAGCATGCCCGGGGCGCCGAGGTGGCAAGTTTGTGCCTGGGCGCTTTTCTGCTGGCAGCTACCGGGCTGCTCGATGGAAAGGAATGTTCCACGCATTGGTTGTACGCCGACGAGTTCCGGACCCTGTTTCCCAAAGTAAAACTGGTGGACGGGCAGATTATTTCCGATGTACAGGGATTGTATTCCAGCGGGGGGGCGAGTTCGTACTGGAACCTGCTGTTGCATCTGATTGAAAAATACACCGACCGGGAGCTGGCCATAAGGGCCTCCAAGTTCTTTGCAATCGAAATTGACCGGAAAACCCAGTCGCCCTTTATCATGTTCCAGGGTCAGAAAAAACACGAGGATGAACCCATCAAGCAGGCCCAGGAATTCATTGAGCACAACGTAGGGGAACGGATCTCCGTGGAGGAATTGGCCCTCCGCTTCGCCATCGGCCGACGGCATTTCGAGCGGAGATTCAAGAAAGCCACCAACAATACGCCCATTGAGTACATGCAGCGTGTCAAAATTGAAGCGGCCAAGAAATTTCTTGAGAACAGCAGCAAGAATGTCACCGAGGTGATGTATGAGGTGGGGTACACCGACGTAAAGGCATTCCGGACGGTTTTCAAAAAAATCACCGGATTATCGCCCATGGGATACCGCAACAAATACAACCGCATGGCTGCGGTATAGCTCAGGAAAACAGTTCCTGCAATACTTCGTAGGATCGGACCGAACCAAAACCCTCGATATGCAGATTGTAATAATCCAGCAGCGTGCGGAGTAATTGACGCCGGTCTCCGCTGCCGATCCGGAGTTCGCTGAGCTCTTCGTACCGGGAGTGGATGAGTTTTCGCCAGCAGCCGGTCAGGCCCGGACCGATATACCAGGGGTGTGAGGGGGCCTTTTCCAGGAACCGCCCGTTCTGGAGATCAAAATAATTGCCATCCGGGTCCCGCGCGTCGGGATAAAATCCCAGATGCCGGGTCAGCCCCATCAGGAACAGCAAATGAAAATTTCCGATGCTGCCTTCATGATGGTCCAGCAGCTCCATGGAACTGGCGATGTACTCAAACAAAGCCGGGTCTTCGCCTGACTGGCGGCGCAATGTCTTGTACAGCACTTCGCACAGGAACAGGCAAACCGTACTTTTGGTCACATCAAGCGGGATATGAAAGAATACCGGGCTGTTTCTTATTTCCTTTACCCGTTGCAGGGAAGCGGAATTTTTGTAATACACCACCATCTCCAGCAAATGGAGTGGTTGGAGTACATTATAAGGAACTTTACTGCCGGACTTCCTTACCCCGTTGATCAGGTAGGACTGCAATCCGAATTTTTCGGTAAATACCTGCGTAATGACGCTACTGCTTTTATAGCCGGTCGTTTTAAGTACGATTCCCCGGGTTTTGTAAAGCATACAGAAAAAATGGAATGGCTCTGCCGTGATTAGTTTTCACAGGTATTGTCCCAACGGCAGAAACCAAAGACCACTGAGCGCGCGGAATAGAGGCGCCTGGTAATTAAAGCGAAGCCTGCGCTTTGTCTCTCTCTAACTCCAGTCGCTGTTTTTCTTCCAGCAGGACAATGATCTTTTTCTGGAGGTTAATGATTTCGCCCTCACTCTCATACAACTTTTCCTTCAGCTTCTGCAATTCGCTTTGATACTTTTTTTGTTCTTCCTGGTTGTGGTAGGTAATCAATTCCACCACCGAAAGTCCAAAAAGATCAGCGATTTGCTTCAATCTGGAATAGTTAATGTCAGTAAAACCGCACTCGATTTTTGAAAACGCCGGAGCAGTAATTCCCAACCTTGTTGCGACTTGCTCCTGGCTCCAATTCTTTGTCTGACGCAAAGCCTTGATGTTTTTTCCGATTGTGTTGTCCGTATTTTTCATAATCCAGGAACAAAGTTAAGAGTAATTTAAACAATCTCAAATAGAAATTTAACAAAAGTTACAAATTTGTTACGGGTAGAAACCAGTCTTCCTTAAAAATATGTTTGAACATAATTCGCCGGGAGGGCAGGCGCTAGCAGAAAATTACAACAAATTGTATCTTTGCCTTTTACTGCAGAAGGGAGCGGGGTGAGGAAAACCATCGGCCTTTCTTCATATTTTTTATTTATTAATCCGTACAGACCATTGCCATACAAGGAATACAAGCAGCTGAATCTGCCTGAAATAGGAAAAGAGATCTTAGCTTATTGGGAAGAAAACGGCATTTTTGAACAAAGCATCCATTCCAGGCCGGCCGACCGATCCTTTACCTTTTACGAAGGTCCGCCGTCAGCGAATGGCATCCCCGGGATCCATCACGTGATGGCCCGGACCATCAAAGATATATTCTGCCGCTACAAAACGTTGCAAGGATACCGCGTGGAGCGAAAAGGCGGTTGGGATACGCATGGATTGCCCATTGAGCTCGCCGTGGAGAAGTCTCTGGGAATTACCAAGGAGGACATTGGGGTAAAGCTTTCGGTTGAGGAGTATAACCAGGCATGCCGAAAAGAGGTCATGAAATATACCGATGTCTGGAATGACCTCACCCGGAAGATGGGCTATTGGGTGGACCTGGATAATCCCTACATCACCTACGAAAATCAATACATTGAA
>JAJUHF010000157.1 GCA_029268045.1 Anseongella ginsenosidimutans
CCCTCGAGATCATCGACCGTTTTGACCGACATTTTCAGCGACAGGAACTCGGTCCCGAAATGATCGGGCGTGGCAGGCTGAAGCAGCCTTTCCGGGTAGTTTCCTTTCAATTCGCTGTAAGCCCGCTCATCGGCGTAAACCACCACCTCTTTTTCAGCAAGCGGCCGCAACAGGTCGGGCAAGTTCGATAGTCTGTTCCGGTGTATCAAGAGACAATCCAGCGCATTGCACACACTGGGCCGCCGGGTTTTTGCGTTCAGAATAATGGAGGTGCCCATTTCAACGTCCGCGCTTTCGTCAAAATACGTATGAACAATGCCGGCGCCCGTCTCAATCACCGGAACCCGGGCATGTTCGCGCACGTAATTGATCAACTGTTGGCTTCCCCGGGGAATCACCACATCCACATACCCCACCGCATCCAGCAAGGCCTGGGTGGCTTCGCGTTCGGCCGGAAGCAGGGTGGCGATCCGGGGATCGATCCCGTGCCGCTGCAGCACCTCGTGAATCACCGAAATAATAGCCCGATTCGATGCTTCGGCATCGCTTCCTCCCTTCAGCACCGCCACATTCCCTGTTTTGAAACAAAGTGAAAACACATCGAACGTCACGTTGGGGCGCGCCTCGTAAACGATTCCTACCACACCCAGCGGCACGCTGACCTTGGATACCCGCAAACCGTTTTCAAGTGACTTTTCCGACAGCACCCGGCCCAAGGGATTGGGGAGGTCTGCTACATTGACCATATCGGCAGCAATATCCCGGATGCGCTCGGGGGTCAGCTTCAGCCGATCGTAGCGCGGGTCCTGGGGATCCATCCGGTTTAGATCCTTCTGATTTTCCTGCAATAAAAAATCGGTCTTTTCCAGCGCGGCGGCGGAAACATCCTTCAAGAGCTGATTGATGCGCGCCGCATCCAGTGTGGCCAGGCTGCGGGTGGCCCGCCGGGCTTCTTCCAAAAACTGTTTGTATTCCATAATCTATTCGAGGCGAAAGCGAAATATCTATATTTCCGGGTTTAAAAACAAATAATCGTAGTGGACCAGGGGGCGTTGTTTCTTCTGGCCAATCCGCTCCCGTGCTTTTTCTGAGCTGTATTCGGCGATCCCCAATCCAACGAAACGCCGCTCGTGATCCAGGATGCGGATCACCTCCCCTTTCTGAAAATCATCTTCAATTGAGATAATCCCCACCGGCAGCAAGCTGCTGGCCCGGTCGGACACCAGCGCGGCCCGGGCCCCCTCGTTAACCAGTACGGTCCCTTTTGCGTTATGGCCTGCATGGGCGATCCATTTCTTTTTACCCGAGGCGCTCTTTTTGGGGATAAATCGGGTATGTTTTACCTCTTCGTCCAGAATCCGCAGCAGGATGTTTTCGCTTGTGCCGTTTGCAATATGCACGGCGATCCCCAGTCCGGCAGCTTTCCGGGCAATGCCGGTTTTGGTAATCATTCCGCCCCGGCCGAACTGTGATCGTTTCCCGGAAATAAAGGGCAGAAACGCGGGTGTATCATCGGTCACTTTTTCAATCAATTCGGCATCGCCGTCGTTGGGGTCGCCACGGAAAATACCATCCACATTGGTAAGGAGGATCAGGGCCTGCGCGTTGAGCATGGAAGCGATCAGGCCAGCCAGCTCGTCGTTATCGGTAAACATCAGCTCCGTTACCGAAATCACGTCGTTTTCATTGACCACCGGAACTACCTCGTGCTGAAGCAGGATTTCAAAGCAGTTCTTCATGTGAAGGTAATGCAGGCGATCCCGGAAATCTTCTTTGGTCACCAGCACCTGCGAGCAAAGCGTGTCGTATTTTTTGAAGAAACGGGCAAAAGCGTTGATCAGATGCACCTGGCCGGTGGAGGCGAGCAGCTGCCGGGCCGCGACTGTATCGGATTTACGGGACACCTCAAGGAGGCTTCGCCCGAACGCCACCGCGCCCGAAGACACCAGGATTACCTCCAGGCCCCTATTCCGCATCGCCGCGATCTGACCCACGAGGTGTTCCATTCGTTCCTGATCGGGCAGGCCGTCTCGGCGCGTCAGCACGTTCGATCCGATCTTGACAATTATTCGTTTATATGGCAATCCCATGGCTTTTTTACAATCCGGTAAAAATACAAAATTATCCTTCGCTTACGTTCCGGCGAAGCAGATCCGGTTTCTGGCATGAAATTTTCCCTCCTTAGCCTAAACACGTAAAAATGAAAAATATCCGGCTTTGTTTTCTCCTGGCTTTTCCACTGTTCATTTTTCTGGGTGCTTGTGGCAGTGGCGAAGAAGATATCGGGAAAATCCTTTTCAGGGAATTCCGCAACCCCGCATTGAAGGAAATCACCCCGGCGGTCGTCGCTCCCGAACTGGAGAAGGTACTGAACGGGAGGAAGATGAAATACGGGGACCTCGTGTTGGACTACTACCGGAAAAAGCAATACGCGCCGGTCCTTCTGAAAGCCCATCTTGCCGACGGCGGGGCCGAAGCACTTCTTGAGCGGCTTGAGCGGGCCGGAGAACACGGTTTGGACTCCAACCTGTTCCAACCCGACCGGCTGCGCCGTTTAGCGGACAGCCTCAAGAACAAAGAGGCCATTTCCACAGCCGGGGAAGCAATTCCGGTGATCGCCCAATTGGAAAGCGAGTTTGCCGCTGCCCTGGCAGCCTACGGACTTGCCATGCAATACGGATATACGGATCCTGCGGAGATCTTCCCGCGCTACTACATTGAAACCGAGCGCCCCGACAGCGCGTCCCTTACCCGCCTGTATGAAAGCGACGATTTGGATGCGCTTCTGGACAGTATCCAGCCCTCGGGAAGCGAGTATAAAACGATGCAGGCGGCCCTCTTAAAAGGTCCGGCAAGCGATACGGGCCAGGCGGAGCAACGACAGGCGCTCGTAGCGAACCTGGAAAGACTGCGATGGAAAAACAAACCCGGGGAAGAAAAATATGTGTTGGTGAACATTCCCGATTTTAGGCTTTATGTGATGGAAAAGGGCAAGCCGGTGCTGAACATGAAGGTTTGCGTGGGCGAACCGGCGCGGCGCTGGCAGACCCCCCAATTGAATAGCCTGATCGAACGCGCCCAGGTAAATCCCATCTGGCATATTCCCAAAAGCATCGCATCCAATGAAATTATCCAGAAAGCCGCCGCCGACCCGTATTACCTGGAAAATGCCAATATTGACGTATATGAGAACGGTGAAAAGGTGGAGGATTCCCGGAAGATCAAATGGAAACGCGTATCGGATGGCGAGATGCCCTATAGCTTCAAGCAGCGGCCGGGGAGTCAGAATGCACTTGGAAAAATAAAATTCCTTTTTGAAAACCAAAGCAGTGTGTACCTGCATGACACCCCGGTAAAAGCCGCATTTGACCGGGAAAACAGGGCGGTCAGTCACGGATGCGTACGCGTGGAAAAACCGTTGGAATTAGCCGAAGCGTTATTTGGTCCGGGGGGGAATTTCGAGCTTATTAAAACCGAGATGGGGAAGGACCAGCCCAAAGCACAGAATGTCGAGTTGTCCCAGCCGGTACCGGTGTACCTAACCTATGCTACCTGCTGGGTGGACGAAAACAATACGCTGCAATACCGGCCGGATGTGTACGGCTTGGACTCCATACTGCTTACCCGTTTACAGGCATCAGAAAAGTCGCTGCAGACCGCGCGTTGAGGTAATCGGATCGATACCGGGTTTGTGGGCCGTGGATATAAAGGACGGTCTTTTCCCGGATGCGGTCAATGATCTCGTCACTTAAATCAGCCGGAACCGCGGGGCAACCGAAGCTCCGTCCGAGCCGGCCTACACGCTTGATAAAGCCCGGACTCACGTAATCGGCCCCATGGAGTACGATGGCCCGTTTACGCGCATTGGAATTGAAACCGGGATCCATTCCGTCCAGCCGCAATGAACGGCCGTGCTTGCCGTAATATACTTCACCGGTCAGGTAAAATCCGAGACTACTCTGATGGGAGGATTCCTTATTCGAAAAGCGGGTAGCCCGGTCGCCCCCGCTGTTTTTGCCGTGAGCCACCCAGGTGTTGTAGGCGACTTCCTTCCGGTCCAGATCGAGGATCCATAAACGCTTTTCACGACTGGATTTAGTAAAGTCCACGATGCTGAGCACGTCCTTATCCCCGGAAAGTTTACCAGCGGCCTTCAGATTGTAAAACCCGGTAAGGGCGCTGTCGAATACCGTGCTATCAAGCCCTGTGGCAGCCAATCCCAATTCCCGGTAAAGATCGCGTACGTGATTGCGGTAGCTGCGCTCAGGCGTTGCGTCCACCTCGGCGCCGGATGGCGTCGCGCTGGTGGATTTTTCTTTAATTTCAGTAAATTCCGAAGCGTGTTCCGATTTGCCGGTCCAGGCACCCAGTGCCACGGCCAACAGCACAGACGCTCCCATGCTATATAATAACTTCCTTGTCATCCTCATCCCACTCACTTTTTTATTACGGATTACGGCAATTTTACGCGAAGATACCTCACGGCAGAAATCGTAACAAAAATACGGAAATTTATCTTAAAAATCAAGCTAGTCTTATTCGGCGGGCACAGTCCAAAGGTAAATCCGGGCGCCGTCCACCGTACGGGTTTCATCGGGCTCCCAGTCTCCCATATCAAATGCATGGGAAACGATCCGGGTTCCGGGCTTCAGTTGCTTCAACAGCATGGGACGAAGCTTCATATTCACCGAGGAAAGCAGATACAGGGTCACCACGGAGGCTTCACTCACGTCAGACTCAAACAGATCGCCTTCAATGAATTCCACTTTGTCTTCTACACCGGCTTTTTTCGCGTTTTCCCTGGCCTCCCGGATGCGCTCGGGATCAATGTCTATCCCGCGACCGCTTGCACCGTATTTCTTGGCAGCGGTGACCACAATCC
>JAJUHF010000158.1 GCA_029268045.1 Anseongella ginsenosidimutans
TAACAGTTTCCCTTTCCGCGAGTTTCACGATCTGGCGTTCGGCTCGCCGGCAAACGCACCGGGCAATATGACAAAATGATACCGTGGTATGACCTCCTGGCAGTATAAAGTGCCGGAGTTCGGGCAGCTCCTCCTGCATCCGGTCAATCGCCTTTTCCAGGCCGGTCACTGATTTCTCACTTACTTCAGGCAGCTTCATACGGGAACGCTCGGGATCCGCTGCCAGATTGGATCCGATGGTGAACAGCTCTTCTTGGATTTCCTTCAGGACCGATCGGTTGCCTTCCCCGATTGCTTGATCGCGGATCAGCCCCACGTAGGCGTTCAGTTCGTCGACCGTCCCGTAGGCTTCTATGCGAAGACTGTATTTTGGAACCCGCGTCCCCCCGATCAATGAGGTTTCGCCCCGATCTCCCTTTTTTGTGTAGATCTTCATGCCGGGAAGTATTTAGCTTGTTCAGCTTTCTATAACAGCGGATACGGAGCGGATGTTTTCATTGGCATGGTCGTTTTCCACCTCCCCGTCCCGGACCCGGATAACCCGGTGAGCGTGCATGGCGATATCCTCCTCGTGGGTAACCAATACAATGGTATTGCCGCGCCGGTGGATTTCCTCAATCAGGGCCATGATCTCAATGGAGGTTTTGGTGTCCAGGTTTCCGGTGGGCTCATCGGCCAGGATAATGGACGGGTTATTGATAAGCGCCCGTGCCACGGCCACACGCTGACGCTGCCCGCCGGACAACTCGTTGGGTTTGTGCTTGATCCGATCGCCCAGCCCGACATGCTCCAAGACGGCTTTGGCCCGTTGTTCCCGGTCCGCTTTATGAACGCCGGCATACACCAGGGGAAGCGCTACATTATCCAGCGCGGTGGAGCGCGGCAACAGGTTGAACGTTTGAAATACAAATCCGATTTCCTTATTGCGGACTTCGGCAAGCTGATTGTCACTCATCCGGCTGACGTCGATGCCGTTTAATATGTACTGTCCCTTGGTTGGCGTGTCCAGGCAGCCCAGAATATTCATCAGGGTGGATTTTCCCGAACCCGAGGGGCCCATCAGGGCAACAAACTCCCCTTTGTAAATATCCAGGGTGACCGATCGCAGGGCATGAATGACTTCCGTGCCGATCAGGTATTTTTTTCCTATGTCTTTTAAGGAGATAAGCGGTTTCGGTTTATCCATGAATCAAATCTAATAAAATTTAAGAGGCAGGAAAGCGATGTATAAAAAAATTTACAGATCCGCTAAAGATCAATAACTTTTGCAACCTTGAAGAAGGTACCGTCGGTATCGGGCGCGTTTTTCAGCGCATCCTCCCGGGAAAGCTCTTCACCGGTTTCATCGGGCCTGGTCACGTTCACTTCGTCATTCAGGTAGATCAGCGGCGCCACCTGGTCCGTGTCGAGTTCGTTGAGCTTATCCATGAAATCCAGGATCCTGCTCATGTCTTCCTGCATTTTTTCCATATTCTCCACTTCAAGACGGGCCAAATGCGCCATCTTTTCCACGGTACTTTTGCTTACTCGCATATTCGAAAAGTTTAGCGTGCATGATGCCGTACACTTCCTCTTTCAACTTTTCCTCGTCACTCACCTCCAGATGGGCTGTAGGCACGGGTTTATGCACAAAAATACGAATAATTCCCGGCCGGGAACCATTTTTCTGACCTTTATCGTAAAGGATGTCCCAGGTATTGAGCATGGAAACCGGCACCACCGGAACCCGGTTTTCGATTGCCAGACGGAATGCCCCACTTTTGAACGGCAGCATTTCCGGGGGACGGTCCGAGATGGTCCCCTCTGGAAACAGCACCAGGCTCATTCCTTTTTTGATCCGTTCGGAAGCCTGCTGCAGCGCCCGGTATCCCGACAGCTTGCTCTCCCGGTTCACGGGGATATCAATCGTTTTGAAAAACAGCCGGAAGAGGGGGTTGCGGATCAGTTCTTCTTTTCCCATAAAGAAAAACGCCCCGTTGGCGATCAGGCAAAGCAGCGGAATATCCAGGTAGGATGTATGATTGGGGACAAAAACATAGGTGGCTTTCCGGTCCAGCTCCTCCTCATACCGGATATCGAAAAATATCCCCGAAAGATTCATGAAGGACGCCGAACACAGTTTCCGCGCGATATTCAGGGACCTGAAATAACGTTCGTCCCGCGAAAAAAAGAGAAAAAATGGGAAGTGGATGATGTAAACGAGAAGCAACACAACCTGGAGCCACAACGAATGCAACTTACCTAAAAATCCTTTCATTTCGTCCAAAAATAACAAAAGCGCGTATTCTCCGGCATGCCAATAGGAGATTTTTTCTTACTTTCGGCCCCATGGAAATCGTTGTAAGCGGAATACGTTCAACCGGGAACCTGCACCTGGGCAACTACCTGGGCGCCATGAAAAATTTCGTTAAAATGCAGGACACCCATACCTGTTATTTTTTCATTGCTGATCTTCATTCACTTACGACGCACCCTACCCCGGGCGACCTCCACGGAAACGTGAAGAATGTCCTGATCGAATACCTGGCCGCCGGGATTGATCCCGAAAAAGCCTGTATTTACATCCAGTCGGATGTCCCCGAGGTAACCGAGCTTTACCTCTACCTGAATATGATCTCGTACCTGGGGGAACTGGAACGCTGCACCTCCTTTAAGGAAAAGGTCCGGAAGCATCCCGAAAACGTGAACGCGGGTCTGCTGACCTACCCCACCCTGATGGCCGCGGATATTCTGATACACCACGCCACCAAGGTTCCCGTGGGAAAGGATCAGGAGCAGCACCTGGAAATGACACGCAATTTCGCCAACCGCTTCAATCACCTGTATAAGACCGACTATTTTAAAGAGCCTTTTGCTTTTAATTTCGGAACCGAACTGGTGAAGGTACCGGGTCTGGACGGAAGCGGGAAGATGGGCAAATCGGAAGGCGAAGGCAACGCGATTTTCCTTCGCGACGATCCTTCGGTGATCCGAAAAAAAGTGCTGCGCGCGGTAACCGACAGTGGCCCCAGCAGGCCGAACCAGGAAAAGCCCGAAGCGATCGCGAACCTGTTCACCCTGATGCAGCTGGTTTCGGCGCCGGAAACACACGCGCATTTCAACGAGGAGTACAACCAATGCCGTATCCGGTATGGGGACATGAAGAAACAGTTGGCGGAAGATATGATCCGTTTCACCGACCCCTTGCGGGAAAGGATCCGGGAACTTTCCGCCGATGAAGCGTACGTCCGCCGCGTGGCAACCGAGGGAGCCGAAAAAGCCGCCGACAGCGCACGCAAAACGGTTTCCGAAGTCAGGGAGATCATTGGCATAAAACGGTTTTAAGTTCCCGGCCGGCCGGTCGGTGATCAATTGGAGCAAAAGTTTTAAATTCAGCATTGTGCATATAGCGATAGTAGGTAACATTGGAGCGGGCAAAACCACCCTCACCGGCTTGCTTGCCAAGCATTACAAATGCGAAGCAGTATTTGAAACGGTGGACAACAATCCCTATCTGGAGGATTTTTACAACGACATGAAGCGCTGGTCCTTCAATCTGCAGATCTTTTTTCTGAACGCCCGCTTTCAGCAACTCTGCGAAATCCAGAAAAAGGAGCACCTGATTATCCAGGACCGGACCATTTACGAGGATGCCTACATTTTTGCAAACAACCTGCACGACATGGGTCTGATGACCTCCCGGGATTACAATAACTACCTGGGCATCTTCCGGTCGATCATCCAGTTTGTCAAACCACCCGACCTGCTTATTTACCTGAAAGCCTCCGTACCCACGCTGGTCAGCAACATCCAGCGGCGCGGGCGCGAATACGAAATCGGGATCCGCATCGATTATCTGAACAAACTGAACGAGAAGTACGAAAACTGGATCGGCGACTACAAGGAAGGGAAGTTGCTGGTGGTCAATCAGGATAAGCTAAACCCGGTCGACAATCCCGAAGACCTGGGCACCATCATCCAAAGCATCGAACGGGAGCTGCACGGACTATTTTAGGAAAAAGCCCTGGGAGGCGAACCGGGGTTAAGGGGCTAATACACCGCCTTGTAGGTGATTTCCGGATGGATCATGGTGACCCAGCCCGAATCGATAACCGCCACCAGAATACCGCCTTTCTGGTCGGTTTGATTGGCGTACAGCAGACTGTCTTCCTCAATGAAAAGCGAATATTTCCCGGGCGAAAGGGCCGCCTGGTAAAAGCCGTCTTTATCCGATGTCGCCGTTGCGATCAACTGCGTGCTTACCCCGCTGTAAAAAGGCCCGTCGCCTGCGGCCTCCTTTTCAGTGGTAAACGCATAGATCCGGACGGTTCGGATGACGGGATAGGTTCGGCAGCTGTCTCCGCGCGGCGGCATGCAATTTCCTTCTTCGAAAAAAACCGTTCCGGAAACACCCTGTTCAATGGTCATTTTCCGTTGGTTGTATTCCTTCAGTTTATCCGGATCGCGGGGAGCCTCCCCGGTCAGCTCTTCCACCTCACAGGAAACCAGGGTCAGCAGGAACAGCGCAGCGGACAACTGCAGGGTAGTCGTTTTAAGTTTTCCCATGATAGCGGGTTTATCTGCAGCCACCCGGTTCGAAAAACCCGAACCAACTGCGTATACGCAAAAACCTGCTCCCCTTCCGAATGCGGGGAGCCGGTCATAAATCGTCAAAAATGCGGCCAGAAAACTGCGCCGGCCGCCTGGTATCCATTTACAGTTCGCGGATCCAGATGTTGCGGAAGGCGTTCGGATTGGTATGGTCCTGCAAGATAATGGGGCCGGGTCCATGCCCGCCTTCTTCATAATGATGCTCCCCGACAAACAGGGTCAGGCCGGCAATCTCAAAATTATTCTGGATAAGCACGCCGTTGTGAAGGACGGTGATGCGGGCTTTGGA
>JAJUHF010000159.1 GCA_029268045.1 Anseongella ginsenosidimutans
CCTGAAAAAAAAATGCTGGAGCAGGTGGGGGCCGCCGCTTACCTTTACGTAAAAGGTAAATGAAATGGAGAACAAAGTATTGTCGGCAGCCCAGCAGGCGGAGTTCCACCGGGCAGGCTACGTGATCGTCCGCGGGTTCTTTACCCCGGAAGAAACCGATAAACTGTACCGTGCCGCGCTGGAGGACGAAGTAATGCGGAAGCACGCACTTGACCTGAACGACCAATCGGGAAAGAAAACCAGGCTGTCCCTGTGGTATACCCCCGGGGATGATATCTACGGAAAGATGATCCGGAGTGAACGGATGGTCCGGTCGGCTGCGAGTTTACTGGACAGCGAGGCGCCGGTTTGTCATTTCCATACCAAGCTCATGCAAAAGGAACCCAAAGTAGGCGGCGCCTGGGAATGGCATCAGGACTACGGGTATTGGTACAAAAACCAGTTCATGTTTCCCGATCAGATGGTGAGTGTCATGGTGGCCCTGACAGCCGCCAACCGCGAAAACGGATGCCTGCAGGTAATCAAAGGATCCCATAAAATGGGGAGGGTCAACCACGGATTTGCCGGCGAGCAGGTGGGGGCGGATCTGGTCATGGTGAACAATGCGCTGAAAACCATGGAATTGGTCTATTGCCAGCTGGAGCCCGGCGACGCCTTGTTTTTCCACAGCAATTTACTACACCGTTCCGAAGCCAACCTGTCGGACCGCCCGCGCTGGTCCATTATTTCGGTCTATGTATCCCAGGGTAATCCGGCATACAATGAAGAAACCGACGCCCGGAAGGTGCCTCTGGTTACCGTACCGGACAGTGAACTGATGACCACTGCGGGAGTCGCTTCGGCCCAACGGGATTTCCTCCGCAAGGAGGACGATAAAGCACTGGAAGAAACGGGCTGGGAATCGGATCAATAACCCATTAGGGATTGGTTTCCAGATCCAGTATCTGCTGGGTGGCATTTTTGGAATCCACCCGCCGGATCACGTGTTTGATTATCCCTTCCCCGTCAATCACGAAGGTCACCCGGTTGGTGCCCATGTATTTGCGGCCAAACATGTTCTTTTCGCCCCATACGCCGTAGTCCTCCACGATCTTTTTATCCTCATCTGCAATCAGGGTAAAGGGCAGGTTATACTTTTCCCTGAATTTCTGGTGCGACTGCGTGCTGTCCACGCTTACGCCCACCACTTCATATCCTTTCCGGGTAAGGGGAGCGTAGTTGTCCCTGAAATTGCAGGCTTCCGCCGTGCAGCCCGGTGTGTCGTCCTTTGGATAAAAGTAGAGGATCAGGTTCTTGCCTTTGAAGTCTTCCAGGGAAACCGGATTCCCGTACTGATCGATTCCGCGGAAGCGGGGGGCTTTGTCGCCCGGATTCAATTGTGCCATAAGCTACCTTCTGAAATCGGCCTCAAATTCAGCCGTATTGTTTTTCATATCGGAAACAAGCAGATGAAAGGTATGTTTTACCGTTCCGTTATTTGCAGGGGTCCGTTCGTCAAATACATGCCGCAGGGTAGCGGTTTTCGCATCGTATTCCATCAGGACCCACTTGCCGTCGATGCTTCCGCGGAAAGATTGGATGCCCGAAAGGTCGTCGCTTATCCGGACTTCGATGGCCGAGTTTTTGGACATGTCCTTGCCTGCGGAAATCGTTACGGGCCGGATCCGCGGCGGCGTATTGTCCACCGTCACGTAGAAGTTACCGAATTCCCGCACCTTGGTTTTGGCCCAGCCCGCTTCCCAGGCGGTCACGAAAGCTTGCTTCCGGTCGTTTACCACCAGCGCCCGGGCGGTGTCCGTTAATCCCGGGTGGGTTTTGATGGCGATATCCACAAAGCGGTGTAAGGGGATATTCCGGTGATGTACCTGGTGCAGTTGTGAAAACGAGCCGCTGGGTCCTTCCCCGCTGCGGTATTCAAAATGGATATCCTCGTACAGCGTGCTGTCCTGCATGTGCAGGCGGAATTCCGGGCCGGCAAAAGCATTGGTGCGGTCGTAGCGAAACCGGGTGGCTTCGTTCCGCGGCGGTTGCGGCGGCGTTTTGGTTTCCAGCGTGTCCGTGGCAGTCAGTGTAAAGCGGAGAACCGCACGGTTGCCGGCCACATCCCGGACAATGTATTCCATCCGGTACGTTCCCGCTTGGGTAAACCAGGCGCTTCCCCGGTTCCGGAGCCGTTTGTAAATAGTCAGCGGATTGCCTGGACTTACGTAGCTTTTCTGGATTCTCCGGCCGTCCAGAAGATAGGCTGCGTAATCGATGTGCGCGTTCATCGCCCGGTTATGGGAAAAATTCAACCGATCGGTTTCAGCATAATAAATGGTCTCGCCGTCCTTTTTCAGCTCAATGGAATAATTTCCGTTGCGATTGGGGGCGCCGTCCAATTGATCGTGCGCAATAATTCCGAAACCGATCCGGCCGTATACGGTAATGGTTTGGGAAGGCTGGACCACATAGGTGCCTTCGCCTGTCCGGGCGACACTGAAACCGGCGCGGAAGCCGGCTCCATTGACTGAACTGCTGTCGTTTATCGGGTAAATGAACAGACCGGAGATGGTGGGAGGTACCCCATCGGGGACGGGCAGGCCAAACAGGAGTGGGTTGATAGGTTCTTCGCTTTCGGTGTGCCGGATCTCGAAATGGAGATGGGGGCCGGCCGAGCTGCCGCTGTTACCCGACCAGGCTATGATATCGCCTTTTTTAACCGGTATTTTTCCAGGGGGGAGCAGGATATTCGCTGAAAAGGTTTCGTGCTCGTATTGGGATTTTTTCAATTCGGCGGCAGCTGCCGGGGCGAAGCGTTCCAGATGGGCATACACGGTGGTATAGCCGTTGGGATGATCGATGTATAACGCCTTCCCATAGCCGTAGGGGCTTTCTGAAAGACGGGAAATGTACCCGTCCGCCGCGGCCCGGACCGGGTGTCCGGTGGTCTGCCGGGTCCGGAAATCCAGGCCTGTATGGAAGTGATTGGAACGGAGCTCTCCAAACGTTCCGGATAAAGCGACCGGGAGGTCGAGCGGAAGACGGAAATAATCCGTCGGATAGGTGGATTGCCCCCAGGCCGGAAGAGAGCAGGTTAGGGAAATACAGATTGAAAACAGATACGGTATGCCGAAGCGGTTCACCATGGCCTACTTGATGTTAAAGTCCAACAATTTGCTTCCATCCAGATAGCCTTCCAGACGGTCGCCGATCGCAACCCGGCCTACTCCCGATGGGGTTCCTGTAAAAAGGAGATCTCCCTTGCGAAGTGTGATGAAGGTTGAAATATAGCTTATCAGCCGGGCCGGGGGAAAAAGCATCTGCCTGGTATTGCCCTGTTGCACGATCCTGCCGTTCAGGGTCAGGTGGAAATCCAGGGAGGCCACTTCATCCAGACTTTGGATGGGGCGCAGCGGGCTCACCGGAGCGGAATGGTCAAAGGCCTTGGCGCGTTCCCAGGGAAGCCCCTGCTTTTTCAGCCGCTGCTGTAAATCCCGGGCTGTGAAATCTATGCCTAAACCCACCGCATCGACGTAGTTTCCTGCAAATTTTTCAGGAACGTGTTTTCCTTCTTTGCAGATCCGAAGAACCACCTCGATCTCATGGTGGATTTCCTGCGAAAATCCGGGCAGATAAAAGGCTCCGTTATTTTTTAGCAGGGCCGTATCGGGTTTGAGAAAAATAACCGGCTCGTCGGGTACGGCATGATCCAGTTCTGCAATATGTTCGGTATAATTCCTGCCTACTGCGATAATTTTCATAGGCCGCAAGATAGACGGTAAAAACGTTAATCACAATACCGGGCGCACGTACGGCAGGATGCGCAGCGAAATGGAAAGGCGCCTGGCGGGGTATCGGCCTATTGAACCACGGATATTTTCCGGGTGACGTGATCGCTGTCTGCCGACAGGCGGATGAAATAGAAACCGCCGGATACCTTGCTGCTGATATTAAACTCGTTGGTTTTGCTTCCGGCTCCTACCCGTTGCGCAAACAGCGTGGAAACCTCATTCCCCAATACGTCCAGCATTTTTACGGTAACCAAGGCGTTTTTCTTGATATTGTAGGAGATCCGCAGGTTCTGTGAATTCACATACAGCGGGTTGGGATATACCTTGAAATTGGAGATGATCTTTTCCGCTTCGATCATCAGATCGCCGGGATTTACCACATTTTGGGAATAATCGTCATCAAAACCAAAAGTGGTAAAGAATAATAACTGTCGCTTGTCGTAGGTTTTGACGGGGTCCTGGAAAATCTTAGGTTTGTTTTTCCGGTTGTCTTTCAACACCGTATAAGCCAGCGGCTTGGAGACGGAGTCGGCGCGGGAGGCTTCGGACTGGGAAAAAACAGTACTCGTCTTTTCCACTCCCGAAACTTCCGCCCGGACAACGGCGGAGGCAACTACAAGCGCGAAAAGAAAAAATAAATAGTAAATCGAGTAAAGTTTTTTCATTGCTAGTTTTAACAAAACTAAGAATTAGTTAGCAGGAATGAGACATTTTTTTAAATTTTTATTTTATACCGGCAACATACCCGCGGAACGCAAAATTTCCCGCAAATTGTCGGCCAAATTATTGCGGTAAGGGCTCTTGCCGGGCTTCGAAATAAAAAACATATTTTTGCCGCGGAAGTAACAACGGAACGGGTTGGAAACGAACACAAATCGTCTTAGC
>JAJUHF010000160.1 GCA_029268045.1 Anseongella ginsenosidimutans
GCTTTGTAGGCAGGGGCGTAAACGATGTGATCCCATACGTCCGTAGCGCTTACAGTGGGTCCCAGGTCATTGCTCATGGTAAGAAAGCTCTGTAGCCCGACGGTCAGCCAGTCGTAAATCGAATTATCGATATTCACGCGGGCATTCCAACGATCGTATCCTTCATTGATGAGGTAGCCTTGTTCCTGCGTATAGCCTCCCGAAAGAAAATACTCGGTTTTACCGACCCGGTTGGAAATGGAAAGGTCGTGGGTGTGGGTAAATATCCGATCATTGATCAGCAGATCATGCCAATTGGTCACCTGTCCGTTGCGGTACGCATTGACCTGCTCATTATTCTTAAACCAGACACTGGGATCGTAGTCCGGATTCGGTTGGAGATAACCCGATTCTTCCGTGCGGCTGTTAAACAGATCGGCGTCCTTGATCCGTTGAATGAATTCCTCCGGTGATTCCGGGGTAAAGGATTTTGCAGGCTCCTGCAGCGAGTACCGGCTGCTGAATGTCAGCACGGGCTTCCCATCCTGGCTTCCTTTTTTGGTGGTAATGATGATGACCCCATTGCTGGCCTGGGAACCGTAAATGGCCGCTGCACTGGCGTCTTTCAACACGTCGATGGATTTGACATCGTTTGGATTGAGGTCAATGTAATTTCCTCTGAAAATCACGCCATCCAAAACGATCAGGGGCTCAGTTGTTCCCGCGATGGAATTCCGCCCGCGTATCGAAACGGACGGAGAACGGCCTGAACGGTTCACCTGACCCACATTCAACCCGGGAAGCGCTCCCTGCAGGGACTGGAAAACCGATACGTTCGGCCGCTCCTCAAACGCTTCCTCGCCAATGCTGGAAACCGCCCCGGTCAAATCGGATTTCCGCATGGTACCGTAACCGACCACAACGATCTCGTCCAGGTCCTCTATGTCCGCTTCAAGGACAACAGAAATATTGGTCCGACTATTCAAGGGCACCTCTTTGGTCCGAAATCCAATTAGACTGAAGGTAAGTATGGCATCGCCGTCCGCGATTTCCAGCTCAAACCGCCCGTCCGGATCGGTCACGGTCCCTTCCTGCGCACCCTTGACATTCACGTTGACTCCCGGAAGCGGGCTTCCCACACTGTCGGTCACCAGGCCGGTAATCAGCATTTGGGCGGAAACTGCGCGTTTGGCGGATGACGACGCTGCTTGTTGCCCCACAGGGGGCACTTCTTTAAACACGACAAAGTGTTCTTTCAGAACATAGGTTAGGCCCGTTCCCTCAACCAATTGGTCCAGGACATCCTTCAATGGCGCCTTGTGGGCTTGCAATCTGACGGTTTTCCGGGTATCAAAACCGGTAATTTCCATCAGTACGTCGTATCCGGTTTGCTTTCGGATTTCCCGGAATACGGTTTCGTATGTCACGGTGCGGTCTTTCAGGGTAATATTCTGCCCCAGGGAATTCGCGCTGACCTGAACCAAAGAAATACAAAGAAGCAATGTAGTCAGCTTCATGGCTCTGAGCAGCTTAAGGGTGTAACCTGGTAGGTTACCACGTGGTTTAGTAAAATTTTTATACATTTGGTCTGTCTGTGTGTGGACAAAGCGGCCCTCTTCAACCACGGCCGCTTTATCCGGTTAAGAAAAAACTGAATACCGATGTTCTCAAACACAGGCATGGAAGGACTTCGACGGCAATCGAAGTCCTTTTTTGCCATCTCTCCTGCAGTCTACGATCTAGGGAATCTCTTTCTGTTTTCTTGTTGTCTTCATCGTAATATCGATTTAAGTGGTTAATCCTAAGGTGTTAATTTGCCTTTGATACGGTTACCGTCTTTCCTTTGATCTCAAGATTCACTGCCCCGGTGGCTTCCAATACTTCCAGAACTTTCGAAAGATGCTCGTACCGGCTTACTGAGCCAAAGAACGCACGGTCTTTAAGCGCCTTGTCCGCGTATTCGACCTGGACATCGTACCAGCGGCCCAGTCTGGTCATTATGCTTTCAAGTGTTTCACTGTTAAACATGAAGTAACCGTTTTTCCAGGCAATGAAATCCTCCACATTCACTTTCTGCACCCGCATACCCGACTCGTTCAGTATCGCTTGCTCGCCGGGCCGGAGGATTACATTTTTTCCTGTGCTTGGATTAAGCTGCACCGACCCTTCAAGCAGGGTGGTTTTCACCGATCCGTCGTCCTCGTATGCCTGCACATTAAAGCTGGTCCCGAGTACCTTAACCTGCTGTCCATCGCTTTCCACAATAAAAGGCATGGAAGGATTATGCACCACCTCGAAATAGGCTTCGCCCTGGAGCTTGACTTTGCGGACCTGGTCGGTCTCAAATGTTGCAGAATACGTCAACGAAGAGGATGCATTAAGCCAGACTTTTGTTCCGTCGGGAAGAATCGCATGATACTGCCCACCCCGCGGGGTTGACAGGGTCAGGTAAGCCGGAAGTTCCTTTTCAAGCTCACTTCCATCAAGGTAGGTGAGTGACCCTGACTCTGTTTTGATACCCGCTTTTTCCTGACTTAACGCGATCTGCCGGCCATCACTCAAATGCAGCGTGGCACGATTCTTCCCGGGTGCGATGTCGGCAACATGCGCGGTGTCACCGGGATGCTGTAAATGCCGGTTATTAAGGTAATAAATAGCGGCGGCAGTCCCGATCAAAAGGAATGCGAGAACGGCGGCAACCCGGTACCACTGTGCAAAAAACTTCCATTTCCCTACACCATGGACGCGGTTGTTGATTTGTTCCCATAATTCTTCCTTCACATTGGAATCCGGCAATTGCCCAGGTAAACCATTCTCCTTAAACTGGGATAAATAGAAGCGCTCTACACGTAATTTTTCTTGCTCTGTAGATTCTCCGCTCAAATAACGCCTCAATAATTCGCGTCCTTTTTTCTGCTTCTCCATATACGATGATGCCGGTTTATATAAGTGACACCGCTCAAGGGCAGAAGATGCAGAAGAAAGTCGATTTTTTTTAATTTTCTTTTGTCACCGGACCTAAATCACTGACAGTGAGTCGATAACACTCAGGGGTGGGACTAAAAACAGGTAGACAAACAATAAATCCTCCGGGGTATTGAGGCGGGCACGGAGAATCTGCAATGCATTGCTGATTTGTCGCTTTACGGTCTTTTCGGAAATATCAAGTTGCTCGGCGATCTGACGATGACTCAACAGGTCCTTGCGACTGAGTTCAAAGACCCGGCGCATTTTTAAGGGCAACGAAAGAATTACTTCCTCAATGGTTTGAAGCAGCTCCTTTTCATCCATTTTTTCAAAGGTGGTATTTCGATGTTCCTCAAGGTAGGAAGCAAATTTTTCCGTGTAGGTACGTCGGACTTTATTGTCGCGGATCAGATTCAAAACTTTGTTCCGGACTGCCGCAAATAAATAGGCGGATAGGCTACCCTTAACCTGAATATGCGTGGCGTGTGTCCACAATCGGCAAAATACATCTTGGACAATATCTTTCGCCTCTGCCTCGTCTCCCAACATTTTCCAGGCGTGGAAATACAACATCCCCCAATGCCGATCGTACAGTTCCCTGAATGCCCGGTGATCCCCTTTTTTTAACGCATCCAGTAAATCCGCTTCTATTTGATTACGATAAGAGGGCACGTCTGGTTAGTTTGTTGTAACTGATACTCGCTGACATTGCTTTTTAAACAAAACTAACAAATTAATCCATATCATTAAACAATGCACCCTTCGTGGCTACCAGGTTAATACGGGGAGTTCGATGGATCCTAAGCGAAGAGTCCGCCTGAAAAAAAAGACAGGCACCCGATGACCGGACCTGTCCTTTTGAGTGGGAGCTACTGGATTCGAACCAGTGACCCTCTGCTTGTAAGGCAGATGCTCTGAACCAACTGAGCTAAGCTCCCGGATTTGGGATTGCAAATATAGGAGTTGCCCGGCCATTCTTCCAAATTATTTTAAAAATTCACCGGCTTGACATGGTTTTTGCATAAGATGATTCATGCCAAAGCGAAATTTGCCACAAAAGATTCTTTTGCTCCTCAAGGGATCCGTCGCGGGCTTTGTCGATGACAAAGTCATGAAACTCAGTGCCGCGCTGGCCTATTACACGGTGTTCTCCCTGGGGCCCATGTTAATGGTCATCATCATGCTGTGCAGCGTCTTTTACGGAAAGGAAGCCATTGAGGGGACCATTTATGATGAAATTCAGGGCCTGGTGGGCAGCCGGGCCGCGGCGCAGATCCAGGAGATTATCCGCAACGCGGCCATTTCGGGCAATTCAACCCTGGCCGCCGTCGTGGGGATCGGGACCTTACTTTTCGGCGCCACGGGGGTCTTTGTGGAAATTCAGGACTCCATCAATTTTATCTGGGGTCTCAAGGCGAAGCCGCAGAAAGGCTGGTTGAAATTCCTGATGAACCGCCTGTTGTCCTTTTCATTGGTGATCGGCCTGGGCTTTGTGCTGTTGGTTTCCCTGGTACTGGACAGCCTGATTGAATTCTTCAACGACCAGCTCCTGGCCTTGATCCCGGAGGCGGCCGTGGTATGGACCTATACGATCAATACGGTGATGAATTTTCTGGTCAC
>JAJUHF010000161.1 GCA_029268045.1 Anseongella ginsenosidimutans
GCCGCCTTCACGACGCTTTCCGTATGGGAGAGGGTGTGATAGATCAGGTTTTCATCGGCATGCGCATCGTACAATCCCCGCACATGCGCCGCCGTTTTTTCAAGTAATCTGTTTGCAGCCATAACGTCTGTTTCATTCAGAATTGAAAACCTACCGAAATATAGGGAAGGGTTTCTTCACTTGAAATCCCGACTGTTCCGCTAAGAACGACCATTTCGGCGGGAACCAGGTAAACACCGGCGCCGTAGCCTTCGTGCCATTTCCCCGAACGTTCCCCCGATTCCCACACGCGGCCAATGTCATTGAAGCCGATCAGTCCCAGCGAGCCGGGAAACAGGTAGGACGTAAAATCAAACAATTTCAGGCGAAGCTCAATGTTGTGATACAGCATCCCCGTCCCGGCAAACCTGAAATTCCGATACCCGCGGAGGTTTTCTTTTCCACCAAGATAAAACAATTGGTGGAAACCCGGCTCACCAAAAAGATAACCGGCACCGATCCGGTTGGCTATGACCAGGCGGGGATTCATGCTGAAGCTGCTGAACAGGTTAATTTCCGTTTCCAGGCGGGCGAAGCGGGACTTCTGCCCGTTCAACTGTTGCATGCCTTTCAGCGAAGTCTTCCAGTACACGCCCCGGCTAGGCATCAGGGGGTGATTCCGGGTATCGGCTTCAAAGCCCGCCACAAGTCCCATGAACAAACGGCTGCCGAACAGCTCCTCGTCCGGATGAAGCGCCTGGTAATCCATAATGAAGCGGCCCCGATTGTCTACTTCACGCATGTTGAAATAATATCCTGCGGGTCCGGCCAAGAGCGTCAGGCTGCTTCCCAGGGCATGACGCAACAGGGCTTCGCCTTCCACCAAATTATAGCGGGTCCGGTAGGGCTGAATGGGCTTCTTCCCCTCCTTTTGGAATACGGTTGTATTTCCACTGCCGAAAAAATTGGCCGTATTATGGGGGGCCTTCACATCCAGTTTCAGGGCCAGATCCATGTTACCCAGCACTTGGGTGATGTCCCCTTCGTAGTTCAAGAACCAGGCACGGGTGGCCAGGGCATGACCCAGCAGCACTTTGTGGCTGGAGGCATAGGGTTCCCGGCGGAATCCATGGCTAATGTACCGAAAACCGGCCCCCAGCAATACGCCGTCATCCAGGTTATAGCCCGCAGTGGCAAGGGGCATCAGGCCGTCGTACATGAAACTACGGGGGTTGTATTCATTGACGCGGGTAGCCGTCGTAGTGCGCAATCGTGCCAGGCGGGGATTGGGATAGGCATTTTCCAGATCCGAGCGATCGTAAATCAGCAAGCGGCTGCGGTTCCGGATATCCTCTTGCACTCGGAAGACGTCCTTTTCACTGCCGCCTATCATCCGCATCCGGATGGGAGAACGTCCCGTTCCGGCTTCTGCCGCGTGGACGCTGAAAATGTCTTCATTTTCCCGGCCGTAGAGGCGGATTTCCTTGGTTACCGCAGGATCAAAGATCCGCTCGTAAACCAATCTGCCCGGCGTCCCGTCGTCCAGGACCTTGCTGACCTTCACCTGAAGCCTGCCTTCCGGCAGGTAGCGGATATCGAAATACTCCCGCTGGTCGGATCCCGGAATGTCTACCGCCTTGGCAAGAAATCGATAGTATTTGAGGGCTTCCGGTTTCAGTATATCTCTTCGGGCCCGGAGGGTTTCCAATATCGGCGGCCCAGAAAGCGCATAGATGGTATCGGGCAGGCGCCGGACCGCATCGGCAAGCAACTCATCGGTGAGTGTTTCCTGCACATACAGCGCAACCGAATCCCAATCTTCTTCATCCAGGCGGTGCAAGAACATGCGGTCAAAGTAACGGGCATTGAACATGAACCCGTTTACATCGCGGATGTCCGGCCGGAAACCCTGGAATTTGGGCATGGCCCACTTCCGGGCGGCAATCCAGGGAAAAACGCCGTCGTTGGTAAAAAACACCTGATCCCGGTCACGCGGGATGGGGAAATACAGGTTCCCATGTGCTTTGTCCAGTTTCCCCCATCGCCATTGGTCTTCGTGCCGGTCCCAGTCACCGATCAGCAAATCCAGCAGGCGGGCCTTCAGCAAGGCCTTCTGATCCACTTCATGGTCGTTGTCGTCGTCCAGCTTTCCAATAACGGTAGGCGTACTTTTGGTATCGTCGGGGATGGGTTCGCGTTCTTCAAATGTAAAAACGGCATCGGCAAAATCTTCCCGATAGCGCCCCAAGGCAGGATCATCGGGCAGGTAAACCATCTCGGGGCTGGCATGAGGAATATCCAGCGCTTTCGCCAGGGGCGGTACCACCAGGGGAGCATAGGGGTGGGCGGCCGAGATCTGATCCTGTACAATCCTCCGGGCCACGGTCTCCCTGAGCAAGGGAGGCAAGGCTTTTTCAGGATTCTTCTGCACCGTACGCAGATTCCACTCCTTGCCCGTGCTGTCGGCCAGCCGCAGGGAAAGGGTCTGCTGACCGCCCCCTTTCTTGACAATCTGGAGTCCTCCTTTTTCTTTCTCCAGCTCGAATACCCGCATTTTAACGGGCGTGGCCCATATCCGGCGATAATTTTGTCCAAAAAAGAACCGGTGCGACCGGCCCACCTCATCGTACTCCGGAGCGATGGCAACCGTCACACTGTCGGGGAAAGATATTGTCTGAACGGCTGGCTCCGCCGTTACGGCCGGCTTCGGAACCGGAGGCATGCTCTCGGCATATACCTGCCGGGATTCGCCGTCTTCGGTGACTTCGTAAAAAACGATCTCCTTTCCTCCGCCCTGCAGCACACGGATTTCAGAGAATCCCCTGGCGGATGATGCAAATAAGGTATTTCGCCCGGTTTTTACCCGTTCCATGTTTATTCCCGAACCGCTTACGAGATAATAGCGGCTCGCCTCGCGGATCAACTGCAGGGTATGATCGTGGCCGGCAACGAAAGTCACATCGGGCGCCGCCAACAGGGCTTCCTCCAAAGAATGGACCATGTGGCGGTAGGAAGGATGACTCAAGTCCTGAATATCCCCGAATACACCCCGACTGAGCGGGTAAATCGATCCAATTACCGGCAGGGGAATAAAAAGGCCGGGGCGGTGATCGGTAAAAGGGAAAATATGCTGCTTGAGAGTGAAGTATCCACCGTGGATCCCATGACTCCGGAACGCATGATGGGATGCGAAAACAATCGTTTTATCGCGGTTGCGCCAGGCGATATCACTCAGGGCCTCCACCACTTCGCCCTGTGTTTTGCAATCGCAATCGCTTTCTTCCCCCGGCTTCTCAAACGGATGAAGCCACCACTGGGTATCCACGATCACCAGAACCAGACGATCACCGAGCGGAACCTCCACCGGACCGGGGCAGCCCTGGGAGGGCAGAAAATGGAGGTGGCTGCTGTGCAGACTGTCAATCCAGGCCGCCTGCCGTCGGATGCGGTTCCAGCCGTCCGGACCGCCGCGTTCCCAATCGTGATTGCCAGGAATGAAATAAACCCCTGCTTTGTATCCGCGGAAGGCATTCAGCTGACGCTGAAGGATGTGGACGCTTTCCGCGTACGCCTCGTCTTCCTCATCGGGCATTCCTTTATCGTAGATATTGTCCCCAAGAAATACGACCGTCGCGTTGCTGTCGGCTGGATCAAGCCGCGCGGCGATGGCTTCCGGGACAATGCTTTTTCCATGAAGCAGGCGGCCGGCATCCCCAAGCACAAATATCCGGTGTTCCACCGCTGCGGCGTCCGCGGCGGGCAGGGAATCGGTTTGGTATGGAATGAACGACTTCCCAGCCAGGCCGGGTGTGGATGCGGCCGGCCCCGGGACACTCCGGACAGCCGCCGGGAGTATACCCCCAACCAGCAGCAAGACAAAATGTAAACGCCGGGCGGACACCATGCTTTATTGCGGGTTTTGGTACGCGAAGGTCACCACCGTGGCCCGGTCTGTATCGGCTGCTTCGTTGCTGATGTACATGTTTCCTTTTTCGTCGAATGTAATGCCTTCGGGCTGCGGAAACCGATTTTTGTCCAGTGGATGGGCCGATTGGATCGCCCCGTCGGGGGAAAGCACCAGCAATAGTTTTTCAATGGATGCCAGCAGGTAAATTTCCTTGGTCAGGGGATGTACCGCCGCTGCCGAGGGGTGCAGATTTTTCAGTTTTTTTCCGGCCACCTTTTCCACCGAATCCCAATCCAGGCTGAAAAGTGCTTCCGCTGAAAATTGCCCAGTCTCCGGATCAAATCCGTAGCCGGGGCTTATGCGCGCCTGCTTCCCTTCCTTTGAATTTTTACAGATCAGTATCAGCTGCCGGGAAGTCCCGTCGTAAATCATCGCTTCAAATTCCGCTTTTTCGCCCGGCCATGCGTGCCTGGCGGATTCTTGTACCCCGGTTCCATTAAACCTCATGGACCATAGATCGCCCTTGCTGCTAAGGACATACAAGTCATCCCCTACCTTTTTGATCTCTTCATAGTCCCCTTCTCCGGCAAAGGGGAAGGCGTCCGTTATCCGGAATTCAGCGTTGAGGCGGTAAACGATTCCTTCCTCGTCGTTATGCGCCAGAAACCCCTGA
>JAJUHF010000162.1 GCA_029268045.1 Anseongella ginsenosidimutans
ACCCGGGGCGGGGATAAAGGCTATCTTCTGGACGCCTTCGGCACCTATTCGGATTACGATACCGATATTTTTAGTAAATTTATCAGCCAGGTGCCCATAACCGAGCGGGAAGATCAATTGTTATTCTGATCCGCATGCGGTTCCCCCCCCCCGATGGGTGGGTTTCATACCGGAGGTACGGTGTGGGCTGGCCTGAAACGATGTCACTAGCCGACCCAAACCGATTATATGAAACGCGAACCCATCCTATGGGCCATGGCGGGATGCATTATCCTCATTTGCGCTGCCCGCCAGGTCCTGTCGCAGGAGATCATCCTTACCGAAAAGGGGACTTCCAGCTGGACTGTTTCCCCGCTGTCGGAAGACGAACAGGTGCTGTTTGCATCGGCCGAACTGAGCCGGTACCTTCAGCAGATCAGTGGCGCAAGCCTGCCGGTAAACCCGGCGCGCCCGGCCCTCTCCGGCAAGTCCGTCCTGATCGGATTAAAGAACGATATTCCCGCGCACCTTTCCGCGAAACTTCCTGAACCCAAACCGGGATATAACGGATACCGGATCGTGGTTTCGGCTGATCCGGAACAGATCCTCATCATCGGAGACGACGGTCCCGGCGTAATTTACGGAGTGTACGCCCTGCTGGAAAAACTGGGATGCAGGTGGTTTTATCCCCAGCAGGATCCGGCAGACCGGGAAGTGATCCCCAGCCAGGAACGGATTGTGTTGAAGGAAGAGGCCTGGGGGGAAGCCTCTCCCATCCGGTACCGCATCGCCAACGGCACGGCCTGGTTTTTCAATTTCGATTTTTCCCATGCCCTGAAACAACTCGACTGGGCCATGAAGAACCGGTACAACGGCATGGGGTGGCAGGCGGCCGCCTCCAACAGCCTCCGCTCCCTCACGATGCAGTACCGCGATATGGAGGACGCCGGACTGATGGACGCGCTCCGGAAACGGGGAATGTTCCTTCACGGTCCCGGACACGGTTTCGACCAGCTGCTTCCTACGGACGACTACTTTGCCGACCACCCCGAGTGGTTCGGCATGCGCGAGGGGAAACGAGTTCCGCAGCAATTCACCGGCGCGCAGTTCTGCTGGTCCAACCCCGGGGCAAGACGGCAATTTGTACGGAATGCGGTGGATTTTGTCCAGGAGGCCAAGGAAATGCTGATCTTCTCGGTTTCGCCCTTTGACGGCGGAATGGCCTGCACCTGTCCCGAGTGCACCAAAGCCGGCAGCAGCAACCTGCTTCTGCAACTCATGAGCGAACTCATCGACACCCTGGCCACCGTCCGGCCGGAGGTGCTGGTGGAAACACTGGGCGGGTACAATCCCGTAAAAGAACCTCCCACGGACAAGGAGGCCATCCACCCTCACTTACGCATCATCTGGGCCCAATGGGGACGGTTCCACGGCGTGGGCTACAGCGATCCCGCGTACGACAGCAGCAACCTCGACGCGTGGAGGGAAGCGGCCCGGGGCGGGCTGACCGTCTGCCAGTATTATCCGGATAATTTTGCGGAACCCTGGGTCATGGGACCGTTTACGGTTGCCATGGAAAGCGACCGGGACTATTTTCTGAAAAACCGGATAGACGCGGTGTACATGCTCATGTGGGCGCCCGGCTATTGGTGGAATCACGGTTTGAACGCCTATTTGGGCGGACGCGTTTTTTACGACACCCAGCTGGATCCGTTTGTGGAAATTGAAGATTACGCCACCCATTACTTTGGAGCAGAGGCCGGTCCCCTCCTGGCGGCGTATTATCAGGGATGGGCCCGGAATATTGGTTTAAGCTACCGCATCCGAAGCGGCCATGCCACGGACCAGGACCGCGCCCAGCTTGCCCTGGAACGCAGGCAATTTATTGATCCGGCCGTGAAAGCGGCCGAAAACAAGCCCCTTCTCGCCCACCGGGTGGGAAAAGTGGCGAAGCTCCATTCCCTTGCCGAAAAAATCGCCGAAACCCACGCTTACAAACAGCGCATCCGGGAACTCCGCAAAAACGGATCCTTCGGCCAGGCTGCAGCTCTTCTGGAAGAGGCCCGGCGGAAGGTTCACGATACCATGTATCTGTTTTACGTGCTCGGCGGACTGAACCAGGGACTGATGGATTCCAACGAAGTCCCCAGCTTTATAAAAATGACGGTACAGGACTGGCTGGAAGAGGAGGAAACGTTGATCGGGTCGAAAAGCAGGAACATACCCGGCGAGGCGCCGCCTCCTTCGGAAACGAATATGCTTCCCGCGGAAGTAACCCAGTAACCCGGCGAATACCCTATTTAATCTATAGATTTTAAGTATCGGCTTTTTTTACTCGGACTAATCACTTACATTTGGACGAAAAAAATTTCCAAACAAATAAAAATCCCATAGAATGGCTTCAAATTATCGTTTTGAAACGTTGCAGGTACACGCCGGTCAGGAACCGGATTCTGCAACCAATGCACGCGCGGTACCGATTTACCAGACCACTTCCTTTGTATTCAACAGCGCGGAGCACGGCGCAAATCTTTTTGCATTGAAGGAATTTGGCAACATCTATACCCGGATCATGAACCCGACCACCGATGTCTTCGAAAAAAGGGTAGCGGCTCTGGAAGGCGGTGTTGCGGCTCTTGGAACGGCTTCGGGCCAGTCGGCACAGCTGCTTGCCCTGCACAATATTTTGCAGGCGGGTGAGAATTTCGTGACCAGCTCCCATTTGTACGGCGGAACCTACAATCAGTTCAAGGTTACCTTCAAGCGGCTGGGCATGGAGGCGCGGTTCGCCGATGTGAACGATCCTTCCAGTTTCGAAAAGCAGATCGATGAAAAAACAAAGGCAATCTATCTGGAGACGATCGGAAACCCCGGCTTCAGCATTCCCGATTTTGAAGCTTTTGCCGCCCTTGCCCGCAAATACGACATCCCGCTGGTTGTGGACAATACCTTTGCCGCGGCAGGATACCTCTGCAGGCCCATCGATTACGGCGCGAACATCGTGGTGCAGGCTGCCACCAAATGGATCGGCGGTCACGGGACCAGCATCGGCGGGGTCATCGTGGATGCAGGCAACTTTAACTGGGGCAACGGCAAATTCCCGCAATTCTCCGAGCCGTCGGAAGGATACCACGGCCTGAATTTCTGGGAAGTATTCGGGGAAGGGAATCCCTTGGGCTTACCCAATATCGCGTTTGCCATCCGGGCGCGGGTGGAAGGACTGCGCGATCTGGGCCCTGCTCCCAGCCCGTTCAATACCTTCCTGTTCCTCCAGGGGCTGGAAACGCTGTCCCTGCGGGTTCAGCGCACGGTAGACAATACGCTGGAACTGGCCCAGTGGCTGCAGAACCATCCGCAGGTCGAAGACGTGAATTACCCCGGCCTGCCTGGAAACAAATACCACGAACTGGCAAAGAAATACCTGAGGAATGGATTCGGCGGAGTGTTCTCCTTCAATATCAAAGGCGACAAGAAAAAGGCCGAACAATTTGTGGACAACCTGTCCCTGATCAGTCACCTGGCCAACGTCGGGGATACGAAAACGCTGATCATCCAGCCTTCAGCTACCACCCACCAGCAGCTAAGTGACGAAGAGCAGCTGGCTGCCGGCGTGGAGCCCAACCAGCTTCGGATCTCCCTGGGTATCGAGCACATTGAAGACATCAAGGCCGATATTCAGCAAGCCTTCGACGCGATCAAGTAAGCAGGCCGCGCAATAGGCAAGGATGGACTTTTGCTTCCCGGGAAAACCGCAGGAAACGGAAGTCCATCTTTTTTTGCTTCCCGCTGACACCCGCCGCTTATTTCAGCCTGCCTTCAAGGCGCTCAGTCCCGGATTTCCGCCTCCACCTGCTCCCCGTTTTCATGACCGTGTAGAATGGGCAGCAATTCCTTGATCCGGTAAACGGTCCCGTTATACCGGTTGGCCAGCATAATGATCACGAACTCGTCCTTCGGGCTGAACCAGAACAGCGAACTATAGCCTTTCCACCAACCGTTGTGGTAAATGTATTCCGGCTCGTTGTCTTCCTCCAGGTACATCCTGAAACCGTATCCGTAGTTCTTCACACCCGGACGCTCAAAGCTGCGCGGAGTGAAGGCTTCCCGGAGGGTTTCCTTTTTCAGCAGGCATTCCGAGTTCAGGGCCTTGTACCAGATAAAGAGGTCGTTGACGGTGGAATAAATGCCTTTATCCCCCACCACCATATCGAAGAAATCGCGCGGAACCGCGCGTCCCTTGTCGTGTCCGGTGGTCATGTTTACGTTCAGGGAATCGGGTGAATCGGTGATTGCCCAGGTATCTTTCATCCCCAAAGGATCGAAGATCGCCATTTTCAGATACCCTCCGTACGACAGGCCGGTTATCTTTTCAATGATCGAAGCCAAAACCACGTAGTTCGTATTGTTGTAGGCAAAGCGCCGGTCCGGCGGACCGTAGGGTTTTACGGTGGGCTTGGCAATCTCAAACCAGTGCATGATCCGGGCATTGTCCGGGAGCGCGTCCACCCGCCCCAAGCTGTCGTCGAACGCGTACATGTAATTGGGCAGGCCGCTCC
>JAJUHF010000163.1 GCA_029268045.1 Anseongella ginsenosidimutans
CATTTACGTTCCGGAAGCTGAAAAAACCTATTTTGTCTACGGAGGAACCACCGGGCCGTACGATCGATACCTGCTGTGCATGATCGGATCCTACGACCATCGCACGGGTACCGTTTCACGGCCAACGGTCGTATACGATAAGCAGGCAGTGGACGACCCGCACGATAATCCCAGCCTTGCGGTCGACGGGGAAGGTTACTTATGGGTGTTTGTAAGCGGCCGGGGACGTGGCCGGCCGGGTTTTAAGTTCAAGAGCCGGGAGCCGTATTCGATTGATGCCTTTGACCGGATCGCAGAAGAAGAAATGACCTATCCACAACCCCATTATATTCCGGGTAAAGGCTTTCTTCACCTGTTTACCAAGTACACCGGCGTTCGCGAGCTTTATTTCGAAACAAGCAGGGACGGGCTGCACTGGACCGAAGGCAAAAAGCTGGCCGGTATGCGGGAGCCTGGCGATCCCCAGGGGGGACATTATCAGGTCAGCGGGCAAGCCGGGGAAAAAGTAGGATTCTTTTTCAACTGGCATCCCAATGGCGACGTCGATCGCCGCAGTAATGTCTATTATATGCAGAGCGTGGATTTTGGTACAACCTGGACCACCGTGGAGGGCCATCAATTGAAGCTTCCGCTTACCCAGCCGTTTCAAACGCCGGCCTTGGTCCAAGCGTATTACACCCAGGGAAAGAACGTTTATTTAAAGGATATGGCCTTCGATGAACAGGGAAATCCCATGGCGCTTTACCTGATCAGTTCGGGACATCTTCCCGGTCCCCATGGCGATCGTCAATGGACGGTACTTCGCTGGAACGGGATGGCTTGGGAAAGCCACGCTGTTGCCGGGTCCGATCATAACTACGATACAGGGTGTCTGTTGGTCAAGGAGGGTAAATGGATCGTGGTCGCGCCAACCAAAAACCTCCCCCAGCCCTGGGGCGGGGGAGGTGAAATTGAAATGTGGGAGAGCAGTGACCAGGGGAAAACCTGGAATGTTCTCCGGCAGCTGACACGGAGAAGCGCCCGCAATCATAATTACGTCCGGAAATCAATAAACGGAAGAGATCCCTTCCTTTATTTTTGGGCTGATGGAAATCCCGATACCATGAGCGAATCGGTCCTATATTTCGGGGACAGCAAAGGGAACGTATGGCGTTTGCCTTACGATATGCAGAACGAACATCAAAAGCCGGTGCGGATTTCCGCTCCTTAACTAACTTAACCGGACCGATACCGCGGTCGGACCTTTTGGTCCTTTTTCGATCTCGAAAGTGACCCGGTCATCTTCTTTTATCGGAAAGTCGGTCTGATTGATGTGGACGAAGATGCTTTCCTGTGTTTCCAGGTCGCGTATGAAGCCGTATCCCCGGGAATCATTGAAAAAGGACACGATACCTTTCCGGATGGGATCCGGTTCCGCCTTCTCCAGTTTGCTAACGCTGACTTCGATGTCTTCGGTGTTTACCGTCTCTTTCTGGCTTGGATCAGGAGGTGAGTCGAGAATGTTCCCGTACTCATCCACGTAAGCCATCATTTCTTCAAGGCTTTTGCCTTTCTTCGAGTTAGCCTGCCGTTCCTCTCTTTTCTCTAGTTTTTCTCTTTTCTTCTTTAACCGTTTCTTCTCTTTTTCTTTTTTACTGAACGATTCCTGTGATCTACCCATTTATAAATTTTGTTTCCATAAAGGTACGAAAAATCAACCGCATGGCTAAATTCCCCGCCCAATTACTTCAAATATCTGAAATCCTGGCCGTTCTTGATCGACAATACACTGTGGTAGATCAGGCGGATGCAGTTATCCACATCCTCCTTATGGACCATTTCAACCGTGGTATGCATGTACCTTAGCGGAAGCGATATCAGGGCCGAAACCACGCCGGCGTTTGAATACGCGAACGCGTCGGTGTCGGTCCCGGTACTGCGCGAGGAGGCCTGGCGCTGAAAAGGAATGTCGTTTTTTTGAGCGGCTTCCACAATCAGCCGGTTCAGATTGGTCTGGACCGCCGGGGCATAGGATACCACCGGACCTTTTCCGCAGAACACATCGCCCTGTACCTTTTTATCGATCATGGGCGTCTGCGTATCGTGCGTTACGTCGGTAATGATGGCCACATCGGGTTTGATGTGATGGGCGATCATTTCCGCTCCCCGAAGGCCGATTTCCTCCTGAACGGAGTTTACAACGTATAATCCAAAAGGCAGTTTCTTTTTATTCTCCTTCAATAGGCGCGCTACCTCGGCGATCATAAAGCCTCCGGCACGGTTGTCGAGCGCCCGGCCGAGGTAATACCGGTTGTTGAGCGTGGCAAATTCGTCGCTGAACGTGATCACGCAACCCACGTGGATGCCCAGTTCTTCAACTTCTTCTTTGCTGGTGCATCCCACATCCACAAAGATGTTTTTAAGCGAAGGCGCTTCTTCCTTACCGTTCTCCCGGCTGCGGGTATGGATGGCAGGCCACCCGAACACGCCGGGCACTACCCCTTTTTCGGTATGAACGTACACCCGTTTGGAAGGCGCGATCTGATGATCCGATCCGCCATTCCTGCAAACGTAGATGATTCCTTCGTTGGTAATGTAATTCACATACCAGGATATCTCGTCGGCATGGGCCTCAATAACCACTTTGTACTCCGCATCGGGATTGATGATGCCCACCGCCGTGCCGTAATTATCTACGTAATGCTCATCCACGTAGGGCTTCAGGTACTCCAGCCACAGCTTCTGTCCGCTGCTTTCGTAGCTGACAGGGGAGGCGTTGTTAATGTATTTCTCAAAAAATGAAAGCGAGTTTTGGTTAACGATGGGTTTGTGTTTCTGTTCTGATTTCTTAGCCATTGCTTTATTGTTTCTTATCAAGCTTTGCCGCTTATTTCAATATTTCGTCCACTACGCCGTAGGCTACCGATTCGTCAGCATCCATCCAGTAATCCCGGTTGAAATCCTTCATGATTTTCTCTACCGGCTGCCCGCAGTTCTCGGCAAGGATCTTTGCTCCAAGTTCCTTGGTTTTCAGGATTTCGCGGGCCTGGATTTCGATGTCCGAAGACGGACCCTGCGCCCCGCCGCTTGGCTGGTGGATCATTACTTTCGCGTACGGGTAAATAAAGCGCTTTCCCTTTTCTCCGGCTGAAAGCAAAATGGAACCCATGGATGCGGCCAGGCCCATGCATACGGTGGAAACGGGGCTTTTGATACTTTTCATGGTATCGTGTACGGCGAATCCCGAGGTGACATACCCGCCCGGACTATTAATGATCAGGCTGATCTCTTTTCCCGGTCCGATGCTGTCGAGGTAGATCAGGCGTTCGATGACGTGTTTGGCTGATTCGTCGTTTACTACGCCCCAAAGGAATATTTTCCGTTCTTCAAGGAGACTATAGTCGATCCGGTCTTTAAGCGATTTGAATTTTTCCATGTAGTCTTTATTTGCGATTAGTCGTGTCAGGAAAACAACAACCCGAAACGGATTTTGTTGCCGGCTTCCCGCATGTCTTTATTCCACTTGGGCTTGTGCTTTCAATTTATTCAGTACTTCCCGCAGCTTGGCCGGCTGGCTCATATAGGGCTCCAGGTTAACCAGGGCCACCTTGCGGAACTCCACTGGATGGCTTTCGCTTTGCAGGGCAATGTAACCTCCGGTCAGCGCTTTGCCGTCCTGTTTTACCGCCGGATCGTAATCGGTAACGTTGCCTCCCCCAATCTGCGGGTGGGTGTATTCCAGCACCGTGTCACCCTCCACCACGTGTTTGATCACCGAATCGGCCAGGACCAGGAGATCGACCCGGACCCATTGATCTCCGTGATAAGTCTGGGAGCGGGAGTTGACGCAGTGGGGGGTGAATAGCTCGCCATCCATGACCACGTTGGTTCCGGGAGTGCAAAGATTGGCCGTGCTGCGCTCGTTGGTTCCGTCGCCGCCCAGAAATTGCGCTTCGATCGAAATGGGGAAGTCCTGGTCTTTCCCGATGGTGACGGGATCCTGGCAGTGGAGCATGGCCCCGCTGTTCCGGAAGGCCCAGCCTTCGCCGCCCGGTGCCTGTTCACCGGTGAACCGGTATTCCACCGATAGGAGGTAGGCCGAAAATGGTTCCTTATAATAAATGTGGCCGTACTGCTGATTGAAATTTTCGTAGGCCTCGTAGCCGACTTTCATTACGCCGTCTTCCACCCGGAAGGTGTTCCCGAAATTTTCATTCAATTCATATCCCCGGATTTTTACGGTCCAGTCATTTAAGTCTTTTCCGTTGAATAACTGGATCCATTCCGGCTCCTCATTCGGGGAGCTTGCGCCGGTGCCGCAGGAGGAAATAAACAAGGCCAGAAAGAGGCAGCAAACAGGGGATGATTTTAGTGATCTCAACATGGTGTCGGTTTGGATTTACAAGGCAGGCAAGATACAAGAATTCGACGGAATATCCGCGTGGCAACCCATCATTTCCCGCTGCGCTAGGCAAGCGGCGGCCTTCCCAAACCTCGTCCTGCCAGCCATTTTC
>JAJUHF010000164.1 GCA_029268045.1 Anseongella ginsenosidimutans
ATGAACTTTCGGGAACTACATTTTCGGGAACTTGTCGGCAATCAGATTAAGCTGAAGGTTATGTTCCAGGTAGGCCTTTAGTCCGTCAAGGACGGTCGTAAATCCACCGGTGTTGTCTTTAATTGCCTGAATTAGCTCTTCGCCGGTTTCCCTGAAGCCGTAGTTCCTGATCACCACGTAGGTGGTGTCGTCTGACAGCGCCTTGAATTCGTAGTCGACGGCAGTAGGAGGGTCGTCCCATTCGGTGGAGATCAGTTGATTGGGAATGATTTGCTTGGTGAGCACATCCGTTGAGGCGCCGTACATTTCCCATTCCCAGGTAACTGTTTTACCCGTTTCCAGCGGACCGCTGGATTTTGTAAACCAGAATTTAGTGGTGATTGCTGGGTCAATAAACGCCTGAAAGACCGCTGAAACGGGTTTCCGGATCAGCATTTGTGCTTCTACAATTGGATTCGTAATCATTTTAGCAGCGTGGGTTTACTGGGTAAGGCCGTCGGTTTCCACAAAATTGCGGAGCGATTGTCCCAGGATGCTTTCCCATCCCTCGTTGAAACTTTCCCTGGAAAGCTCGGGGGTGTCCTGCGGGAAGCTGTCCAGCCCCGAATGGGTGAGCTTCAGGCGGGTTTTGTTTTCGGCCTCGCGAAACAACTCGAAGGTTACCAGGGATTGCCCGGCGTACCCGTCGTAACTCCAGGTATAGGAAATTTTCGTTTTCGGGTCCGCTTCCACCACCCGGCAGCGGTGCACGTAGGTCTTTCCCTCGCTTTCGACGGAAAAACTGAAATTCAAAGCCGGCTTCCGGTCTGAAATCAGACACTTCAAAGTACCATTGCTTCATCAGATCCTTGTTGGTCAGCGCTTCCCATACCTTTTCCACGGAAGCTTCGTAGGTGCGTTCGATTGCTACAATTTTTCGGTCCATTATGTTGTGTGTTTAGTGTCTTTAAGAAATTCGTCCAAGGCATCCAGTTTGTTTTCCCAGAACGACCGGTACCGGGACACCCATTCGTTTACGTCGTTCAGCTTTTCCAGTTTCGCCTCGCAGATCCGTTCGCGTCCCTGTTGCTTCATATCCAGCAACCCGCATTCCACCAATACCTTCAGGTGCAGTGAAACCGCCTGCCGGCTCAACTCAAACTGCTCGGCAATGGCATTCACATGGAGCGGCTCCCTGGCTACCAGATCAATAATTGCCCGGCGTGTAGGGTCGGCGATTGCTTTAAATACATCTCTTCTGGTTTCCATTATATGCAAGTGTTCGCTTGCAAATATAAGTGCAAGCAAAAACTTGCGCAAGTTTTTTTTGAAAAATTATCGTTTGGAAAAAATGACTGATTCCGGTAGCCGCCCGAACCCCTCAGCCCAGATCCTGCCGCCCGGGGTACATGTGTTTGGTGGGTTCGGTTTTAATGCTTCGCTTAGAGAGTTCAATGCTGGCATTCAGCTCGAAGCCTAGCAACAAGATAATGGAATTGAAATAAAGCCAGAGCATGATGATGATCAGCGCGCCGATGGAACCGTAAATTTTATTGTAGGCCCCGAAATTACTGATAAAGAAGGTAAAGAGGATGGAGGCGATGATCGCCAGGATGGTGGCGAAAATGCTGCCGGGGGTGAAAAACTTCCACACCCCCTGACGGGAGGGGCCGTAATAGTAAAGCAGCGACACGGCCAGCAGGTACAAACCGGCAATGATCAGCCAGCGGGCCGACTGAAGGCTGAAGCCCACCCAGCCCCCGACGAAAATTTCTTCCCGGCGCAGCCAGCCGATCAGGACCTCGCTGGTAATGATACTGGCCACGCTGATGACCAGCAGCACCACCATCGTAAACGTAAGCCAGATGGCGGTCCATTGCTTTTTGAAAAACGAGCGCGTTTCCGGCGAGAGCGACGACTTGTTGAATGCTTTCATCAGCGTGCTGATCCCGTTGGTGGAGAAATACATGGAAGAAAGGAATCCGAGGGACAGCAGTTCCAGCTTCTTGTCGCTCACGATATCCCCAATAGTGCTTTCCACCGCCAGAAACGCGTGGGTGGGCAGCACCTCTTGCAGCAGCAGGAAGAGCTTGGTCTGGAAATCCGGGATGGGCACGTGCGGGATCAAAGTGAACAGAAAAATAATGAAGGGGAAAATTGCAAGCAGGAAATTGAAAGCAAGCGAGGAGGCTTTGGTGAACAGCGCCTCTTTGCGGAGTTCGGTATAAAAGAAGATCGCAACCGTGTAAAGCGGCAATCCGTTAAAGCCGGGCAGGATTATTTTGGAAGTCCATTCCAGGAACGCGTGGTAGAACCGGTAGCGGCTTAAGAATTTAATGATCCATTCCATGGCTGATGCTTTGCTTTCTATTTTTCGAAATACGGCCGCAGTAATTCCATGAATTTCCGGGGTGGTTTGCAGGGCCGGTTGGACTCCATGTCAATGAATACCAGTTTGGTATGCCCGATATTGATCAAGGTTCCCTCTTCGTTGAAAAGCTCGTAATCAAAATGGATCCGCGCCGTGGGCAGCTCGGGCAGAATGGTGCGCACGGTGATCAAATCGTCGTACCGGGCGGGCTTGATGAATTTCGACCGCAGTTCCAGTACCGGCATCATGATCCCGCTTTCTTCAAAACTACGGTAGGTCAAACCCAGGCTCCGGAGCATCTCCACGCGGCCCACTTCGTAAAATGCCGCGTAGTTTCCATAGTAGGTATAACCCATTTGATCGGTTTCACTATACCTGACCCGGATATGTGATTCGTGACTGTACATTTATCTGAGAATATTCCGTTCGTTGAGCGCCCGTTGGAAAGCCCGGGCGTTTTGAAGATGCTGGCTGTGCGTTTCGGCAAAGGCATGGTACCCGGAAAAATCCGCTTTCGCGCAGAAGTAGATGTAATTGTGGTCCTCGTAATCAAGTACGGCCCGTATGGCCGCTTCCGACGGCATGGTGATGGGGCCGGGGGGGAGGCCGGTTACCACATACGTATTGTAAGGCGAAGGGGTCTGCAAATGTTTGTACAATACCCTTCGGATGCTGAAATCATCCAGGGCAAAGATCACCGTCGGGTCAGCCTCCAGCCGGCGTCCCGATTTGAGCCGGTTCATGTACACGCCCGCAATGGTAGGCATTTCGTCCTTTTTGCTTGTTTCCTGGTCCACAATGGAGGCAAGGATGCTCACTTCCTGCGGAGTAAGGCCTATGGAATCCGCTTTGGCGCGCCGGGAAGCGGTCCAGAATTTTTCGTAATCCCGGTGCATGCGCTGGAAGAAATCCTTCGGGCTCGAATTCCAGAACACCTGATAGGTATTGGGAATAAACATCGTGTAAATGGTTTCGGTGCTGAATCCGAGTTCCCCCACAAAGGCCGAATCATTCATTAATTCAATGAAATCAAGCGAATCCGGCTCCAGCTCGCGCCCGAGGAACGCCGCGAAATGCTCCTTTTTTCGAATGTTGTTGAAGGTGAGGTTTACCGCATCCTGATTGCCCGAGCGAAGTTTGCTGACCAGCGCCCGGTTGTGCATGCCGTCCTGAAGCCGGTAGCGTCCCGCTTTGACCAGCTGTGGATATTCCATCAGACCGGCAACCCATTCGAAACTGCGCGTGTTTTTCAGCACGCCGTGCTTTTCCAGGCTGTCTTTCACCTGCCGGAAGTCCGCTCCGGTAGGAATATGAAGATAAAATGGCTGTTCGGAGTTTTTCAGCTGCACATTGGGACTGTATATCCGCAGGTAAAGCCAACCGGCCACGCCAAGGACTACGACTGCCAACGCGAAGAGGATAAAAAGAATGGTTTTCTTTTTCATGTATTGCCTTCGTTCATGAGCACCTGGTCCCGCAGGGAGCGTCTAGTCCCGCTGCATGAAGATGTCGATCCGGGTGCCGAATTCCACCGAATCACCGGCTGCAGGTTCCAGGCGGTACACGACTGCTTTGTTTTTGTTTTTCACGTCCTCGTCATAATATACGTTTCCTACCAGGAGCGTGAAGGCCTTGATCACCAGTTCCGCTTCTTCCAGCTCAAGACCGGTGCAATCGGGAACCACTACAATTTCGCTGCCAAATCCGTCCCCCAGGAAAAGGGTTACTTCCGCGTCCTTGGGCAATTCCGTGCCGGGTTCGATCTTTTTCCCTTCGTACTGGATCTCCAGGACCATGTCGCGGGCCTCGTCCCGCCGGTACACCAGCTCCTTTACCTTGATTCCGTAACTTTGCAGCACGGCTTCGGCTTCCCGTTTGGAAACCTGCAACAGGTTGGGGAGTTTTACGATGGGTTCTTCGGTCGAAACCACATTCAGGTAAATGGAACGTCCCGGTTTGACCCGGTCGTTGGGATTGGGGAATTGATCCAGCACGATTCCCCTGGGCTGATCATTGATGTAGGTGTAACCGATCTCCAGATCAAAATCCGTCCCCGCCGCATTTCTTGCCTCCTGTTCGGTCATGCCCCGGAAGTCGGGAACGCTCAGGAAC
>JAJUHF010000165.1 GCA_029268045.1 Anseongella ginsenosidimutans
GCGGCGCGTGCGTTTTTGCTTTTTCCGCATCTTTCCGTGCAAGCACGGCAGATGCTCCAAACGCAAAAATCCCGGTCTTCGCCGGGACTTTTTTTGATGGAATGTGGTGGCTTTGATCAGCAAGTGGAGCCGGAGGGAGTCGAACCCTCGTCCAGATATGGGACAGGTTGTGCTTTCTACATGTTTAGTCTGTGATTGCTTGTCGGCGTCAGGCCGGCCACAAACAGCCTACCTGGCGCTTAGTCCCTTGGGTTGTCGGGTTTGGAGCGGGACGGTCCAAACCTTATTCCGGCTTTATCGTGCCTCCTGATCGGACGCGGCCAGACATCGCTTCCGGGAGACATCTTGCTTCCCACTCTTAGCGGGAAAAAGTTAACTTCGTTCTAAACGAAATTAAGCGGCAAGAGCGTAGTTATTTTCGCCGTTTATGGTTTGAGGATTTTCTTTTACGGGCACTCTCCACAACGCCCGACATGCTTACACACCAATCTTCCATCCTGTCAATTCCGGTCGGCCCCATGAATGAGGTCGAAAGTTGCAAAGATACGAATTTGCATCCGTATCCATTATGTTAACAACTCCGCTCCACGAGTGTTTTAGGGAGTTAGATTTTCCCTTTTCGGACCGTTCTCCCGGGATAAGCCAGAAGCGCTTTTTCGAGACAGGTCATGGCTTTAGCCAGATCGGCCTGATTGAGGACATATGCCAGGCGAACCTGGTCTATGCCGGAGCCGGGTGTCGAATAAAAACCGCTGGCGGGTGCCATCATGACCGTCTGGTTTTCCCAGGAAAATTTCTCCAGGATCCACTGGCAAAACTTTTCTGCATTATCCACCGGAAGTTGTACCACCACGTAGAATGCGCCGCCGGGCAATGTACATTGAACGCCTTCCATTTGCTGCAATGCGCTTACCATGAGGTTCCGCCGGGCGGTGTATTCGCCAAGCACTTCGTCGAAATAACTTTGGGGAGTATCCAGCGCGGCTTCAGCGGCCAGTTGGGCGATTGCCGGCGGACTCAGCCGGGCCTGGGCGAATTTAAGTACGGTTTCCAGCACGGATTTGTTTTTGGTGACCAGGGCGCCCAGGCGGGCCCCGCATGCACTGTAACGTTTGGAGACCGTATCAATGACAATGACATGTTCTTCCAGTCCTTCCAGTTGCAATGGAGACAGAAATTGATGACCATCGTAACAGAATTCCCGGTAGGCTTCATCGCAGAAGATAAACAGGTCGTGTTTTAAGGCAAGTTCCCTCAATTGTTCGAACTCTTCGCGGGAATAAAAATAGCCGGTCGGGTTATTCGGATTGCAAATGAAAATTCCGCGGGTTTCCGGGCCGATGAGTTTTTCAAAGTCTGCAACCGGAGGCAGGGCAAACCCATTTTCGATCCGGGATACGACCGGTTTGACCTTGACGCCCGCAACATGCGAAAAACTAAAGTAATTGGCGTAAAAAGGTTCGGGTATGATCAGCTCCTCGCCCGGCTGTATACAGGCTTCCAGCGCAAACAGAATCGCTTCCGACCCTCCGCAGGTAACAATAATGTCCTCGGGATCCACGGGCATGCCGTATTTGCGGTAATAAGCCGCAAGTTTGGTACGGTAGCTCAGCACACCTTCCGAAGGAGTATAGGCCCACACTTTGAAGTCGGCCTTTTTGATCGCCGCCAGCATACCTTCGGGAGTATGGATATCGGGTTGTCCGATATTCAGGTGGTAAACTATTTTGCCGTCGGCCTTGGCTTTGTCGGCATAAGGTGTAAGTTTTCGTATAGGGGAAGCAGGCATCAGCCTGCCTTTCCTGGCAATTGTTGGCATGGGCGCAAATATAACGCAAAAAAAAATCCCCTGATGATATACACCAGGGGATTTTCACCTGATATCTTAATTTCCTCAGCTTTGCGGCTTCGCTTTAACATCCCCTTTGATGTAAAGTACTTTCGTAGGGGTTTTCGCGTTGGAATGAATAGTCACGTTCTTTGAAAAAGGAGTGGGACGACCCTTGGTGTCATAGGCCACCGTAATGGTGCCGGATTTGCCAGGCGCGATGGGTTCCTTCGACCACTTTGGAGTAGTGCAACCGCAACTGGGGATGACGTTGGTAATAATTAACGGTTCCTTTCCCACATTCTTGAATTTAAATTCGTGTGTTGCAACTTCTCCTTCGGTCAGTGAACCAAAGTCGTGCACCTCCTTATCGAACTTAAATTCCGGTTTATTCGCATCCGCATCTTTCTGTGCTGAGGCGGTGAAAACCGTGAAAAACAGAACAGAGGCAAGTAAAACTAGTTTTTTCATTTCGTTTCAATTTATACTTTCTCAGACCTTAAGGGACAAAAACTGTACCATGATACTGCGTTTTTTTTGTGTACCTTACGCCTGTTTTCAACGCTAAGGTACGATAAATTTAAGTTTTTTTAAATTTGGCCAATTCAATCAATCAATAACATGTAAAAAATATTGCTAATGAGTGCGGAGAACAATTCTGTGGAGTCATTGCTGGAAGATCGGGAGCTTTCCTTCGATGAGTTCAGAAAAGTTGTGTTGAACGATTACCGGGTGGCCTGCGAAAGCCGGCAAGCGAGTATCCTGGCACGCAGGGAGGTGCTCACGGGGAAGGCCAAGTTCGGGATTACCGGCGACGGCAAGGAACTAGCACAGATTGCGATGGCCAAAGTGTTCCGGAAGGGGGATTTTCGGTCGGGGTATTACCGGGATCAGACATTTATGCTGGCCGCCGGCATGGTGACGCTGAAACAGTATTTTGCTCAATTATACGCAGACACCGATCTGGAACACGATCCTTCGTCTGCCGGGCGGCTTATGAATTCTCATTTTGCGAGCCGTTCCCTGAATGAAGACGGGAGCTGGAAAGTGCTTTCGGAAATGAAAAATTCGGCGTCTGACATTTCCTGTACCGCCGGACAGATGCCGCGCCTGCTGGGCCTGGCTTTTGCTTCCAAGCTGTATAGGGAGAATCCGGATCTGCATGAATTCCGCGACTTTTCCATCAATGGAAATGAGGTAGCCTTTGGCACCATCGGGAATGCAAGTACTTCCGAAGGGCACTCTTTTGAAACAATCAACGCGGCGGGCGTTTTACAGGTACCCATGCTGCTGTCGGTCTGGGATGACGGCTACGGGATTTCCGTGCCGAATGAATACCATACGACCAAAGCGAGTATTTCCGCTGCGCTCGAAGGGTTCCGCCGGGACGAAAACGGCGCCGGTTTTGAAATATTCCGGGTCAAGGGCTGGGATTACCCGGCTTTGTGTGAAGTGTATGAGGCGGCAGTCCGGATCTGCAGGGAAGAACACGTGCCGGTGCTTATTCACGTGGAGGACATGACCCAGCCTCAGGGACACTCCAGTTCCGGCTCGCACGAACGCTATAAGCCCAAAGAACGGTTGGAGTGGGAAAAGGAATACGATCCCATTCTGAAAATGCGCCAATGGATGCTCCGATCGGCCATTGCGACGGCCGAAGAGCTGGAAGCGATAGAAAAGGAAGCCAAAACGACCGCGAAAAATGCGCAAAAGGAAGCCTGGAACGAATACATTACGCCCGTAAAGGAGGAATTGGGAAGGGTAGCGACCCTGCTCGGGGAAATGGGCTCAGAGAGCCCGGCTGTCGCGCGGATTGCCCGTGAATTGACAGCGGTCGTGGATCCGCTTTACCGGGACATTGTCCATGCGGTGCGGCGCGCGCTCGCGGTGACTGCCGGCAAATCCGGCCCGGCCCGGAACCAGGTGCTTGCCTGGTATCGGGAGCAACGGGAGGTGATCCGGGACCGTTGGAACTCCTACCTGTTTACAGACAGTCCCGAATCCGCCCTGAATGTACCGGTGGTTCAGCCCGAATACGCCGACGACGCGCCCCTGGTGGACGGACGGGAGGTTTTAAATGCCTGTTTTGACGTTAATTTCTCAAAAAATCCCAAATTAGTTGCCTTTGGCGAAGATGTAGGCCTGATCGGAGATGTGAACCAGGGCTTTGCCGGCTTGCAGCGCAAGTATGGAGAATTGAGGATCTTTGATACCGGTATCCGGGAGACCACCATCATTGGGCAGGGGATCGGAATGGCCTTGCGTGGCTTGCGGCCCATTGCCGAAATCCAGTACCTGGATTACCTGCTATTTGGATTGCAGACCCTGAGCGATGATCTGGCTTCCCTATCTTACCGGACCAAGGCTGGACAGAAGGCGCCCCTGATTATCCGTACTCGGGGGCACCGGCTGGAAGGCATCTGGCATTCGGGCTCGCCGATGGGCATGATCATCAACTCCCTCCGTGGGATTCACATTCTGGTGCCCCGGAATATGACCCAGGCTGCCGGTTTTTACAATACGCTGTTAAGAAGCGAC
>JAJUHF010000166.1 GCA_029268045.1 Anseongella ginsenosidimutans
CCGCCCTGTGCTTTGAACTCCTCAATTGCTTTTCTGACATCCCGCGTGGCGCTGTTGTAGTCGGGGTCTCCTGCACGGAGCGCGTCAAAATCAATATAAAAGTCAAGTACGCTCACCACGCCGATGCGAAACGTATTCCCATTGTGTTTGACTTCCTTAATTTCGCTTTTGGCCCGTTGATCCTCCAGGTTGATCTTATCGCGTACAATGGAAACAATGCGCGGCGGCGTACTCAGATCAGCGGCGGCCGGCACGATCTTCAGACGGACTGTGGTCCCTTTGGGCCCCCTGATCAGTGCCACCACTTCGTCAATCCGCCAGCCAACCACGTCTTCGAATTCCCCTTCATCGCCCTGGCCTACGCCCACAATCCGGTCGCCGGGATGTACTTCCTTGCTTTTATCTGCTGGGCTACCCTTAACCACCTGCCGTACCACCGTGTAATCGCCGTCTGTCTGCAGCGTGGCGCCAATCCCCTCCAGGTTCTTGGACATATTGATCCGGAAGTCTTCCGCATCTTTGGGTGAAAAATACTGCGTGTGCGGATCAATGGCGGAGGAAAACGCGTTCACAAATAGTTGAAATACGTCTTCGCTGTTCATTTTACCCCACTGCGACTGCATATTGGAGTAGCGCTTGGTGAGGGTTTCCACATTCTTTTCAATATCGCTGTTGGAAAGGCGGAGATTAATCAGGTCGTACCGGATCCGGTCCCGCCAGTATTGTTCACGTTCTTCCCGGGTCTCAAACCAGGGCTTTCCCTTCCGGTCCAGAACAAACACATCGTCGCTGTTGTAGCTGATGCTGTCGGCCAGATGCGCAAGGACAAAATCGACGGTCTCATTGAAGCGTTCGGTAAAGGTATTGAAGATCTCATAGGGAATTTCCAATTCGCCGGTTTTCATCGCATCGTCCAGTTCATACCGGTAGGCTTCAAACCGGTCAATGTCTTCCTTCAGGAAAAAACTGCGGTTATTATCCAGTTCTTCGAGAAAAATGTCAAAAGTAACGGCCGATAACTCATCGTCGATCTTCGGTTTTTCATAATGATATACGGCCGAAGCATTGGATATGGTCCGGGCAATAAAAGCATGTTGTGGTAAAGGTTGGATAGGACCCGAGGCAAGGATAGCGCCCTGTGAACAGGAGGTAAGTTGCACACACACCAGCAAAGTGGTTCCCAATAACGTCTTCAAGTACCTTGTCATTTGCGAAAATTTCTACTAAGTTAACGTATTTTTGTGATGATTCATTTCAGTGCACCCTCCATAAGGGTACTAATTTAATGCCAAACAATCGAATGGATAGTTTAAGAACAGGCGGCTTATTGATTTTGATTTCCGGATTTTTTCTTTTTCCTGCCTGTGCGCAGGTGCTTTCCGGAGGACAGGACCCGATTACGCGCGCCGATACCCTCCGCGGGTCGCTCAGGCCGGAACGAACGGCTTATGATGTCGTGTACTATCATTTGAATATTCAAGTGAACCCGGAGACGCAGACGATTTCAGGATACAATACTATTTCCTTCGAAGCAACGACGGATTTTGACCGCATCCAGGTGGATCTGTTCGATAATATGAAGGTGGACAGTATTGTATGGAAAAACCGGCAACTCACTTGGGAAAGGGAACATCACGCCGTATTTATCGATTTTCCTGCGCCGGTTAAAAAGGGCACGTCGGACAGCATCCGTTTTCATTATTCCGGCTCCCCCGTGGTGGCTAAAAGACCTCCCTGGGACGGCGGGTTTGTCTGGACCCAATCCCAAAGCGGTAAACCCTGGGTCGCCGTTGCCTGCCAGGGGACAGGCGCCAGTCTTTGGTGGCCCAACAAGGATCATCAGTCGGAGGAACCCGATAGCATGCTCATCAGCGTAGCCGTCCCCGATGGATTGATGAATGTTTCCAATGGACAAAGCAGGGGCAAGGTTAGCCTGGGTAATGGATATACCCGCTGGGATTGGTTTGTGGGGAATCCGATCAATAATTACAATGTAAGCCTCAACATCGGGGATTATTCACATTTCAGCGAAAATTACAGGGGGCACACCTTGAATTATTTTGTCCTGCCGGAGAATCTGGACAAGGCCCGGAAGCAATTCAGGGAAGTGCCGCTGATGCTGGCCTGCTTTGAAGAATATTTTGGTCCGTATCCTTTTTGGGAAGATGGATTCAAACTGGTGGAAACGCCTTACCTGGGGATGGAACATCAGAGCGCGGTGGCCTACGGGAACGAGTACAAAAAAGGGTATCTCGGCCGGGATCTCTCCGGTACGGGGGTAGGGCTGAAGTGGGATTTTATCATTATTCACGAAAGTGCGCATGAATGGTTCGGGAACAGCATTACTTCAGCGGATATTGCCGATATGTGGATTCACGAAGGATTCACATGTTATGCCGAATCGGTTTACCATGAATGTCGATGGGGCTATGATGAAGCGATGGAATACATCAATGGGCTAAAGAAAAACGTGTTGAATGATCGTCCGGTAACCGGCCCATACGGCGTAAACCGGGAAGGCTCAACCGATATGTATTACAAAGGCGCCTTGCTGATCAATACCATCCGGCATATTGTAAACGACGACGAAAAGTGGTGGTCCATCCTAAGGGAATATACCCGCACCTTCAGACACCGGATCGTGACAGCCAATGATGTGATCGCTTTTTTCACGAAGGCTACCGGTCAGGATCTGGAGCCCGTTTTCGGTCAGTACCTTCATCACCCCCGGGTCCCGGAACTGGAATTTTCGATGGAACAGGATACGTTGCGTTATCGGTGGAAGGCCGATATCGAAGACTTCGCGATGCCTGTTGATCTATTTATCCAGGAAAAGGAACGCCGGATATTCCCCACCACGCAGTGGAAAGTTCTGCAGGCGGAAGCCGAAGACATCCGGGTAGCCGAGAACCGCTTCTTTATCAAGGTCAGCGGACTACGTTAGCCGGGCTTATTGCGGTATCAAGATCGTATAACTGTGACCCGGACGGACGGTCAAACTATGCGCCCGTAACCAGGGATTCAGGGTCTTCAGGATTTTATACGTAGTCCCCTGGCTTCTGGCAAAATCCACCAGGCTTTCGATGCTTGAAGTAACTTCCACCTTCCGGGTTGGGATCGGCTGGTAAACATCTTCTTCGGTAGTGATGAACCCACTTCTTTGGGGATTTTCCAGAATGTATTTCAGTGCCAGGATGCGGAAAATATACCGGTTGGTTTCTTCCGGCAAAAGCAGGTCGTAGTAGTCGCGGCTTCCCTGATGACTGCTGAACCTGGAATAGCCCCCCAGGCCGCAGTTATAGGACGCAGCGGCAGCGGTCCACGAGCCAAACCGGTTGTAGGCACTTTTCAGGTAACGGCACGCGGCGTCGGTAGCTTTCTCCAGATGATAGCGTTCGTCCACCTGATTGGTAATTTCCAATCCGTATTCTTTTCCGGTCGTATTCAGAAATTGCCAGTAACCAAGCGCTCCAGCGGGTGAACGCAGGTTCTGAAGCGCACTTTCCGCTACGCAGAGGTATTTAAAGTCTTCGGGGATGCCGTTGGCTTTCAGCCTTTCTTCCAGCACGGGAAAGATCCGGTTCGCCAGTTTGAGAATGTACAGCGTGCTTCCATGCAAATAGCTGTTCACCAGCAGTTCCCGGTCGAGCCGTTCCCTGACTTCCCAACGATCCAAGGGTGTTTTCTCGCCGGCAAAATCGATTTCCTCCGGTAGCTTGGGTGGAAGCCAGCGGTACTCCCAATCGGTTGGTCTTGCCGAAGCCGAAGCCGCAGCCGCAGCCGATGCGCCGTCCGCTACCCGATCCTCCGGTCCGGTTGCGATCCCGAATACCCCTGCGGCCCGACTGGTCCCGGATTCCGAAAATACGGGTCCGTTATTAAATGCAATGGCGGCTATGATCAGGCCGCCGGCTAAGATTCCCGCTGTAAAAATCCCTATTGTTCTCATGAATGATCCACACTTTCCGCTAAAATAAGAAAAATAACCTTCCCAATCCTGAAGGGACGTAATTGGGAAAAACAAAGGCGTTCTGCCTGCGTTCATCTTTTTGACTATCCCCGGAAGAATACACATGTTAAAGAAAACCACGCTGCAGACCGGTCTGACAGTGGTCGGGTTTATCCTGATCGCGGTCAATTTACGGGCGCCAATTACCTCGGTCGGCCCTGTTTTGTCCGAAATCACCCAAAGCCTTGGATTATCCACCGTCCAGGCCGGTTTGCTCACCACCATTCCGGTTCTTACCTTCGGACTGCTGTCCGGCCTGGTATCGCGCCTGTCCAAACGCTTCCGGATGGAAGACCTCCTGCTTTGC
>JAJUHF010000167.1 GCA_029268045.1 Anseongella ginsenosidimutans
ACGGGCCGATCGCCTTTTTTCCGCAAATTCGCCTCTGGCCTGCACGAGGTGCTTGGTCTGGCATGGAAGGATGGCGCGTTGTACTGCGTACAGCGCGGTGAGTTGACCCGTCTGGTTGACACCGACCTGGATGGTCGTGCTGACGTATATGAAACCGTGTACGCGTGGCCATTGTCGGGCAACTATCACGAATACAGCTACGGGCCGGCGATTGCAGGGGACGGCTCTTTCTTTGTGACAACCAATGTGGGTTTCTGGAAGGAGCAATGGTGGCGCGGCGACAGCCGGGTTCCGTGGAGAGGATGGACCCTGCGGATTTCGCCCGATGGCAATATGGAGCCCTGGGCAACCGGTATGCGTTCCCCCGCCGGCCTTGGATTTATCGACGGGGAACTATTCTATACCGAAAATCAAGGCGACTGGATCGGGTCGGGAGGATTATGGCATTTACGTAAAGGCGATTTTACCGGCAACCCGGCCGGGTTAAAATGGGCCCATCTACCTGAATCACCGGTTAAGCTTACCTATCAAGAATTTGTTTCAAGGATCGATATTCGGGAAGAAAAAAAGCCCAATGGCAAGTACATCAAACCGGAAAATATTCCCGACGAGGAAAATTACCTGACTGCACATGCTGTCCGGAAGTTTTTCCCCTCCATGCGCCTACCCGCGGTGTGGCTGCCCCATGGAATACTGGGGATTTCCAATTCCGAGCCGGTTAAAATACCGGAAGGGTATTTCGGACCGTTCGAAGGCCAGATTCTGGTGGGTGACCAGGGGATGAGCATGATCTCCCGCGTTTTTCTTGAAAAAGTGAACAACGAATATCAGGGTGCGGCGTTCGCCTTCCGAAGCGGCTTTCAGTCGGGCGTGTTGCGTCTGGCCTGGGCTCCCGACGGTTCTCTATTTGTGGGGGAGACCAACCGGGGCTGGGGTTCGGCGGGAAATGCCAGCGAAGGACTCGAAAGGCTGGTGTGGACAGGTGAAACACCTTTTGAGATGAAGGCGGTCCGGGCTATGCCCGATGGGTTTGAGATCGAATTTACCCGGCCCATCGATCCGGAGACGGCCGGAGACCTGGCTTCCTATGAGGTCATGAGTTTTACGTATAAATACCACCCCGTGTATGGCAGTCCTCCAGTGGATCAGGAAAGTAGCCAGGTTCTGGGCGTCAAGCTTTCGGAAGACGGCCTGCGTGTCCGGATTGTGCTTGATAAACTTCGTCCCCATTATGTTTATACGATCATTCCGCATGGGGTGCGGGACCGGGAACAGGGTCATAAGCTGCTTCATCCGGCGGCTTTCTATACGTTGCATGCCGTTCCTGCAGGTCCCAAACTCTCCCCGGGGGAGCTTATTACGAGGAATTTGTCCACATTGAACGACCCCGTTGCGGACGCCGTTCCGGCAGATTCCGGACCGACATCGGCGGAAGGAACTGCTTCGGCCGCAGGCGTGGCTGGCCAGACCGCGGATAAAAATAACCCATCTGCTCCGGCTGTTTCTTTTTCCGAAGTGCAGGGGCTGCTGGCCAAACATACCTGTGTGGCATGTCATAATCCCGATAAACGACAGGTCGGACCCGCATACAAAGACATTGCCCGGCGCGGGTACAGCACGGAGAAAATCGTGGAACTGATCCGTAGTCCCCAACCGCAGAACTGGCCCGACTACGCGACCGAAATGCCGCCGATGAGCCATGTCCCGGAAGCCGATCTAAAAAAAATTGCGGAGTACATTAATTCACTAAACGAATAAGCTGTCATGCAATTGAAACTCAACACCGTATTCCTGCTCATTCCTGCGGTAGCCATTCTGGCAGGCGGGTGTTCTATGGAAAAGGAAGACAAAACCGATTCCCGTCCCAATATTCTTGTGATTCTGGCCGATGACATGGGGTATTCGGATATCGGTTGCTACGGAGGTGAAATTGAAACGCCTAATCTGGATCGCCTGGCGGCGGACGGACTGCGGATCCGGAACATCTATAATGGAGCCCGTTGCTGCCCCACACGCGCTTCGCTGCTGACCGGATTATACCCTCACGAGGCAGGGATCGGCGGCATGGTCCGGCATGGCGATAAGATCCCTGAAAGTGGGCCTTATCAAGGATATTTGAGCCTTGAAAGTGTTACCATTGCCGAAGTGCTTCGGGAAGCGGGATACAGTACCTACTTGTCCGGCAAATGGCATGTGGGCGAATGGCCCGACTTTTGGCCAAGGAAGCGAGGCTTCGACCGGTACTTTGGACTGATCAATGGAGCCAGCAGTTATTTCGAAATCGACCAGGTGCCGCGCGTGCTTCAGATGGTTCAGGACGACACGCCCTGGACACCGCCCGCCGAGGGGTTCTATATGACCAATGCTTTTACCGAGCATGCGGTGAAGTTTATTGATGAACACCATCAGACAACGGAGAGCAACCCCTTTTTTCTATACCTGGCCTATACTGCTCCGCATTGGCCTTTGCATGCGCTTGAAGAAGACATGGATAAATACCGGGGTATGTATGACGCAGGCTGGGATTCGCTGCGGGTCCGGCGGTTCGCCCGTCAACGGGAGTTGGGACTCGTGGACGGCCGGTATGAACTTCCCCGGCGGCCCGAAAGCATTCCTGCCTGGGATGATCTGCCGGATGCTGATAAGAAAGAATGGGCCGCCAGGATGGAAGCCTATGCCGCCATGGTTGACCGGATGGACCAAGGGATCGGCGAAGTGCTCGAAGCGCTGCGCCGGCATGACGCCCTGGATAATACCCTTATTTTCTTTCTATCCGATAACGGCGCCTGTGCCGTGGATGTAGGTGCCCAGAAAATTCATGATCCTGCGAAACAGCCCGGCCAACGGGGATCCTATTTGGCTTACCTCGAGCCCTGGGCTTTCCTCTCCAACACGCCCTATCGGCAATATAAGCAATGGACCTACGAAGGCGGTATCGCAAGCCCGTTGATTGTTCACTGGCCCGAAGGGATTTCCGACAAGGGGGTGATCAGAAAACATACTGGCCACGTGATGGATATCATGGCAACCGTCGTGGACGTGACCGGCGCGACCTATCCCGAAGAATATGCCGGCCGAAAGATCAAACCCCTTCGCGGGGAAAGCCTTCTTCCGGCGATCAGGGGAGAACACACCGATCCGGAGCGGATCCTCTGTTGGGAGCACTACGGGTCCAAAGCAATCCGAAAAGGGAACTGGAAACTGGTCCAGGGGCAAAACAGCACGACGTGGGAGCTGTACAACCTGGAAACCGATCCGGTGGAAATTCACGATATGAGTACCCGGGAGCCGGAGCTGAAAAAAGAACTCCTGAACGTTTACAGCGCCTGGGCAAAGGACATGGGGGTTAACCAACGGAAAAAGAACCGCTAACAGACTATGATGATATGATGAAATTCCTGCTTATCGCTTCCGTACTCCTGAATATCGGGCCGGTCCCTGAGAAAGTTATCTATAAACAGATCGGCAATCTGGAACTCTCCCTGGAAGTCTTCCGTCCTCCGGATGCAGACCACGGCGACCCCCGTCCGGCCATGGTCTTTTTTTTCGGAGGTGGTTGGAACGGCGGCCGTACACAGCAGTTTCAACCGCATGCCGAATACTTTTCAGATCGGGGGATGGTTTGCTTTTTGGTGGAATACCGGGTGAATTCAAGACATGGAACCACGCCGTTTGAGTCCTTGATGGACGCGAAGTCGGCAATGAGATACATCAAGGCAAACGCATCGGTGTTTCATATCGACACCGCCCGGATCGTTGCGGCTGGCGGGTCGGCCGGCGGTCATCTGGCAGCTGCAACCGCATTTGTCGAAAAATTCAACGATCCCCACGACGACCTTTCGGTCAGTCCGGTACCCGCAGCGCTGGCACTGTTCAATCCCGTGGTGGACAATGGACCTTCGGGATATGGGTACGACCGGCTGGGAGAGCGCTATGTGGATTTTTCCCCATTACACAATGTCCGCCAAGGAGCGCCGCCTTCCATTTTCTTTCTGGGTACCCGCGATAAACATATTCCGGTAAAAACGGCCGAACAATTTAAAAGGGCTATAGAACGCGTTGGGGGGCGCTGCGACCTGGTGCTGTACGAGGGGCAGCCCCACGGGTTTTTTAATTACAGAAACCGTCCTTATTTTCAGAATACGGTTTATGAAACGGACCGTTTTCTGGTTTCCCTGGGTATACTGGAAGGGCAGCCTACCATTGACCGGGGAACTCCCGGAACAAAAAAGGAATAAGCTGCGGGATATGAAGCGTTGTAAATTTCAATTGAATTTACTGCTGACCCTTTCG
>JAJUHF010000168.1 GCA_029268045.1 Anseongella ginsenosidimutans
CAAAAACATTGACCGCTTTTTTGTAGTTTAGCTTCTATGCAAATACTAAAATAAACCAGCATGAAAAAAGGAATTATAGCGCTAATTGTGGTGGTTGTCCTGGGCCTCATCTTATACAGCTGCGGCAAAGGGACCTACAATAATATGGTTACCCTGGAGCAGCAGACCGAAGCCCAGTGGGCACAGGTGGAGAATGTGTACCAGCGCCGGGCCGACCTGATCCCTAATCTGGTAGCCACCGTGAAGGGCTATGCCAATTTTGAACAGGAAACCCTGACCCAGGTGATTGAGGCGCGATCGAAGGCAACGTCGGTTAACCTGGACGCCTCCAACCTGACACCGGAGTCCATGCAGCAGTTCCAGCAGGCGCAGGGTGAACTGAGTTCCGCCCTCAGCCGCTTGATGGTGGTGGTAGAAAGGTATCCCGATCTGAAGGCAAACCAGAATTTCCTTTCCCTTCAATCCCAGCTGGAAGGTACTGAAAACCGGATCAGCGTGGAGCGCAATAAATTCAATGAGGTTACCCGTCAGTATAATACGACGATCAAAACATTTCCCAACGTCCTTTTCGCCGGTTTGTTCGGCTTTAGCGAAAAGGGTTATTTTCAGGCGGATGCCGGAGCAGAAAATCCACCGCAGGTAGAATTCTAAATTATGCCCTTATTTGAAAAAGAAAACCGGGAACGGATAAAGAAAGCCATTCAGCAGGCCGAAAACAACACCTCGGGTGAAATACGGGTATGTGCCGAAAAGCACTGCACGGAAGAAATCCTGGATCGGGCGGCCTGGTATTTCGATCAGTTGGACATGCAAAAAACCGCTGCGCGGAATGGCGTGCTTATCTACATAGCCATTGAGGACAGGCAGTTTGCCATCATTGGCGACGCGGGTATCAATGCGATTGTGGGCGACCGGTTCTGGAACGAGACCCGGGATACCATGATTTCTTTTTTTAAACGGGGAGAATTAACCGAAGGCCTGGTGGCCGGCATTGAGAAAGCGGGTCAGGCGCTGGCCGCGCATTTTCCCCGGCAAGCCGACGACCGGAATGAATTACCGGATGACATCGTGTTCGGCAGTGAATTCCCCAAAAAAGAACAATGAAAAAGATTTTTCTCATCTTCCTGATTTCCTGTTTCGGGGCAGTCACGGCCCAGGATTTTCCGGAACCACCCTCGCCCCCACGGCTGGTCAATGATTTTGCCGGCGTGCTGCAGGCCCATGAAGTGGCGCGTCTGGAACAAAAACTGGTTGCTTTTGACGACAGCACATCAACCCAGATCGCCGTGCTGTTCATCCGCTCCACGGGCAATTACGAGATCGGACAATACGGGGCGGAATTGGCCGAAAAATGGGGTATCGGTCAGGCCGACAAACGGAACGGAGTTTTGGTGCTTTCGGCCATCGACGACAGGAAAGTCACCATCCAGGTTGGATACGGACTGGAACCGGTCATCACCGATGCCATTGCCCGGCTGCTGATTGAGCAGGATATTGCGCCCCATTACCGGCAGGGCCAGTATTATGAAGGCGTCAATCAGGCCACCGACAAACTGATGCAACTGGCCGTAGGAGAGTTTCCAGCGGACATCCGGCAAGCGCTGGACGAAAGGGAACGGGGCGGGCGCATTGCCGGCTTTCTATTCCTTGCCTTTTTCGTGGTGATGGTCCTGTTGATATTCAGTATGCGGAAACGCCGGATTGAATACATCGGATCCTCCGGCCGGGGCATTCCCCCGGTTATCTGGGGAGGTATGCTGGGTGGCATGCTCGGACGGCGGCACCGGGGCTATTGGGGTGATTTTCACGGCGGGGGCGGCAGCTTCGGCCGGGGCGGAGGTTTCGGCGGAGGCGGCGGCTTTGGCGGCTTTGGCGGCTTTGGCGGAGGCAGTTTCGGAGGCGGGGGAGCCAGCGGCGGCTGGTAAACCTAAACCGGAACATCAGGGAGTCTGGAATTCGAGTTTGGGTAATTCCATCGTCCGCCCGATCAGTTCAATGGCCAGCTCCAGAATCGCAGCCTCGGCCTGTACATCCACCTTTTCCGTATCGTCTCCCGGCATGTGGTAATCGGGATGCCCGCCGGTGTGGAAGAAAAGCACCGGAATCCCTTTGGAAAAGAACGAAGCGTGATCCGAGCCACCTTCACCGGCAGGGTCTGTAAAAAATTTCACCTGCCCCGTTACCCCTTCAAATACCCTGGGCCACGCGGGGCTGGTTCCGAACCCTCCGATCCCTAGTCCACGCGCGGGATCATACCGGCCGATCATATCCATGTTCACCATGAAATGGATCGAATCCAGGGGCACGGTGGGATGGGCGGTAAAGTGCTTCGACCCAAGCAGCCCCAACTCTTCGGCTGAAAACGCAATGAACAACAGATTATACGGCTCCTTTTCATTGCCTGCCGCGTAGTACCGGGCCAGCTCGAGCAAACCGGCCACTCCGGAGGCATTGTCGTCGGCGCCGTTATGTATTTTTCCTTCGGGAGCGGGATCCTTGGAACTTCCCTGGCGCCCCTCTCCCAGATGATCGTAGTGAGCCCCGATAACCACGGTGTAGTCGGCGCCATTGTCCAAAAACCCGATCACATTCCGGGCCAGCCGTATGCTGTCGGGAACGGTCACCCGGGTTACCTTGGCCTCGAAGGGCTGGAAGTAGCCTTCGGTGCCTTTCGGCGTAAGGCCGTAGGAGGCCAGTTGTTCGGCAATGTACCGGGCGGCCTCGAGATTTTCCTTCGAGCCGGTTCCCCGGCCTTTCATTTCATCGGAAGCCAGGTAGGCAATGTGGCCGGCAATCCGGGCGGGATCCGGCCGGGGGGGTTCCGCAGGCTTCGGCGTACAGGCAGCCATGCATGCACCCAGAAGCGGGCAGAGAAATAAAAGCGCTTTATAGGACATTTGAGAAATTTTAGATGCAAAAATATAATTTCAGCTTTTGTATATTAGTGGCAAATCAATTTTGTATGGGAAAAGGAGATAAAAAGACAAAACGAGGAAAGATTATTGCGGGTAGTTACGGTGTGACAAGGCCCCGTAAAATTAAGAAGGCAGAAAGTGCTCCTGTACAGAAGGAGGCGAACGCGTCGGCAGGCGCGAAAAAATCAAAAAAATAATCGCTGAAACAATCACATATTGAAAGCATTTCCACTGTACGAAGGCACGTACTCCGTTGACCAAAGCAAAAAGTTCATCCCGTTTGACCCGGCGGTCCACTCCCGCAGTGAGCGGCCGGGTTCATTATTCATCAGCGTCCAGCCGTTTCTAATAGATACCGGCAAAGAACTCGTGTTGCTGGACTCGGGGCTTGGCTTTACAAATCAACAGGATGAACTCATTCTGCATCAGAATATCCGGAACCAGGGATACGATCCCGCCGATGTTTCCAAAGTATTGATGAGCCACCTGCACGTGGACCATTCCAGTGGCATGGTGCAGAATCGTCACGGGCGGTATGAACCGAGCTTCCCTCAGGCGGAATATTATGTGCAGCGGGAGGATTTTGAACATGCGCTTCTTAAGCCGTCCCGTCCGGCCTATCAGCCCATGCTGGAAGCCATGCAGCGCTCGGGCAATCTGGTTCTGCTTGAGGGCAGCGGGAGCATCGACGGAAACATCCATTACGAGCTAACCGGCGGACATTCCGAATTCCACCAGGTATTCCGACTGGAATCGGAGGAACAGACCTATTTCTTCGGCGGAGATGTATTGCCGGAACCCGAGCAGCTTCAAAGGCGATTCATTGCCAAATACGATTTCGACGGACGGAAGTCGATGGAACTGCGGGAAGAATTCGGTCTAAAAGCAGCTTCAGAAGGCTGGGTCTGCCTTTTTTACCATTCCGATACGCTTGCCGCAGGCAAGGTACGTCATGAAAACGACACCTTTCTGATCGATCCGGCTTAGCCGGCGGTTTCGTAGGCCTCCATGGGCGGGCAGGTACACATCAGGTTCCGATCCCCATAGGTTTCGCTAACCCGGGAAACCGAGGGCCAGAATTTCCGTTCCCGCACCCATTCCAGGGGAAAGGCGGCTTTCTCTCGGGAGTAAGGCCGGTCCCAACGGTCGGAAGCGATTACCGAGGCCGTATGCGGCGCCATCTTCAGCAGGTTCACCTCATCGCCCCGGGCGACAACTTCGTCAATTTCCTTTCGGATACCGATCATCGCCTCGCAAAACCGGTCCAGTTCATCCAGCGATTCGCTTTCGGTGGGTTCGATCATTAACGTACCGGCCACCGGGAAGGAAACCGTAGGCGCGTGGAACCCGTAGTCCATCAAGCGTTTGGCAATA
>JAJUHF010000169.1 GCA_029268045.1 Anseongella ginsenosidimutans
ATAATTCACCAATTCTCCCACCGGGGGGATGGTGATGCGGATCTCATCATTCAATTCAAGCGTAAAGGTATCCGGAGGAATAATGCCGGTGCCTGTCATCAGGAAACAGCCATCGGGAAAGGTGCATTCGCGGAAAAGAAAGTCGCGCAGCTCCAGAAAATCCCGCTTTATGCGGCTTACTGTGGTCCGGCCGCTGAAAACGGACCGATGGTCCCGGCGGATCTCCAGCCCGATCTCCGTTTCGCGGGAAAGTGGCTGGTCGGTAACGTAAATGCAGGGACCCAGTCCCGCGCAGGCATCGTAAACCTTTGCCTGAGGCAGATAGAGCGGATTTTCGCCCTCGATGCTCCGGGAACTCATGTCATTCCCGATCGTATATCCTTCAATGCTGCCGGAAGAAGAAATAAATAAGGTTAATTCCGGTTCCGGAACATCCCATGTCGAATCGCGCCGTATATTGACCGTACCCCCCGGGCCCACCGTTCGCGAAGCCATCGCCTTGAAAAACAGTTCGGGACGTTCCGCATTGTACACACGGTCATAAAACGTACCGCCGCCCGCGGATTTGGACTCCTCCATCCGGGCCTCCATGCTTCGCATATAGGTTACGCCGGCCGCCCATATTTCCTGCGAACCAATCGGGGCATCGAGATGGACATCCGGTGATAATCCGTCCGTCATCTTCTCATAGGTAGCCAGTTCCTGCAACAGCAACGAGTACAGGCCCTTGCGGTTGATGAACGCGTCCCAGTCGGGCACTTCCTGCTGGTAAAACTCGTTTTCATGCTCCAAAAGTACCTTGCCGGAGCGGGTTTTGAAAACTCTCATTATTCGGGGTTTAGTGATAAACTATTTTTCCTGCTAAAGCGAAACTCCTCGTTTCCAGGGAATAAAATCGTCCTGGGAGAGTTGCTGCGCTTTGGTTTTCCGCTTGCCGCTGGCCACCTCCAGGACAAATTCCAGTATGCGGTCTGCCACCTGGTCCAACGATTCCTTTCCTTCGATGATGGTTCCCGCATCTAGATCGATGATGTCCCGCATACGACGAAACAGAGACGTATTGCTTGAAATCTTCACAACAGGGGCAATGGGATTTCCTGTAGGGGTTCCCAGTCCGGTGGTAAACAAAACCAGGTTCGCTCCTGCTGCCACCTCCGCTGTGGTGGATTCCACGTCGTTTCCCGGTGTACATAACAGATTGAGACCCGGCTTGCTGACCCACTGGGGATAATCCAGCACGTCCACTACCGGAGAGGAGCCGCCTTTCCGTGCTGCTCCTGCCGACTTGATCGCATCGGTTACCAAGCCGTCGCGGATGTTCCCGGGCGAGGGATTCGCGTCGAAACCCGAACCCACCGCTTCCGCCCGGCTGTTATAATCCTGCATTAATTTCAGAAATCGGGAAGCCAGGTCCTGGCTGACGCAGCGATCGGAAAGTTCCTGTTCCACGCCGCATAATTCCGGAAATTCCGAAAGAACGACCGATCCGCCGGCGGCAACCAGCTTGTCCGCCACATTTCCAACGGCGGGGTTGGCCGAGATACCCGAAAACCCGTCGGATCCACCACACTCCATTCCCAAACAGAGTTTGCTGATGGGAGCCGGCTGCCGCTGTTGTTCATTTGCCTGGATCAGTCCGGTATAGGTTAATTTGATCGCCTGTGCCAACATCTTCCTTTCGGAGCCCACTTGCTGTTGCTCCAGAAAATACAGCGGCCGGTCGTAGGAGGGTACGCGCAATGAGATTTCCCTTTTCAATAGGGCGATCTGCGCATTCTGGCAACCCAGGCTTAGAATGGTGACTCCCGCCACGTTCGGATGGGTGATGTATCCGGCCAGCAAGCCGCAAAGTGTACGGGCGTCGTCGCGGGTCCCTCCACAGCCCATCGTATGGGTGAGGAATTTAATGCCGTCAATATTCGGAAAAGGGGTTGAAGGGGAAGATTCGTACGCTGTGTCAGGCAAATCGAAACTCAACAGTTCTTCCATCGTCCTGCCCCGACTGTGCAGTTTGGAAATTTCTCCCAGAAGACGACGATAATACTGGTTACCGTGTGGATTAAAGAGTTCATCAAACGCATCCTGGATGGCTTCCACATTCCGGTTTTCACAGAAAACAAGCGGAACAACCACCCAGTAATTGGCCGTCCCCACCCTTCCGTCCGACCGGTGATAGCCCATAAAGGTCCGGTCCTTCCATGTGCTTACATCGGGGGCGTCCCATACACCGCGGGTACCGGAATTGATCCGATATTCGTCCGTGGCATGCCTTACATTCCCGGTCGTGATCAGACCGCCAGCCGGAATGAGCTCGGTGGTTAAGGCGACGCTGATCCCATACATATACACCCGTTCCCCCGGAGGGATTGTATGCAGGGCAATTTTGTGCTTGGCGGGAACCGCTTGTTTTAACCGGATCTGATCCGGGCCTGTGCCCACCGTTGCACCGGCTTCCAGGTCCCGCAAAGCCACCAGGACGTTATCCCGCGGATGCACTTTCAATACGTTTCGCATCAGATATGGATTACTTAGTGAATTCGCCGTTTTCGAGCCGCCGGATACCGAGTGGGTTTTCATCTTTCAATTCGTCCGGCAGGCTGGACTGGGGAAAATCCTGATAGCATACCGGCCGCGTAAACCGGTAAATTGCCAGGGTTCCTACCGAAGTGCCCGATGGAAAAGTCGTCGCCGGAAACGGGCCACCGTGAACCATGGCATGGCTTACCGCCACACCGGTTGGAAAGCCATTGAAAATCAGCCTTCCCGCTTTCTCACGCAGCACGGCAAGGAGCTCCCGGTGCTGTTTCAGGTCGTCTTCGGTTCCGTGAATGGTCACGGTCAACTGACCTTCCAGCCGTTCCGCCAATTCCAACAATTCGGCGGGATTCCCCGCCCGGACATGAATCGATCCGGGACCGAAAACCTCCTCAGCGATCGACGGGTTGGCCAGCACGGTTTTCACGTCTGTTTCCAGAAACTGGGCACAGGCCAGGCCATCCTTTTCCGCATCGTTCCCGGATAGCTCGGCCAATCCGAATTCCCCTGTCAGCCGACGGATGGAACGGACGTAATTTGAATGAATGCCTTCGGTTAACATGGCTCCGCCTTGGACATTCCTCAGCTGCTCTTTCAATGCCGATGCAAACAAGTCGGCTTCCGGCCGGTTCACGGTGACAAACAAACCCGGATTGGTACAAAACTGTCCCGTCCCCATCGTCACCGAACTTACCAGTCCGGCCGCAATGGCTTCGCTGCGTTCCTTCAAGGCGCCGGGCAGCAGAAATACCGGATTGACACTTCCCATTTCAGCAAAAACCGGAATGGGTTTTTCGCGGCGGTTGGCCGCATCGAACAGCGCTTTCCCTCCGTTAAATGAACCGGTGAATCCAATCGCGGTGATCAGTGGATGATTCACCAGGCCCATCCCCACTTCGTTTGCCTTTCCATGAAGTAAAGAGAACACGCCATCGGGCATATCGGAGGACCTGGCTGCCTCCCGGATTGCGTTCCCCACCAGGAAAGACGTATGCGGATGCGCCGGATGCGCTTTGAATACAACCGGACAGCCTGCCGCCAGGGCGGACGCGGTATCGCCGCCCGCCACGGAAAAAGCAAGCGGAAAATTGCTCGCCCCGAAAACACCCACCGGTCCCAGCGGCACCTGCATCTGCCGAAGATCGGGCAGTTGCTTTCCAGGGTCGGCCCGGTCAATGCGTGCGTTCACCCAGGATCCCTCTTCCAGCAGGCGCGCAAAAAGCCGAAGCTGATTCACTGTCCTGCCCCGTTCTCCGGTAAGACGGGCTGCGGGAAGTCCCGTTTCCCTACCCGCAATGGATGTAAGCTGGTCGCCCAGGGCATCCACCGCATCGGCAATCGCATAAAGGAACATTGCCCGTTTTTTTCCTGGCAAATACCCATATGTTTTATAGGCTTCGGCCGCCCGGGTCACCGCGGCATCCAGTTCATCGGGTGTAGCATCGGTAAATTCATCCGGAATCAACTCCCGTTTTACAGGATCGAATGCCTGGAACGTCCGATCGCCCTTCCGGGAGAAGCCGAATCCGATGATCTGCCCCCCTATTTCGCTATTCATACTATTCGATTTTACCCGCGCTTCGGAGCACGGTAGCCTAAAATGCCAAAATTGAGCCTATTTCACAAATAAAACGGCGTCTTCGGGTAGCAAGTTAAGCAAAACCGGGCCATAAATGATACTATTTTGGCAGATTGGAGC
>JAJUHF010000170.1 GCA_029268045.1 Anseongella ginsenosidimutans
AACTCCTATAAGGAGCTGGTCACCTTTTTTGCAAAGGATGAGAAAATATCACCCGATGAATTGAAGGAAATTATCCGGATGATCGAAAATAAAAAATAATCGCATGACACCGCTGATCCTGTATCTCATTAAAGTCAACCTCGCGCTGACCCTGTTTTACCTGGCCTATCGGTACGGACTGCGTAAACTGACTTTTTATACGCTGAACCGGTTTTACCTTTTGTTTGCCGTTCTGTTCTCTTCGGTTTATCCCTTGATCCGTATCCGCGCGATCTTTCCCAGCAGGGATGATCCGGGCGGGCAGCTCATTCAGTACCTGCCCGATCTGGGCGCCCTGACGCGGGAAGATCCGCTGGAAATAGGGAATGTGCTCACGGTGGTCTTCTGGTCGGGCGTAATTGTAATGGCGATCCGGTTTTTGCTGCAATGCATTTCCCTGGTACGCATCCATTTCTCTTCCAGAAAGCAGCGTATTGCGGGGCAGGATCTTCGGATCGTGACCGAAAAAATAAACCCCTTTTCCTTTTTCCGGAATATCTACCTAAACCCCCTGCTCCATTCCCAGGAGGAACAGCAATCCATTATCGCCCATGAACGGGTCCATGTGAAACAGTGGCACACGGCCGACATCCTGGCAGGCGAGCTGAATCGTATTTTCTACTGGTTCAATCCCGGCGCATGGCTGATGATGCAGGCAATCAAGGAAAACCTGGAATTCATTACCGACCGGAAGGTGCTGCGAAGCGGCATGGATGCCAAATCCTATCAGTATTCCCTGGTACGGGCCAGCCACATTCCCCACGTTTCGGCTATCGCCAATAATTTCAATTTCTCCCACCTAAAAATAAGGATTACCATGATGGACAAAAAAACCTCCAATGAACTGCACCTGGTTAAATACCTGGTACTGGTTCCGTTTATAACCGTCCTTGCACTCGCTTTCAATGTTTCAAAAGCCTCGCTCAGCCCGACGGGGGCTTCCGGACAAGCTGCCTCATTTGCGCTGAAAGAAGCGGTCTTCTCCGCAGATACGATTCCAGCCAATACGACCACGTCTTCCTTCGATGTGGTTATGGATAAAAACGGGTCCGATTCGCTCCTTCCTCCCACGGAGGTAAAGCGTGTGATCCGTGTGGAAGCGTCCGACACGGTTCCCGAACCGGTCATCGAAAAGGTGATCATCGTCGCCGATGACAGTACAAAGAACAGCAAACCGGGGCCGATTATCCTATTGGACGGTGCCCCCTTAAACGATGTGGAGGCGATAAATTCAGCAAACATCGCCAGCATTTCCGTGCTGAAGGGGAAACAGGCTACTTCGCTGTTCGGAAAAAGCGCCGAGGGCGGAGCCGTTCTGATTACCAGCAAGGGCAATGCGGTTTTGGACGGGACTGCTTCGGAAGAAACAATCCCCGGCATGGATCGCCTACTGGACGAACAGGTTCTGACCTTGATAAACGGCGTGGAAGTATCCGCAGAGGAAGTGAAAGTGTTGGCACCCGGCAAGATCGAGTCGATTCACGTGCTGAAAGACAAGCACGCCACCGACAAATACGGGAAAAAGGGTGAACACGGCGTGATCGAAATCCTGACGAAAGAAGACTAAGCCCGGATTGCTGACTTTTTTACAGCCTCCTGACCTTTCTCCGGCTGGTTCCAGGGATTGGCATGGCTATTGAAACAATCCCTTTTGTACATCCGCAGCGGTGTGCACTGCCATTGTGGCAATAAATCGGGATTGTTTATGTTTGATAGTTTTGACCAGATACCCTCGTTTTTCATAACCGAAGACACCGAGTTTTTCCCCTTGATGTCCAACGATGAAGAAGAGGAAATCAATAAGGAGCCGGTACCTGACATTTTGCCAATTCTGCCATTGCGGAATACCGTATTGTTTCCCGGAGTGATTATCCCCATTACCGTAGGACGGGATAAGTCCATTAAGCTGATCCGCGAAGCGTACAAGAGCAGCCGCATCATCGGCGTGGTGGCGCAGAAGAATGTGAATGTGGAAGACCCCACCGTCGATGAGCTGAACCGGGTGGGTACGGTCGCTGCGATACTGAAAATGCTGCAGATGCCCGACGGTAACACTACGGTGATCATCCAGGGGAAGAAACGGTTCGAAATGGGCGAAGTGGTCCAGGACGAGCCCTATCTGAAAGCCCGGGTGCAGGCGTACGGTGAGGAAAAGCCAAAAGCGGATAAGGAATTTAGCGCGCTGGTGAATTCGGTGAAGGATTTGGCGATGCAGATCATCGAGACTTCGCCCAATATTCCCACCGAAGCGGGAATCGCCATTCGGAATATTGAAAACTCGTCGTTCCTTATCAATTTCATTTCCTCTAACATGAATGCCGATGTGGCGGAAAAACAGAAATTGCTGGAAATCGTCGATCTGAAGAAACGGGCCGAATTGGTATTTCAGCACCTGAGCCAGGAGCTGCAGATGCTGGAGCTGAAAAACCAGATCCAATCCAAGGTGCGGACCGATATTGACAAGCAGCAAAGGGAGTACTTCCTGAACCAGCAACTGCGCACCATTCAGGAGGAACTGGGTGGTTCCACCCCGGATGCGGAAATCCAGGACCTCCGCCAGCGGGGCGAAAAGAAGAAATGGAGCAAGGAGGTGCACGAAGCATTCAACAAGGAAATTGATAAGCTGCTTCGGATGAATCCGGCGGCTGCCGAATATTCGGTGGTCCTGAATTACGCCGAATTGCTGCTGGAGCTCCCCTGGGGCGAATACACAAAAGATAATTTCGACCTGAAACGGGCACAGCGTGTTTTGGACAAGGATCATTACGGTCTGGAAAAGGTGAAAGACCGGATTTTGGAATTTCTGGCCGTATTGAAGCTGAAAAACGACATGAAGGCGCCTATCCTGTGCCTGGTAGGTCCGCCGGGAGTCGGAAAAACCTCGTTGGGACGCTCCATTGCCAAAGCCATCGGCCGTAAATACGTACGGATGGCTCTTGGCGGCATCCACGACGAAGCGGACATCCGCGGTCACCGCCGGACCTATATCGGGGCGATGCCCGGACGGATCATCCAATCCCTGCGGAAAGTAAAATCGGCCAATCCGGTATTTGTGCTGGACGAAATTGAAAAGGTGGGCAGCGACTTCCGCGGCGATCCATCCTCGGCCCTACTGGAAGTGCTGGATCCGGAGCAGAACAATGCCTTTTACGATCATTACGTGGAACTGGACTTCGACCTGTCCAACGTGCTGTTCATTGCCACGGCCAACTCCACCGCCACAATCCACCCCGCCCTGAAGGACCGTCTGGAAATTATCGAGGTGAATGGGTATACCATTGAAGAAAAAATAGAGATCGCGCGGAAACACCTGATCCCGAAACAGCGGGAGGCCCATGGCCTGAACGGCAAGCAGTTCAAAATGAGCCCGAAAATTATCGAGAAAGTCATCGAGGAATATACGCGGGAATCGGGCGTTCGGGGCCTGGAAAAAAAGATTGCCACGCTGGTACGCGGAACGGCCAAAAAGGTCGCCATGGAGGAGGCGTATTCCCCTTCACTGAACGCGCAGGATGTGGAAACGATCCTGGGCGCGCCGGTATTCGACAAAGAACTTTACGAGGATAATGAGCATGCGGGGGTGGTTACCGGGCTGGCTTGGACGGCCGTTGGAGGCGATATACTGTTCATCGAGTCCAGCCTGAGCCCCGGAAAGGGAAAACTAACGCTGACGGGCAACCTGGGCGAGGTCATGAAGGAATCGGCTATGATTGCCCTGGCCTACCTGCGGGCCAATGCGGGGAAATTCAACATTCATCCCAAATTGTTTGAGCAGTGGGATATACACATCCATATTCCGGCCGGCGCCATTCCCAAAGACGGTCCTTCGGCGGGGATCACCATGCTCACCGCCCTGGCTTCCGCCTTTACCCAGCGAAAGGTCCGCCCCCATCTGGCCATGACCGGGGAGATAACCTTAAGGGGCAAGGTGCTGCCTGTGGGGGGAATCAAGGAGAAGATCCTGGCCGCCAGGCGGGCGGACATCCGGGATGTGATCCTTTGCAAAAACAATAAAAAGGACATTGACGAGATCAAGCACGATTACATCAAGGACATGAATTTCCATTATGTTTCGGAAATGGATGAAGTGCTTGAGATCGCCCTGATGGACGAGATCGTAAAAGACCCGCTGGATCTTAAAGTAAAAGAAGAGACACCGGTTCAGGAATTCTGATGCAAGCCGTTTCCATG
>JAJUHF010000171.1 GCA_029268045.1 Anseongella ginsenosidimutans
GTAGGGGTTGCCGAAGTACGCGTAGCCCAGACGCAGGCTGAGCACATCCAGTTTGTATTCTCCCCCGATGCGGAAATTCACCGCATTGGTAAACCGGTCGGAGATTTGACCGTTCACGTAATTGTTCGTAGGCCGGTCGTCGCTGTCAAAATCGATGTTGCCGTAATTAACAAACTCCACATCCGCACTCAGAAAACCTTCGCTTCCGAAGAACTTGGCAATACCCGCGTTGATTTTCAGCGGCGTACGGACGTCGTAATCAAACGCCCCCTGTACACTCGAATTGTAAGATTGGCCGTCGCTTTCCAAGGTCACAATTTCATCGTAATTGTCCTCTTCAAATTTGATGAAGGTCGGGGTCTGGATGCTTGCGCCGATCCGGATGTCCCTTACCGGGAGATAGATCGCTCCGAATTTCGCATTGAAACCGGCTCCGCGTTGCTCGTAATTTCCAAGGTAGTCGAAGTTCGTGATATCAAAGGGGTAGGTGGGGTCGTCGATGTCGTATTCGGAATAATACGAATTGTATTCCTTCCGTATATTCACGTAGGTGAAGGCTGCACCCAGAAACAGTTGGTTGCCGTAATTGCCGCCCAGGGTAATGCTTGTTTCGGAAACGCCTCCTTTGGTTTCCACCTCCCGGAACTGCTGCACCTCGCCGAACTCACTGAGCCCGATGAAAGTGGGCTGGCCGTCAATCTCGTCTTCGCTAATGATGCCGGCGGCATATGCCACGTCTTCAATGTAATAGGGATTATTGGGGTCGGGCAATCCGTCACCTCCGTAGGTATTATAAGCCAGGTCGGCGAAATAGGAGGTAATGGAGCTGCTTGGGTTGTAACCCTGGTATGAATACCGGTTGTTGAAATCGTTGGTCCGCAGGTAGCTGATCCCGAAAGCAAAGTTATTCCAGCGGCCGTTGAAACTTCCGTCGTTCTCATTCCGGGCATTGGCGATCACCAGGCCAAATTGCGGCACGGTGAATTTACTGAAGGGGTCGCTCGTTTTGTTATCCAGGTAGTTCGCCTTGTTGGCGACGTTCTTGAAGTTAAAGGATATGCCCAGGTCGGAGCTTCTGTAAAAAGCCACCCCGGCCGGATTAATGCCGAAAGTCCCCAGGTCACCACCCAGCGCAACCTGCGCGCCACCGATTGACTGGATGCGCGCGGTACCAAGTAATTCAGACTGTGAATAAGTCAATGCGTCGTCTTCGTAGTTCTGTGCCCAGGCAGGAAGGCAAAAAACGGTAAACGTAAGAATAGCAAGTGATCTTTTATGTTTAATCTTCATATATGTTAGCTGTTATTCTTCAATAAAAAACCCGAAAGGATAAACCTCTAACGTTTTCATCATCCTTTCGGGTATTTATATAGGATAATTATGGCCTCAGTCTTTTACAGCCAACCTATTATTACCTTGGCCGCGGACGTGAAGAGCTACCCGAACTTCCGGAACTGCCGGATGACCGGGGCGCGCTGCTGCGTGGCGGCGGGGAATAGGAAGGCCGGCTTTGCGGACGCGGTCTTGCTTCCGGCCTGGGAGCCTGCCGCTGCGGTGGCTGTGCCCGTTCGGTGCGCGGTCTTTCGTTGGAACGCGGACGTGCCTGCGGACGATCCGCTGTGGAAGCGGGGCGTCTCGCGGGGGCAGCCTCCTGACGTGGTCTGGAGCTGGGCCGCTCGCCGAGTGTACCGCCGGTGGTTGGCCTGGGCCGGGAATACGTACCGTCGTTAACCGAACCTACGCGCGGGCGGGGACGGTTTGCAATGCCCGATGGACGGTAAATCGGCCGGCTATAGTAATAACCGGGGTGATATCCGCCCCAATAACCACCGTAACGGGCGTAATTATACCCGAAATAAGGCGTGGCATAATAAAACGGTGAGTAATAATAGGGTGAGTAACTATAATAACCCCAGGGTCGATACCCATAATAACCACCCCAACCAAAACTCAATCCAAGATTGAAGCCCGGGCGGAACCAGGGATCGTAGAAAAAGGGGTCGTAATAATCAAAATAGCTGAATCCGTAAAAAGGAGAGTGGAACCTCCTCAGACGGGATGTATAACTGCCGTAGGAATCGTCTTCATAACTTTCCTCATAACTTCGTCTATAGGTGTATTCCTCGTCCCCATAGGCTTCCTCCTCTGCCGGCTGCGACGCATACGATTCTTCCGGCGTATATTCTTTCGCGTAAAAATCGTCATCCACCGATTCTTGTGCTAATTTTGGGGCAGCACATGAACCGAGCAGAAAGGCGCCGATCGCGGTTATGTAGACTAACTTTTTCATGATCAAAATGTATCTGCTGTAAGAACGCTTAAATTTATAAATTTGTTTCCTTTTCCGGATAAGATTAAATATAACATTTTTTATACACAGTAACAATAAGACGGCATATTTATGGCAAAGGTTCTGACGAGCAAAGAAGTGGATTACTCCCAGTGGTACAACGACCTGGTAGACGAGGCGGGTCTGGCGGAACATTCCGCGGTACGGGGATGCATGGTGATAAAGCCTTACGGTTACTCCATCTGGGAGAAGATGCAGGCCTCTCTGGATAAGATGTTCAAGGACACCGGGCATTCCAATGCCTATTTTCCCTTATTTATTCCCAAGTCATTTTTTGCCAGGGAAGCTTCCCATGTGGAAGGTTTCGCAAAGGAATGTGCCGTGGTTACCCATTACCGGCTGAAGGACGGCGAGGACGGAATAATGGTCGATCCAGACGCCCGGCTGGAGGAGGAACTCATCGTTCGGCCTACTTCCGAAACCATTATCTGGAATACCTATCGGGGTTGGATCCAGTCCTACCGGGACCTTCCCATTCTGGTGAACCAGTGGGCCAACGTGGTCCGGTGGGAAATGCGTACCCGGCTGTTTCTCCGCACGGCGGAGTTCCTCTGGCAGGAGGGGCACACCGCCCATGCCACGCGGGAAGAAGCGGTCAGGGAGGCCGAGCAGATGCTCGAGGTGTACGCCGATTTCGCCGAGAACTGGATGGCCCTTCCAGTGCTGAAAGGAACCAAGACTCCAAACGAGCGTTTCGCCGGTGCGCTGGAAACCTATTGCATTGAAGCGTTGATGCAGGATGGAAGGGCGTTGCAGGCGGGTACCTCGCATTTTCTGGGACAGAACTTTGCCAAAGCGTTCGATGTGAAATTTACCGACCGGGATGGAAAGCTGGATCATGTCTGGGCGACTTCCTGGGGTGTATCAACCCGCCTGATGGGGGCGCTGATCATGGCGCACGGCGATGACAACGGATTGGTGGTGCCCCCGAAACTGGCCCCCCTGCAGGTGGTGATCGTACCCATCTACAAAAAGGAAGAAGAGCTGGGCGCAATCAGCGAAGCGGTGGAAAAAATAATGGAAGCGCTCAAAAAGCGGGGAATCAGCGTAAAATACGACGACAGCGACAAACAGCGTCCGGGTTTCAAATTCGCGGAATACGAACTGAAGGGCGTGCCGGTGCGCATCGCGGTAGGGCCGCGGGACATCGAAAAGGGAACGGTGGAAGTTGCCCGCCGGGATACGCGCGAAAAAACCACGATCCCGATGGAGACAACGGCCGATACGGTGGCTGGATTGCTGGATGAAATACAACAGAACATCTTCCGCAAAGCTTTGGAATTCAGGGACGCAAACACGCGGCAAGCCGACAATTTCGATCAGTTTAAAGAGATCCTGGAAGAGAAAGGAGGCTTCATCCTGGCGCATTGGGACGGGTCTCCGGAAACCGAACAACGGATCAAGGAGGAAACAAAAGCCACGATCCGTTGTATTCCATTGAATAACCCGAAGGAGAACGGAAAGTGTATCTTAACCGGAAAACCATCCGAACAACGCGTGGTATTCGCGAAAGCATACTAAACTCAATCATCGGCAATATGACGAAAAAGAAAAAAGAGGATCCCGAAATCCAGATCCGGGAGGAAAACTACCAGGCCATCCTGGGCAATCTGAAAGGCCGCGCTGCCCTGAAACAGGCCGTGTACCGGCAGGTATGCAATGTGTACGCCGAGCTGCTGGAATCGCTTGAAACCATCAGCGTGAAGCTGAAGGAGGATATTGCGGAGTTGAAGGATGTGGA
>JAJUHF010000172.1 GCA_029268045.1 Anseongella ginsenosidimutans
ACGATTTCCCCGCCTTTTAAAGCAGATTCGTGGGCCAGAATACCGACGCAGGTTATATTGGCCGACTGCCTGGCATTCGGAAAGGGCTCGCGGCCATCCTGAATGGCGCTGACAAATTCGTGCACCAGATGCGGGTGGGAGCCGCCGTGACCGGCGCCTTGGGTAAACGAAAGATGCTGATTATCGTCTTCATCGTATACTCCCTTGGTGGTAAACCGCTGAATGGGCTCGGGAAGCAGATGCGCGTAATCAGGGCATTCTACCTCCTCGGGGATTTCGGGCTCAGGCCGCTTGGCGGTATGAACCACCAAGGGACGTCCCTCGATCAGAGGCCATTCTACCGCCTTTTTGGAGCCGTAAACCTCAAAACTCTCGCGGTATTGGCGGGCGGTATCAAACAGGGAACGATACACGTGCGCGCTCATATCCGAATTCCGGAACTTGATGTGGGCGGTTTCCACGGCAAACGGCGAGTTATAATGCGCATGCAATTCTTCCCGGATTGTACCCGAGCCAAAACAGGAAACGTATTCCGCTTCGCCACGTACGATGCCCAGTACCGGTCCAACGCAGTGGGTCGCGTAATGCATGGGAGGAAGTCCCGGCCAGTAGTTGGGCCAGCCGTCCATGTCCTGCTGATGGCTGGCTTTGACAAACTGAAGCTTGCCCAACTCCCCCTTGTCGTAGAGCTCTTTCATGAAAAGGAACTCCCGGGCGTACACGACAGTTTCCATCATCATGTAGGTGAGACCGGTTTCTTCCACCGCCTCCACGATCCGGCGGCAGTCCTCCACCGAAGTAGCCATGGGAACCGTACAAGCCACGTGTTTCCCGGCACGAAGGGCCTTCAGCGACTGGCTGGCATGGTCGGGGATGGGCGTGTTAATATGTACCGCGTCGATGTCCGGGTCTTTCAGCAATTCATCGAAATCGGTGTACCGTTTTTCAATTCCGAAACTGTCTCCGATTTGATTCAACTTTTCGGGGTTCCGCTGACAGATCGCGTACATGTTGGCACCGGGATGCCGCTGGTAGATTGGGATAAACTCCGCTCCGAAGCCTAGCCCAACAATGGCGATATTCAATTTACCGTCTTTCATTATAACTGATTTATTCGTTCGTCTATTTTTTATTCAATATTCAGGTTTATTCGGTGTGCGGGCGGGAAACATCTCCCGGGACTTCGCCCGAAGCCCACTGCCTGAGAAACCGGAGTCCTTCGCTAGCGAACCAGTCCTCGCTTTCCGCCAGGGGTTTCCAGACACAAACCGCCGCAGCCAGTTCCTTATTGTTCGGGGTGAAGCTTTCAATGGAAACCGTGCCGGTGTAGCCGATGGCTTCCAACCCACGGTACCAGGCCTGCCAGTTTACTTGCCCTGTTCCGGGGATTCCCCGGTAATTGTCCGCCACCTGCACGTGGATGAGATTCGCACCGGCACTCCGGATCGCCTGCTCAATACTGGCTTCCTCGATATTCATGTGAAAGCCGTCCAGCAGGATTTTCGCCGCAGGATGGGCAATGTCGGCAACCATCCGCGCGGCATCCGCCGCGGTATTAACCAGATCGGATTCAAACCGGTTAAGCGGTTCCAACGCGATGGCCAGTCCCCGGGTCTCTGCCAGACGACAGACCTGCTGGAGATTCGTCACAGCAAGGTCCCACTCCCGTTTCCGTTGCTGCGGACTTACCATGCGCGCCTTTCCGACGGCAGCGTACATAGGACCGGCAAAAAAGGGCGCCCCCAGTTCCCCACAGATATCCAGGCACGTCTCGATATAGGAGAGGCTGTTCTTCCGGAGGGCCTCGTCTTCGGCTGTCAGATCGCGGTCCGGCCCGAAAGCCCCGCAGACAAGCGCGTTCAGATTGAACTCTTCCAGAAGCCGCCTTAATTGCGCCGTATCCAGAAGCGCGGGGTCCTCCACGGCGATCTCCACCGCATCGTACCCCATGGAACTGATCTTCTCGAAAAGAGGCTTTGCCAGGGAAGTGCTGAACGGAGAGGTCCAAAGCCAGGTGCTTACTCCTAATTTTACATTTAACGCCATGGGCTGTTATTTTTTCAAATGCATCTAAGATAATGGAAACTACCCAATAGTCACTTCCCGAATTTTGCCTAATAATGACTGTTTTTTGCTGTGAATTGTGAGGGGAATTCCGAAAACCAGCAGAATGAGAGTAATATATTCCTTTTTTGTATATTTGATTTGATTGGGGATACATCATGAGATCGGCCGTACAAAAGTCATCCATACCGGAGTCGAGGATTTTTGTCGTTCGGGACCTTATTGCCAAACACTTTGATCCCGAATGGCATGCACATCAGGAGTACCAGATATTTCTGGTTTTAAAGGGAACGGGCACCCGCTTTATCGGAAATACGGTGCGGCCGTTCCGGGAAGGGGATCTGACATTCCTTGGTCCGAATATTCCGCATCTGTGGCGGAGTGACGAAAGTTTTTTTGAGAGAAACAGTGAAGGCGCAACACACGGCATTGTTATTTATTTCAAAGAAAACTTTCTGGGTCACTTGCTTCAGAAGGACGAAATGAGTCAGGTGAAAGCATTATTCCACAAAGCCCGGAAGGGTCTGGAATTTTTTGGCCGGACTGGAAAGGAGGTCAGCTGCCTGATGAGGGAACTTTCCCGTCACCATGGAATGGACAGCCTGGTCCTGTTGCTGCGCATATTGGATATGCTCGCCCACACAAGGGAATTCAATCAGCTGCATGCCGAAAATTATGTCTATAAGCTAAAGGAAGCGGAAACAAGTCGGATCAACATCGTTTACAATTACGCCGCCCGGTATTTTAAACGCCGGATCACCCTGGAGGAGGTGGCCAACCTGCTGAATATGACACCTACTTCATTCAGCAGGTACTTTACCATGAAAACCAGCAAGTCATTCTCCAACTTTCTGATTGAACTGAGGATAAAGCACGCCTGCAAAATGCTGGCTGAACAGGAACAAAAAAATATTGCGCAGATCTGTTATGAGTGCGGCTTCAACACACTTTCGAATTTCAACAGGCAGTTCCGGGAGCACATGAAAATGACCCCGAAAGAGTACAGGAAAGAATTTATGACGCTGTAGGCTTATTTGGATTCCTCAACGAAGCCTTCGTCAACCAATATCCGGCCGCAATGCTCGCATACGATCACCTTTTTCCGCTGACGGATATCCATTTGACGCTGCGGGGGAATCTTATTGAAACATCCTGAACAGGAATCGCGGTCAATGGTAACCACGGCGAGTCCGTTCTTGAAATTGTTGCGAAGACGGTTGTAAGCGGTCAGCAAGCGCTCATCAATCTTTTTCTCCTGCTTTTCGGCTTTCGCCAGCAGCTCATCTTCCTCCTTACGGGTTTCGGAGGTAATGCTTTCCAGCTCGCCTTTTTTCACCTCGAGATCCTTAAGGCGGCCTTCGTAGTCGGCCTTCGCTTTTTCCAGGGCTTGTTCCTTGGACTTGATCTCGAACTCGTATTCCTTAATCTTCTTTTCGCTTACCTTGATGTCCAGCTCCTGGATTTCGACTTCCTTGGAGAGCGCATCGAATTCCCGGTTATTCTTTACATTATCAAGTTGGGTCTTGTATTTCTTGATAAGCGCCTGAGATTCCTTGATGTTGTTTTTACGCGCCGTAATGGTGTCTTCCAGCTCGTCTATCTCATCTTTGAACTTCTGAATTCTGGTTTGCAGGCCGGCAACTTCGTCTTCCAGGTCGGTTACCTCAATAGGCAATTCGCCCCGCACGATCCTGATATTATCTATTTTGGTATGAATGGTTTGTAATTCGTAAAGCGCCTTCAGTTTTTGTTCTACCGTTTGTTCCATTAGTTCGTTTACGTTTATAAGTAGTTGACTGGATTGGTATTAACTTGAGTCAACAGGGCTGCAAAGTTAGGAAATTGTTTTGATATTTTCTCACGCAATAATTCCCCGGTAAACTGCTCGCTCTCATAATGCCCGATATCCGCGATGACGATCCGGTCTTCCGCATCGAAAAA
>JAJUHF010000173.1 GCA_029268045.1 Anseongella ginsenosidimutans
CGAACCCACCGGAAGGGTCGTCCATAACGCGATCCTTGAACAACGCGGCTCGGGTTTCCGCGAGCGCGACGGCTGGAACTTTACGGCCAGCGCGGACGAATGGTTTGGTCCGGTACATGCCGAAGTGGGTCCGGACGGTGCGCTTTGGGTGCTGGACTGGTACAACTTTATTATTCAGCATAATCCCACCCCGGAGGGTTTTGAAACCGGCGCGGGAAATGCTTACGTAGACTCCCTCCGGGAGAATACCCGGGGACGGATTTACCGCATCGCCTACCGGGACGCTCCCGGATACAAGCCGGTGGAAATAAGCCGGGATCAACCTGCGAAATTAGTCCGCACCCTCACCCACGACAACATGTTTTGGCGGCTGACCGCCCAAAGGCTGCTGGTTGAGGATGGAAGCACGGAAATTGCCGGACGCCTTTACGATCTGATCCGGGATAAGAAAGTGGATGGGGCGGGAATTAACGCGGGCGCGATGCATGCCTTATGGACCCTGCACGGGCTGGGCATGCTGGACGGAACAAACCGTGAAGCGCTTGAAGCCGTACGGGAAGCGCTTTCCCATCCGGCGGCAGGTGTGCGCAAGGCCGCTGCTGAAGTATTGCCACGCAACGAAGAAGCGCGGGACTTTCTGCTCTCCTCCGGCCTGTTGGAAGATACCGATCTCAGGGTACGCTTGGCTGCCCTGCTGGCCATCGCGGAAATGCCGCCCTCAGACGAAGTGGGAGGGCGCTTGCACGAACTGGCCGGAGTCGCGGAAAACGCGGACGATAAATGGATTTCCCATGCACTGCTTATCGCCTCAAAAGTGAACCGGAGTGGTTTCATGGCGGCTTACCAGTCCGGTGGGGCAGGCGATGCGGCAATTGCTCCGGGTTCGGGCGGTGAAGGAATATCGCTCACCGATCGGATTGCCGCCGGCGACCGCATGAAAGTACTGCCTTTCGGCAAATGGACCACGATCCGTAGACCCGACCTTCCCGATGTGGCCGACCGCGAGATCCACCTGACGGCCGATATCGGTCTTGGGCGCGAGGCGCATGAAAGGCGGGGGGTAATCCTTGCCCATGGGACTAGTAAGAGCGGATACGCTTTATATATGAAGGAAGGCCGGATCCATTTTCAGGTAAACCGGAAAGGAAAAAAGGAAACGATCCGCACCACCGATGAGCTTCCCCGCCGATTCCGTCTTAAGGCTGGTCTGAGTAAGGATGGGCAGATGAAACTACAGATCAACGGGGATCAGGTGGCAGAAGGGAATGCGGGCGGATTGCTGGAAAGCCAGCCGGGAACGCCGCTCACCGTAGGATACGACCGCGGTGAGGACGGATATGCCGGTGATTACCGCGACAATTTTAACTTTGGAGGCTACATCGAAAACGGACAGGTGGTGTTTCTCCAGACCGGTACAGGGCAGTCGCTGGACCAGGAAGTTGACCAGGTGATTGAGCTAAGCGCCGTGATAAACCAAATGAAATTTGACAAGGAACTCCTCCGGCTCAAAGCAGGCACGAATGTAAAGATCGTGTTCACCAATCCCGACCACATGCAGCATAATCTGCTCATTTTGGCTCCGGGCTCACTGGAAGAGGTAGGGGCTGCCGCCGACAAACTGGCGCAGGATCCCCAAGGTGCAAGCAAAGATTATATTCCCGGCATGCCGGAGGTGCTCTTCACTACGCCGCTGGTGAATCCGCAGGAAAGTTATGAACTGATTTTCCGGGTTCCCGAAACGCCGGGAGACTATCCGTTTGTGTGCACATTCCCGGGTCACTGGCGGATTATGAACGGGATCATCAAGGTCGAATAACGCGTCCGGATGCCGGCGGATGGAAGGTGCCCCTCGGACGGGGAAACGGATTATCCTTCGTCTGCCGGTACGTCGCCCAATCCGTGATCGGATTCAAACTTGTCCCGGCGCTCTTCAAAATGGATCTGTACCTCGGTGATCGTATCCAGGGACTCGGACAGCTGGTTATGGATGTCGCCGAGTTTGCTGTCCAGTTCCTGGTCATTGAGTTCCATGTTATCCACCTGTAGCTTCGCCGCTTTATTGATGAGGGCAACCTGGCTGTTTTTCAGGTCTTCAAGCTCACGCATAACCTTGTCCATGAGGTTGAGTTTCTCGCGGTTATTCATTGCTTCGTTGGGTTGGTTCCCCATAGAAAACACAAGAAGTCTGCCAAAATGCAAACGCGCCGGCTCAGTCTTCCAGGAGGAAGACGTATAGTTCCCGGGGCCCGTGCGCGCCCAGTACCAGGGTTTTTTCGATATCGGCAGTCCGGCTTGGACCGGTAATCACGCCGGTAAAGGACGGCATTTTATCCCCGTATTTTTCCTTGATCAGCTGAAAGCCGTCTTTCAGATCCGCTACAAGCTGACTGGAGTAGGCTACTACCACGTGGGCATGCGGGAATATCGAAAGGCGCCGTCCGCTGTTCTGGGCCGAGGAAACCAGGATGCTGCCGTTCCGTGCAATCAAGGCTTCGCACAAGGTAATTCCCACTTCGGCCTGCTCGAAGTCCTTGTCATTCGCATGGAAGGGAAACTCGCAGTCCCGCAGCAGGCTCTGCAGTTTGTTTTCCCAGCAGTAGATATGCTCCCACTTTTTTTCGCTGCTCAGGGTGAGCAAATCTTCCACGAAGTGCAAGGGGTCTTCACAGTAAATAAACTGTCCGTTTACCCGGGTCAGTTCCTCCGCAAATACGATATCCAGCGACTCGGCGGTTTCCGGATACAGGGGAGTGGGTTCAATTTCAGGGTATGGATTTTCTCTTTTTTCGATCAGCGCATTCCTGATCTTTTTTAGCATGCGTTCCTTGGGTGTCGTAATGGGTTTCAACTTCAGTCCTTTAAAAGGGGTTTTTCATCATTTATATCCTTTTCCGCCGACCGGTCGTTTCCCGCGGGCGTTTCGGCCGGTTGGTTTTCGGGCAGTTCGGTGGGCGGAATACCGGACGACGCACCGTTTACAAACTCCTCGTAGGTCGTATGGGAAGCAAAAGGACGCTTACCCAGTATTTCTTCCAGATCCGATTGAAAAAGTATTTCCTTCTTCAGCAGCGCCTCGGCCAGCTTCTCCAGGCCTTCCCGTTTCTCGATCAGCAGCGCCTTGGTACGTTCGTACACATCGGCAATCAGCTTCCTTACTTCGTTATCGATGAGCTCGGCTGTTTTTTCGGAATAGGGTTTTCCGAAGCCGTATTCGTTTTGCTGGTCGTTGAATGAAATATTGCCTACTTTGGGATTCATCCCGTAAATGGTGACCATCGCGTAGGCCAGTTTGGTGACCCGTTCCAAGTCATTCTGCGCTCCGGTTGAAATCCGGCCGAAAACGATCTCCTCAGCGGCCCTGCCTCCCATGGTCATACACATGCCGTCAAGCAGCTGTTCTGTAGTATAAAGGTATTGTTCCTTGGGCAGGTATTGGGCATAACCCAGAGCCGCCACCCCACGGGGTACAATGGACACCTTAACCAATGGGTCGGCATGCTCAAAGAACCAGCCTGCAATGGCGTGGCCTGCCTCGTGATACGCAACAATCCGTTTTTCTTCCGGTGAAATTATTTTGTTTTTCTTTTCCAGCCCGCCAATGACCCGGTCAATGGCATCCTGGAAGTCATGCATGTCTACCTCGGTTTTATCTCTCCGTGCCGCGATCAATGCGGCTTCGTTACACACGTTGGCAATTTCCGCCCCGGCAAACCCGGGTGTCTGGGCAGATAGCTTCTTCGCATCCACTTCACGTGCAATCTTCAGCGGTTTCAGATGAACCCGGAAAATCTCTTCCCGCCCGTGCAGGTCCGGTTTGTCTATGGATATCTGACGGTCGAACCGCCCGGGACGTAGCAAGGCGGAATCCAGCACATCGGGACGGTTGGTCGCAGCCATGATGATGACG
>JAJUHF010000174.1 GCA_029268045.1 Anseongella ginsenosidimutans
GCAACACCTTGGCCGGATGCCTTTCCGCAAAGGCGTAGATGAGTTGCATGGAATAGTGACTGGACGGGTAACGGGTCAGTGAGTCGCGGATATCTTCCGGCGCCATGAGGTCACTTTCGGATGAAATATAGCCCATTGCATAGAAACTCCCTTTTTCTACCCAAATGCAACTTTTTTCCGATTCTTCCAGCCCCTTGTCCACAATGGCGAAGGTCGGCTGGTTTTCCAAGAGGTATTCCAATGCCTGGTTCACCCGATCGTTGTATTCCGCCACCGGGGGAAGATCGGCCGGCCGGTCGTTTCCAAGCTGGGGATTTGGCGGATCGGGCCGGCCCGCCAGGTACGGCTGTGCATACTGCGGGCGCGCTGAACCAAACACGCAGAGTCTCCGGTCCAGGTCGTATTGATCCACCAACGCGTTCAAGGTTTTGACTGCGTCGTATAGCCTGCCAAAAGGCAGAATGCAGGCTTGGTGCCGGCCCAGCTTACCTACCGCCAGACGAAGGTAGCCCTTCTGGTCTTCGTAAGAGTAAAGCCCGTATTTGGGTTCGAAGCGCTTCAGCGCGCGGTTATACACCGGCCAGAGACGGCGGATCTCATGGCATTCCAACAGGAGTGCCATCAATTCCGTGGCGCAGGGTTCAAACGTGATGGAATAAATATTCCGGAGAAAATGCTGCCGCTGCGGGTTCGGATTATGGCCGGTGAAATGGGAGGCTACCCGTTTCTTTAAATTGACGGCTTTCCCCACGTAAATTACCTTTCCTCCCCGGTCACGGAAATAATAGACACCCGGACAGGACGGCAGCGCTTCAAAATCCTCTTTCGGCAAATTGGGCGGCAGCCGCTGTTCCCCCGAATTCTTTTTCAACATTTCCGGGATCACGCCTTCGGTGTCCCATTCCAGCAACCTGGAAAACAGGATCGCGGTCGCATCCGCATCGCCCCCGGCCCGGTGCCGGTCCTGGATCGGGATATCCAAGGCACGACACAGGTTGCCCAAGCTGTAGGAACGAAGGCCGGGTCTGATTTTCCGGGTCATCCGGACGGTACACAGCTTCGGGGCCGTTAACCGGTATCCGGCCTGCTCCAGGTGATGCTTTACAAAGGAATAATCGAAATTCACGCTGTGGGCCACAAACACCCGGTTCTGAAGCATTTCAAACACCCGCTGGGCAATCTCCTCAAAAGGCGGAGCGTCCTTCACCATTTCATTGTCTATGCCGGTAAGCGCAAAAATGGGTAAAGGGATCTCCCGGCCTGGATTGACCAGCGTGGTAAAACGATCTACCACCTTTTTCCCATCATGTACCAGGATCGCGATCTCCGTAATGCTGCTGCCTGCAGCATACCCTCCGGTGGTTTCAATATCCACAATGGCGTACTCAATTGGAAGGGCTTTCGATTTCACCTTGCTAAGATATTTAGCATATCGTCAACTTGCAAGTACAATCTCACATTTCACCCAATTTTGTTTTACCAGGTGGCAGCGCCGGCGGACCGCTCTGCTAAAGGTCGTCGGTGAAATGCCGTTTGCCTTTTTCCCGGGAAAATTTGCGCTGGTTGTAATCCGAAGAACGGTTACGGGCGATTGAAAGTGTTTGCCAATGGGTATTCCGGATCATCTTTGCAATGAAAACGATCTGTCCGGCATGATAGGCATAGTGTGCAAGCTGCCGGTTAATGGCTTCGGTAACGGTATGTCCGTCATTCCGGATATAGACTAGACGTTCCAGGTCGGCCTCGCTGAGCTCGTTCAGCGCGTGCATCAGGCAGGCCCAGCCTTCATTCCAGCGGGCCATCAGCTGAGCCCGGTCTGAAAAGGAGTTATCAAACTCGGCGTCCCGGTTGCGCCAGGGCTTTTCCCCGTCCGAGGTCAGGAAACCGGTAAAACGGGACAACATATTGCCCGCCATGTGATTGACAATGATTGCGATGCTGTTGCTTTCTTCATTGTACTGCCAGAAAAGCGCCTCGTCGGGCACCTGTTCCATGGCCTTTTCCCCAAGCATTTTGTAATAGGCAAACTGCCTGATGACACTGGTGAGATAGCTACTCTGCATAACGGGCCTATTTTTATTTATAAAGATAGGCCGGTAATGAGGTTTCCCAAAACATTCTCCCGCTTTTTTCTGTATTGAGAAGAAAGTTACTTTTGACTATGAAAACGTCAGTCGCCTCTTCTTCCGAAACCCCTCAATCTACAACTGTCTATACCATCTTATTTGCAATCAGCCTGACTCATCTCCTGAACGACCTTATCCAATCGGTAATCCCGGCAATTTACCCGATGATCAAGAGCAGTTTCGGCCTGAGTTTCGCCCAGGTCGGCCTGATCACCCTGATATTTCAGCTGACGGCGTCCATATTACAGCCTTTTGTGGGTCGCTTTACCGATAAAAGGCCGAATCCCAAATCCCTGGCAATCGGGATGTTGTTCACCTTTACCGGACTGCTGTGTCTGGCCTTCGCAAGCCACTTTCTGATCGTTTTACTGTCGGTAAGCCTGATCGGCATGGGGTCTTCGGTTTTCCATCCGGAAGCGTCCCGCGTGGCGCATCTTGCCTCCGGAGGAAGGAAGGGCCTGGCACAGTCCATTTTCCAGGTGGGCGGGAATGCGGGTTCAGCCATCGGCCCGCTCCTGGCCGCGCTGATCATAATTCCCTATGGACAGACCTATATCAGTTGGTTCGCGTTGGTAGCGATCCTGGCCATCGTCATTCTGCTTGGGGTTGGGAAATGGTACCAGGCCAATTTGCTCCCAAAACAAACCGCCTCCCCTTCCAAACAGCCCGGATTGATGCAGGCGGAAGTGAAACGAAAAGTAAAGGGGCCGATTATCATTTTACTGCTGCTGATCTTTTCGAAATATTTTTACCTGGCTTCCATGACCAGCTATTTTACGTTTTTTCTGATCGATAAATTTCAGGTCAGCGTGCAGCAGTCGCAGGTTTACCTGTTTATTTTCCTGGCTGCGGTCGCGGCCGGAACGATAATCGGTGGCCCGCTGGGCGACCGGTACGGAAGAAAACGGATTATCTGGGTTTCCATTCTGGGCGCGGCTCCTTTCACCCTTTTATTGCCTTATGCGAGCTTGTTTTGGACGGCCATCCTATCGGTGGCAATCGGAGTCATTATTTCTTCCGCTTTTTCGGCTATTTTGGTTTATGCAACCGATCTGGTGCCCGGAAAAGTGGGGATGATCGCCGGACTCTTCTTTGGCTTCGCCTTCGGTATGGGCGGCATCGGCTCGGCAGTCCTGGGCTGGCTTGCCGACCTGACCAGCATCCGTTTTGTGTTCCAGGTATGCGCCTTCCTTCCATTGATGGGGATTATAGCCGGTTTTCTTCCCGATCTGGAAACCGCCAGCTACAAACCCTCGTCCCTGAAATAACCCTCGCTACTTAAAGATATACGGAGCGATGGGCTTCTGCGGCTTTTCTTTCGGTTCTTCATAGGGGCCGGACTCCCGGTCTCCCTGCTGGGTGCGCCAGGTTTGCATTTCGGCACGGAATTTTTCCAGAACTTCTGCGTAATGGGGCTCACGGGCCAAATTCCGCTGTTCATCCGGATCGGCCAGGACATCGTACAGTTCCTCCGCGGGACGGTTGTGATAACGCCAGAGCACAGATGCCGCATGCGGGTTTTCGAATGAACGTTGTACCCAGGAATCCCAATAGGTCCGCCCTCCGTCGTGGTCCTTCGACCGATCCATATGCGTCGTGTAGGTAACCTCGGGCGCCAGATTGAGTATGTATTTATACCGCTTGGTGCGGATCATGCGCATGGGGGTGCGATTCATGCTGCCGTCTCCGGTATGGGTGGCGTAAACAGATTCGCGCAGGGAACGGTTCGATCCGCGTAGC
>JAJUHF010000175.1 GCA_029268045.1 Anseongella ginsenosidimutans
GCACTATTGCCCATACTGGCTGCTGCGACGAATTTCCGTAACCTGGATGGTATCCTCCGGACGGCGGCAGCGTTCTTCCTGATCGCAGCCCTTTTCGAACTTGCGCTGATTTTCACCATCCGCGCCGAAATCCCCAACAACATGCCCATGTTGCATTTATTCATTGCGATAAGTGTCAGCTTTTTCAGCCGGATCTATTACCGGGCGTTTTCCACGCCCTTGCTGCGTACCGTAGTCATGGTCCTGGGCACGGCGGCCTTCCTCCTGGTTCTGGTCAATGCCTCCTTCCTGCAGGGAATCTGGATCTATCCTTCCCTCTCGAACACGGTTCAGAGTATTATCATGATCACCTTTTCCTTATTGTATTTTTATCAGATCTTTACGAGACAGGAGTATATCCACATTGAAAAACAGGGTTTGTTCTGGATCAATTCGGGTGTGCTGATTTATTTTTCAATCAACATATTCCTGTTTATGCTTTTTAATCTGGTGATCGCCAATCAACGGCAGGAATTGTACGCGATCCATTCTGTAACCAATATTATTTCGAATATTTTATACGCTATCGGATTACTTTGCAAACCACAGAAAACAACCTGATCCCCGTACTGATTGTAGGAACGCTTGTTATTGTCGCCCTGATCCTGTTTTTATTTCTGTTCGTTATAATTTATCAACGGCGGATGCTGAAAAACCAGACAGAACTCAGGCGTCTGCAAAGCGAGCAACAAAGCGATCTGCTCAATGCAGTTTTTGAAGCCCAGGAAACGGAGCGGAAACGATTGGCTGAAGACCTGCACGACAGCGTGGGTCAGGTGCTGTCGGTCATCAAGTTCAATCTTCACCGCCTGGAAAAGGTTTCGGGAAACAGGCAGGAAACCACGGAGCTGACAGGAAGCACCCGCAACCTGGCCGAAGAATGCATTCTGGAGATCCGGAATATCATTCATAACATGATGCCGCACCTGCTGACCGATTTCGGCCTGGCCGAAGCACTGAAAGAACTTTGCGTGAAAGTGGAACAACGGAGTGGTATTCTGGTCAATTTCGACAGCCGGGTCAGCGACCGGTTCCCCCCCGATGTGGAGATCGCCGTCTACCGCATTGCCCAGGAACTTTTCAGTAACGCCATCAAGCATTCCGGCGCATCGGAAATAACTGTAACTTTATGCCGGGAAAACACAAAGCTGGTGTTTGCTTTCAGGGACAACGGGACCGGATTCGATATTAAAAAAGTGAAACACGGTTTCGGATTGAAAAATCTCAACAGCCGGCTGCAATTGATGGACGGCGAGCTGAAGATCGAATCCTCCTCCCGGGCAGGCACCTCAGTCATGGTCACAATAACACCATCCGTATGGGATCCATAAATCTGGCGATTGCAGACGATCATAAAATATTCCGCGAAGGTCTTAAGGCCATCCTCGAAGACCAGCCCTCTTTCCGGATCATGGTCGAAGCCGGAAATGGCCAGGAGCTTATCCAGCTTCTTTCGGAAAAGACCCCCGATGTGGTCCTAATGGATATCAAAATGCCGGTGATGGACGGGATGCAAGCAACCGCTTATATTCAGGAACACTTCCCGGCGGTCAAAGTCCTTGCCCTTTCCATGTATCACGAAGACAAATACATTGTCAATATGATGAAGGCGGGCGCCAGCGGCTATATTCTGAAGAACGCGGAGCCCCGCGAAATCGTGGATGCCGTCACGACGGTGCATGCAAAAGAGTTTTATTTTAACGAACGGCTCTCGGTAACCCTGGTCAAACAACTGTTGGGCGAACGGGGTGGGATCCGGGACGAGGGACAAAAAAGCGTGGAACTCAATGAGCGGGAAACCGAAATACTCGCCCTCATTTGCCAGGAATGCACCAATGTGGAGATTGCCGAAAAGCTTTTCCTCAGCGTCCGCACGGTGGAAGGATACCGGACCCGGCTTTTTGAAAAGATCGGATCAAAGAACGTGGCCGGGCTGGTGATCTATGCGATAAAACACGGGATCATTTCCATTTGAACCGCTAGAGTTCCGTGGGCGTGATCAATAATTCTTCGATGGTGGAATGGGGACCCAGACGCCAGGAATTCACCACCGCCGAAGCCACATCGGCAGCGGTTACGAATTTGCCCGTGTCCACCGGCGTATCCTCCCAGGAGGCCGTCCGCGTGGAGCCAGGGATCACCGAAGTCACCTTTACTCCAAACGTTTTCAGCTCAAGACGCAGCGCCCGCGACAGCCCAAGCATGGCGTGCTTGGAAACCGTATAGGCGCCTGCTCCCGGCACCGCCCGTAATCCGGCGACCGAGCAGATGTTGAAGATGTGACCGCGTTGCCGGGCTTTCATACCGCGGGCAAAAAACCGGGAGCCCAGGTAGGCCGGCCACAGGTTAAGTCCCAGCATTTCCTCCAGCAGCTCCTCCGGCCCTTCCAGCAGTTCCGCTTCACGGAACAAACCCACGTTGTTGACCAGTACATCAAGGATTCCGTACCGGTTCCGCACCTGCTCGCAAAAAACCTGGAACTGCGTTTTATCCGAGCAGTCAGCCTGGACGGCCAGGTGTTCCCTGCCGGGAGCAATCCGTTCAAGTTCCTGCCGGGTTTGCTCCAGTTCTTCCGCGGTTCGGGCGCATACGGCCACCGAGGCCCCTTCCCGCGCGAACGCGCAGGCGATCGCTTTTCCTATTCCTTTCGATGCTCCGGTGACGACTACCTTCATTTTATTCGAAAATATTTTTCTACTTTTAACCAGTATATTGGGTTCAAGCCCTGGGAACAAATTTAAAATTGTTTTAGATGATCTTTTACCATTTCGGAAAATACATCCGCTTATTGCGTTCAAGCATTTCCCGACCGGAGAATTATCGAATGTATTGGAAAGAACTGACGGATGAGATGGTTTCGATGGGGGTAGGTTCATTGGGGATTGTAGCGGTCGTTTCGGTTTCTTTCGGAGCGGTGATGGCCGTGCAGACTGCCTACCAGCTTACCAGTGATCTGATCCCCAAAAGCCTGATCGCAACGATCACCCGGGATTCTTCCATCCTGGAACTCAGTCCCACCATCGGCTGTTTGATCCTGACCGGACGCATCGGCTCCCGGATTGCTTCCCAGATCGGAACGATGCGCGTTACCGAACAGATCGATGCGCTGGAGATCATGGGTATCAACTCGCCCGCCTACCTGATCCTCCCCAAGCTTTTATCGGGTATTATCATGATCCCCCTCCTGGTGACCATCTCCATGTTTCTAAGTATCATGGGCGGTCTGGTAGCCTGCTCGGCCTCAGGGGTATTGAGCAGTCAGAGCTACCTGCAGACGATCACCGAAGGATTTATTCCTTTTATGCTGGCCGTGGGTTTGATAAAATCCTTTATTTTTGCCTTTATCATGACAACCGTTGCCGCTTATCAGGGCTTTTACGTCTCCGGTGGTGCCCTGGAAGTAGGTGAAGCCAGCACCCGTGCCATGGTGGTGAGCTGCATCATGATCCTGGTCGCCGATTACCTGGTGGCCCAGCTGTTACTGTAAACCTAGTTATGATTACGTTAAAGAACATCACAAAATCGTTTGGAGATAAAACCGTATTGGATAATGTATCTGCCACGTTCAAACCGGGTATAACCAACCTGATCATCGGAGGGAGTGGAAGCGGGAAAACCACGCTTTTAAAGTGCATGGTAGGCTTGCATGAGGTGGATAGCGGCGAGATCAGTTACAGCGGGCAGGACTTTACCAAAATGGATTTCAAGGAACGCATCCCAATCCGCAAGGAGATCGGCATGTTATTTCAGGGATCCGCCCTGTTTGACTCCATGACCGTGGAACAGAACCTGATGTTCCCGATGGACATGTTTAC
>JAJUHF010000176.1 GCA_029268045.1 Anseongella ginsenosidimutans
ACGTTTTCCTGTGCCAATCGGTTCAGGATGGTTTCCAGGCCGCCGATTCCCAGGATGGGGGAAAGGTTCTTTTTCGTGCTGGTAAAGCGGAAGGGTCCCGCGCCGATATAATCTGCTCCCTGGGCAACCGCTTCCAGGGCCTGGCGGGGTGTATTGGCCGTACCGCCCAGCAACAGCTTTCCGGCCGCCTGGCGGGCTTGGGCCAGCGGCAGATCCTGCTGACCCAGGTGAAGCCCGTCCGCACTGGCCTCCAGGGCGATATCGAGGTGGTCGTTGATGATCAGCCTTGCCTGATAATCATCGCAGATCTTCCGGATTCGTTTGGCGGCCTGCAACCGGTCGCTCTTATTTGCCCCTTTCATCCTTAACTGGATCCAGCGGACTCCGGCCTGGCAAGCCACCAGGCTTTGCCGGACCGGCGAATCGACGTGATCATCCAGGGTAATGAATTGGAGGGATGCAATGGGTGGCCTGATTTTATTTTTCATAAATTGTTATTCTTTTTTTTATTTCTTCAAAAACCTGAACGCTCTTTTCCGGCTGCTGCCAGATGGCTCCCAGCAATGCGGCCCCGGAGAAGCCCTTTAGCAAGAGGGGCAGGATGTTCCTGGAATGTATTCCGCCGAGGGCGACGATCGGGACAAGCGGGCGCGGCGGAAGGTTCCATACCTCCTTATTCTGCCGGTAGCCCGGTTTGGACAAGCTATCGTAAACCGGACTGATCAATACGTACGCCAGGTTCGGTCCCAGGCGGTTGTATTCCTTCCAGTGATGGATCGAGGTGCTTAGGGAAGCGTTTGCATAGCCCGAACGGCCTATGGCGGAATAGGGGACATGCAAACCGGCAATTCCCAGTTGCAGTAAATCCGGACGCGTGTGATGTACCCGGATCCGAGCGCGTTCTGCCGCGTTGAAATAGCTCAGGTACTCGCTGAGCGCCTGGATATCCTTTCCTGGTTTCCGCAGATGCAGACAGGGAAGCCCGGCTGCAAACAGGTCCCGCACCAGCGCTTTTTCCCGCGGCAAATCCTGCACGGGGGTAATCACCATCAGCCGGAAGTCGTCCGCTTGCCGGCGGCTAGCGGGTTCAGCCACCCTGCGTAGCCTTTATCAGCAACACCCGGTCGTGTTTCCGCAATTCGAATGCGGCCCAACGGTCTTTTGGTACGACCTGGTCATTTACCGCCATGGCCAGCCCCCGGGGGGAGGAAACTTGTAGCGCTTCCAGTACGGCGCTGAGCGTGCTGCTTTCGGGCAACAAATAAGACTTGTGGTTAATGAACACCTCCATGATAATTCGTTTTCGTTTAAGATAATAGAGGTGCCCGCGTGAATCGCGGTCAATGAATGAAGAGTTCGGTCTCTGTTCCCTACGCCGGCATGACCCGGATCAGGTTCGAGGGTATGATCTCAGTCCGCCTTCCGGCGGGCACCCCTACAGTATTAATCTCCAAAGATAAGCATTATTTCCGCTGCGGCAACTCCGCTGAAGCTGCCCAGATATTGATGGCAGCGTCCTGGGCGTAGCGGTCTATTTCTTTCAGCTCGGTTTCGGTGAAATCCAGCTTATGGATTGCCCCGGCGCATTCCACTACCTGCTCGGGCCGGCTGGCGCCGATCAGCGCGGAGGTGATCCGGGAATCCCTCAATACCCAGGCAAGGGCCATCTGGGCCAGGCTTTGGCCGCGTTTTTCGGCAATGGCGTGGAGCCCGCGTATTCTGTCCAGGTTTTCTTCGCTGAGAAAATCCGGGTTGAAAGACTTTTGTTGGCTGGCCCGGCTTCCCTCGGGAATTCCCTTCAGGTACTTATTGGTAAGCATTCCCTGGGCAAGCGGGGAGAAAACAATGGCCCCGATGCCCAGCTCTTCCAGCGCATTGGGCAGTCCGTCCTCTTCGATCCAGCGGTTCAGCAGGGAGTAACTCGGTTGGTGGATGAGACAGGGGGTACCCAGCTGTTTCAGAATCGCGGCCGCTTCGCGCGTGCGCTTGGTATTATACGAAGAAATACCGGCGTACAGCGCTTTCCCCGAGCGCACCAGGTGATCCAGCGCCATCATGGTTTCTTCCAGGGGCGTATCGGGATCGAAGCGGTGGGAGTAAAAGATGTCCACGTAGTCGATTCCAAGCCGCTTGAGGCTTTGTTCACAGCTGGATATCAGGTATTTGCGGCTTCCCCATTCCCCGTAAGGACCAGGCCACATGCGATAACCCGCTTTGGTTGAAATAATCAACTCGTCGCGGTAACCGCCAAAGTCTTCCTTTAAAATACGGCCAAAAGCCAATTCGGCGCTGCCCGGGGGAGGACCGTAATTATTGGCCAGGTCAAAATGCGTGATTCCCAGATCAAAGGCCTGCCGGCAGATCGCTTGCTTGGTATGATGGGGGGTGTCGTCTCCGAAATTATGCCACAACCCCAATGAGATGGCAGGAAGTTTCAGCCCGCTTTTACCGCAATAATTGTATTTCATGCTATCGTATCGGGAGTCGGCAGGAATCCATTTCGTCATGGGAGCATTATTTAATGGCTTTCATCCTCTCAAAGCGCTGGTTTCTGTCGAACAAATAACGATAAGTCGCGTGTATTTTGCAAATCTCCCCGCCTACCTGTTTCATGACCACGATCATCTTCGGATTGAAATCACCGATTCCATTGATCTCGAGCGTGTCATAGCGTCGGTATTTTTTCTGCACCATTTCCGAAAAGGCGGCGATGATGGCCCCGTCCAGCCCTTTCCGCTGATGTTCGGGAACAACGCCGAATACCAGTCCCTGCATTTTCCGGTTTGTCTTTCTCCAGGTATGCCATAAAAAGCGGAGCTTTCCCACCAGGTCCAGCTTTCCGTTTACGTGCTTGAATATCTGGTTGACCTCGGGCAGGTTGATGTAAAATGCCACGGGTTCTTCTTTGTAGTAGCCAAACCAGATGATCTTTTCGTCAATGACCGATTTGACTTTTTTAATGATGGCCGTTACCTGGCTCTCGGAGATCGCACCCACCCCTTCGTGATTGGTCCATGCCTTGTTGTAGATGGTTACAATGTCCTTTACGTATTTCTTATACTGTTTCAGCCGCATGTGCTCAAAGCGGTAGTCGGGGTCGGCCGCCACTTTTTCAGCCTTAGCCATAATCCGTGGATGCAGGGGATCCAGTATGTTCCTCCGGAAGGTGAATTGCTGGAAGTACTCCTTGAAACCGTAGCTCTCAAACAGCTGCTTGTAATAAGGGAAGTTATAATTGCACAGGTAATTGGGTTCCAGCTCGAAGCCTTGGATGAGTAATCCCCACCATTTGTCCCGATCGCCGAAATTCACCGGTCCGTCCATGGCTTCCATTCCGCGCGCTTTCAGCCAATCCAGGGCGGCATCCATCAGCAGGTTGGCCGCCTGTTGGTCGTTGATGCACTCAAAGAAACCCATTCCTCCGGTAGGCTGCTCGTTTTCTTTATGCAGGTCTTTCCTGTTAATGAATGCGGCCACCCGCCCGATTACGGTCCCATTCTTTCGCAGAATCCATCGGGTACATTCCCCGTGTTCGAAGTTTTTGTTCAACGCGGGGTCGAATACGGCTTCAATATCACTATCCAGGGGGCGTATCCAGTTTTTTTCACGTTCGTATAAACGGAGGGACATTTGGACAAATTCCACCGCCTGGCGTTTGGTTTTTACTTCTTCCAATTCCATAGTCATACGGTGCTCCCGGGAGGAAGCACACCGACAAATGTAAGGCTTTGGGTGAAAATTTGTTAGTTTGCAGTGGAAATGTTTAAGAAAAATCAGATTTGCTTTGGACCGGGGCTGGTAATCCCGCTTTTACTCCTGTGCCTTCACTGGAATCAGGGCGCAGCGCAGCA
>JAJUHF010000177.1 GCA_029268045.1 Anseongella ginsenosidimutans
AAATCGTTACGTGCGTGGTACTCCTTGTTCTCCTGCGGTTCGCAAACCAGACAGGAGACTCCCCAGGAATGGAGCAGCAGCCCGCGGTCGTCGCTTTTCAATTGATACATCACTTCATCAGGTTATGGGTAGCATGTGGTATTGGTAACTGGAAGTAAAGGTAGGAAAGATCAAACCCCATTGCAAGAACATTCTTATAGCTTTTAGGAATACCCGGTCCGGATATACTCCGCTTTCGACAGCCCAATTACCCCCCTCAATCCGGCTACCGGGTCAGAATCCCGATGGCCTTCTCCAGAAATTCATCCCGGCCCTCGCGGACGCCTGCAATTGTTTTTTCTACATAGACATCCGGCGTAATACCGACCCCGTGAAGACGTGAACCGTCGTGTTTAAGAACCTTCATACCCGTCCAGGAAATCCTGAATCCGCCCGGAAGGACGAACGGGTTTATATTTCCGTTGGTCCCGGCTGTGGACTGTCCCACGATGGTCGCAAGACTATAGTGTTCGATAAAGCTCAGGTAACTTTCCGCATAGCTGATGGCCCTTCCATCGGTAATAAAGACGATCTCGGCATCCAGATGCGGCTGTTGCGGAGACATGTTCCAACCAAGTGTACGGTAACCTGTAATATTTTCCTGGTCGGGATAGATGATCTGTGGAATTCTCATCCACATGGAAGAGGTATCCTGCTCATGAAGCAGGTGGCTGATGTAATCCGGCTGGCTTTTAGGATAACCCCGCAGATCGCAAATAATTCCTTTGGCCTTTTCAAGCTTCGGACTTAGCTTTTCAATATCCTCGTTTGTGGCGGCATCAAGATTCAGGTAAAAAATCCCAGGGGCTATTTCCCGGCTGACTTCCTTTTTGGGAAGGGCAGACCCATAGTCCGATCGAAGCAGGTTTCTCACCAAACGGACTTTTATTTCGGCTCCAGCGGCCGTCTCCGCTTCGATTTCCAGGGACGATTCCTCACTTCCCATTAACGATGCCGTCCTGGCCCGGTATTCAAGGTAGCCTTGTGTCGCCGCTGAGATATAGCTGTGAACTTTTTTGAAATAATCGGCAGGGTCTTCACCATTCACGGAAGTGACGATATCGCCTGCGCTCAACGGAATGGAGTCGTCCATAACGTGTGTAATTACAAGTTTGTTTTCGATCCACTCCCATTCAATAGGCGGCAAAAACGCCTCCTCCTTACTCGCGAAGGCGCTGACATAAACATGTCCGTCCTTTAGCGGGGCGGTGAATTTTTGAAGGGTTTTGAGAAAATCATAATCGGTCTTGTCTGCGTAGGTCGCGGACAGCGCTTTTCGGAATTCTTCATCCCAGGCAACATCCACGACGTCGAAATAAGGGTAAAAGTGCTGAAAAACGTTCCAGATTATCACCAGGTCAGCCAGCCGGGTATAGCGGTTTTTTCCGTTCAGTGAAGAAACCCGTATGGCACGTAGCTTTTCGCGGAGACTTTTCAGGGAGGCCTCGTCAGACTTTGGGAAGGTTGCTTCTTCCGTTCCGTATAGCGCCAAGGGTAGAATGCAGGATAATCCCGATCCGATTTGCTTATCGATGTATTCGCCGGGTTGGGCATGACGGGAAAACAGGGGGTCCACGATGGCTTTTTCCACAAGGGGCGGCGTATCGGAAATTAATAAATACGTATTGCCGTCGCTTTCCGGAGCGCTGATATTAAATTGGTATCCTGTCTGTACACGGGTCAATTCCTTTAGCTCCCTGGCCATGTTTTTTCCAAATGGGTTTGAATGAACCGTTGTCCATCCATTATCCTCCTTAATTCGCAGGAGCAGGTCATCGGCCAGAAGCTTACCTTTGCCTGAAAGGAAAATGCCGAAAACAAGCCGGTCGGCGTCCTCATCTATTTTACCTTTTACCTCATAGGTGGCCCAATCCTCGCCTGCTTCAACCGGCCGATCGTCCATGTTATCAAAAAAGCCGGTCCGTTGCCCAATATCCGCGCGGGCCCATAAATGACCGTTCCCCGGCCCTTCCTCTATTTTTAATCTGGCCGACAATACGAACGCTTTGCCCCTGTATTTTTTCGCATCAATCGTTTCACCCGTGGTGCCGAAAGTCTGTTCAATTGTTTGGTGCTCGTCGGGCCGATTGATCCGGACGCTTCGGTAGATGTTATTATTGTTGTCAAAGCCAACCCCCACATGCTGCCAGGCTATTGTTTTGTAAGCAGAAGTATCGTCGGGCGTGATGTGGGTCAAATTAAATTCTGGCTTCCCATCCGTACTTGTATATAGCTTTAAGGTGGGGGCCACGGGCAGGAACAATTCTTCAAGCCGTTGGCGCAGATCTTCGGCATCGGTTGCATTTTCCACCGCTTCCACGCCGTAAACCGCGAAACGGTCCCAATCCAATTCGGCGGCTTCATCGCTGGGATGAAAAAAACGGACATAGCCGTACAGTTTCGCAAACGTGGTCAGGTTTTGGATCTGCCGCGATTGCTGGCCCTGGCCGCAAGCGAATGCAAAAATCAGTAGGAAAAAAAACGAAGGGAAAGCAATGTAGATTTTGGGCAATTGCTTCATGGGGTATTGGTTTTGGTTAGAGTTAAATATAGTGTTTTAAGTGAATTGGAGCAACTGTGCCCAGATGTTGGTTCGGGGGAATCCGGATGTCTCTGCTGTGCGGGTGTCGGTAATAGTTAGCTCACGGACAAGTTAATTCTCAAATTCCTGACGATGTTGAGCATTCCGGGCTGCCGTAGCTTTGCTTCATATCCGGCGATTTTCTAGAATTATTTCCCTTTTACGATACCAGAAGCTTAGTTTTTCATTTCCCCAAATTTAGGTAAAATTCCTGGCCCATGCCGATTTTTACTTTTTAGCTCCTGTCTTCTCAAAAAAAATTCTTAGTTTAATTTTCCGCTGGGAAAATGTAGGCCCGAACCTAATACAAATGAAAAAAATCACCTTTAGTCTGTCTCTTTTAATAATCACAGCCGGAGCTTCTGCGCAGAATCCGGCCAGCAAGTCGGTTCAAACCTCCGGCAATCCCATCTTTCCCGGTTGGTATGCCGATCCGGAAGGAATTATTTACGGCGATACATATTGGATTTATCCGACCTATTCCGCGCCGTATGAAAAGCAGGTTTTTATGGATGCATTCTCATCCAAGGACCTGGTGAACTGGACCAAACACGAACGCATTATTGATACGGCAGAAGTGAAATGGGCAAAACGGGCCATGTGGGCGCCCGGCGTGATCAGTATGGACGGAAAGTACTATTTGTTTTTTGCGGCCAACGACGTGCATGAAGGCGAGATCGGCGGAATCGGGGTAGCCATCAGCGACCGGCCGGAGGGACCGTTTAAAGATTTGCTGGGCAAGCCCTTGATCAACGAAATTGTTAATGGCGCGCAGCCGATTGATCAGTATCTATTTAAAGATTCGGACGGGACGTATTATATGTATTATGGAGGCTGGGGACATTGTAACGTGGTAAAACTGAGCGATGATTTCACCGGGCTGGTTCCCTTTGAGGATGGAAGTACGTTCAAGGAAGTAACCCCGAAAGACTATGTGGAAGGGCCATTCATGTTTATCCGGGATGGCAAGTATTATTTCATGTGGTCCGAGGGGGGCTGGACGGGTCCGGATTACCGGGTGGCTTACGCCATTGCCGATTCCCCGCTAGGACCTTTCAAGCGGGTGGGTACCATCCTGGAACAGGATCCGGAAATCGCGACCGGGGCGGGACACCATTCGGTGATTCACCATGCGGAAAAGGACCTTTGGTACATTGTCTACCATCGCCGGCCGAAAGGGGAAACCGATCCGAATTACCGGGT
>JAJUHF010000178.1 GCA_029268045.1 Anseongella ginsenosidimutans
TACGGTTCGGTGTCTGTCGAATCGGGACGTTTACACGCGCGGAAGATGCTGCAGGGTAAAAACCCGCCCGACGCGTTTTTCGCGGTGGAGGACCTCACGGCCCTGGGAGCGCTTCAGGCAATTAAAATGTGCGGTTTGAACGTTCCGCGTGACGTAGGCCTTGTGGGGTTCGGCAACGACTCCTTCGGAGCCTATATTTCCCCTTCACTGACCACGGTGGATCAGGAATCCCTGAAGATGGGAAAGGCATCGGCCAAACTGCTCATCCGGATGAAAAACGGCAAGGAAAAGCAGAAAAAGATCTCCGTAAAAAAGCAGATTCTCGAGCCCGTGCTTATTGTCAGGGAGTCGTCCCAGAAGTAACCAGGCTCATGTAGAACTCCCGGGCTTTGTCCACAAGATGGAGAACGGCAGGGTCGGGTCGATCCAGAGCCTGCTCTTCGCGGGCAATGCCCTCCAATAAGCGGATTTGCTTGTCAACCAATTCCGGAAGCTTCCCGCGGTGGATCACAGGCTGGTCGTGCACCTGAATATAGACCGGACTGGTATGCGCCTGGGCGCCGTTTTTGCAATAAAGGCTTGCGGTAAGCCATTGGCTTCGCTCAATATAGACCGGCCATTCAAGATGGACCGAATCAGTCCGGGATAGCTGTTGTCGGTAAAGGAGTCCATCGCTTCCATAAAGCTCAATGCGGTCCAATGAACCGATTGCTTCGTGTGAAAGCGCGTTGGCCGTTACCACTACCGTGTCGGGTTCAGCAAGGCGAAGCGTTTCCCCCACCATTTTGCCGTTCGCTTCCAGAAACAGGGCGGGCCCATTGGAGACAAAACTTTTCCCCTGTTTTAATTCCTGAAACCAGCGTGCTGCGCTAAAATCACTTCCGGTGTAAACAAATGTCCGGCAATCGCCTACGGTGGATCCCCATGGGAAATCACTGCCGGCAGCAGCGGCGATGCGGAAACCCATATTCAGGTAATCGTGGTAATCCGCCAAGTTCACCTGGGTGTTCTGCATTAACTCCACAAAATCAATCCGGCCATCGGGTGCAAACAAAGCCATTCCGGGAGTAACTCCTTCACCCCGGTAGGCGAAATGGGCAAATCCGGCCAGTGCAACAGGCGATTGGTGGATTTTTTCAAACACCCGGTTGTACTCATCGTAATGCGCCGTATCGCGCGCCAGCGTATCTATATTCAGGCCGATGACATGGCCGAAACGTCCGCGGGGCTCTTCCTGCCCGAAAGTCAGGCAGTAATTTCCGTCGCAGATGGCCTGTTGCCGGAATTGAGGTGATCTGAAATAGGTGTTTTCACGGTCGCCCATTTCCAGCATATTCACCACATGGACGTCTTCTGCGCGGGCCAGCTGCGATAAATAGCGGATGTGTCCGGGCTGGTCAAGCAAATGATGTGCATGCACATCACCTGAATACCATCCGCGGGAAGGCAGGTCGATCCAGCGTTTCAGCACAAATTCATGCACGCGCTTTCCCGGGCCGTCGGAAACGGTAAACTCTTTCCGGATTGGAATGAATTCGTTTCCGTGCTGGATGCTGATACGATACCTCCCCGGAGCCAAACGGATCTGAAATGTGCTGTTTACCTGATACATCAATGAATCGGCGAAATAGGGGAGACTGGGATTATCGCCGTACACGTAGGTGCGCTGCCCGTTTACGGCCCCTTGGCCGTCCATGCGGCGGAGAGGACCCATCCAATGCGGATCGTCCCGGTACGGTACGCCCTTAAACCCGATCTCAGGGTAGGTCGGACTTCCCGTAGGCGCGCTTTCGGGAGGGACGACAGGAACACCGCGATTCAGGTCGGTAATGCACACCATCGCGGGGGTGGGCCGTCCGTCTTCTTCAAGTAGCGTGATGCGAACCGGGATTGTCGTCGTATCTGACAGTCTATCAAAGCGTTCATGGTTTGAGTCTGGACCTGAGCAACCGCTCAGGGTCACCAGAAATGTAATCAATCCGACCATGAAATAAAGATACGATTGTTTTTGGTTAATCGATTACAATGTCCATCATTTTAGGGCATTCCGGACGGTATTCTGCAGCAGGGGCAATACTTCCTCTGAAAACCAGGGGTTTTTTTGCTGCCAGGCGATATTGCGGGGCGAGGGATGTACCAGCGGAAGAAAGCGGGGCAGGTATTGGTGAAAGTTCCGGACGCGTTCGGTAAGGGAAATTCGGTTGGAGGCGCCGAGATAATAATCCTGTGCATATTTGCCGATCAATATGCTTAGTCTGACTTTCGGCATTTTCTCCAGCAGTTTCTCATGCCATAAGGGAGCGCATTCCCGCCGCGGGGGCAGGTCGCCGGACACCCCCTTGCCCGGATAGCAGAATCCCATGGGCATGAGGGCAAACAAGTCCGGATCGTAAAATTGGTCTTTGCTTACGCCCAACCATTTTCTCAGCTGGTCTCCACTGGGGTCGTCCCATGGAATACCGGTGTTCTGGACCCGCCGGCCGGGAGCCTGTCCGATGATGACGATTTTGGACCGGGAGCTGGCTTGGACGATGGGCCGGGGCGGATTGGGCAAAAAATTCAGGCAAACGGAACATTGCCTGATCTGGTTCAACAGCTCTTCCATTTCAACCGGTAAAGGTACGGCATGCGGCGCAAGCAAGCAACTTCCGATTTAGCGGGGCGTATCGTATTTGGGCTTTTTGGGGTTGCCGGTATCCTTCTTTATTAAGAGCTCTTCCCTGGCCAGGCGGTTGAGTACCCGGGAGATGTCGTTGGTCTTGTAGCTGGTTTTCCTCGCTTTGTTAAACAGATCTTTTATCTCGGTGGCTTCCAGTGGCCGGGGAAATGCGCCGTATTCTTCAATGAATTCTTCTACCGCGTAAGAAGGGCCCAGTTTCTTAAAGCTTTCATTGGTAATATAACCCAGGGATTTGAAGTGCGCCCTGATGTTTTTCTGCAGCGTGGCCCGATCCGGCACCGGCGCGTCAAATTGAAGCAGTTCATACACCCTGACGCCAAAGAAACGGGCATAGGACTCCAGCTGCCTGAGCGTGGTATTGGTTTTGCCCTTCACCGTATTGTTGATGTGATTGGCGCTGATGGAGGTGCCGAAACTCATTTTGACAAAAGAGATATGCGCTCTTTTCTTGAACTTCCCTAATCGTTCGCCAAATTTCTTTGAAATACCCGGGGCCGTTTTGTCCATTTCCTAACAAAATGACCCACAAAAGCGGATGTGAAGAATGAAATATAATTTGATTTGTTGCGTATTAAATATTTTTCCTATATTTGTTTTCGTTAAGCAACGCGTAAGTCCCATTTGCGCATGCGAACCTGACCAACAATGACCGCAATAGAAAAATACGGCACCGTTCCCAAACTCCCGCTCGAGGCGGATCGCACTCGGTTTGTTTCTGGTGTGTATTCTTTTTCTGACAAAACCTGTGCAGCGGAACGGCTTTTTGCCCGTAAGCCCAAATCGCCTGTTTAGCCTTTTCTGGCTTCCTCGAATCCACTTTATTATTCATTACCAATCAATAAAACCCCAATAATGCAACCGAATCACGGTTACAGAGGGAAGTTATGCGCTTTTAGAACCGGGCGCATACTTCCCTTTTTCCTACAGCTACTCGCTTTATGCGCTGTGCTATTCGTATCGGCAAGCACTGGTTTTGCCCAATCCGCCGATGGCCCGACATCCGTTCTCAGGAAAGGAGACAGGCTGCCGGATGAAATCTGGAACCTGCCCTTACAAGTTGTAAATCATCCGGAAGGAAAAGAAGTTATTACTTTAAATGAGTATAGAGGACAAGTAATTGTCCTGGA
>JAJUHF010000179.1 GCA_029268045.1 Anseongella ginsenosidimutans
AAAGGCGCGTCTGCTGAAGGAAGAAGGCAAAAACCTTTCCCCCTGGCTTTCCCTGCAATTAGCATTGGCCGAAAAACTCGTGTTCAGAAAGATCAGGGAGCGGACCGGCGGAAACCTCCGTTTTATGATCTCGGGCGGAGGGGCCATGCCGGTAAGTGTGGGCGAATTTTTCAGCAATCTCGGAATCAAAGTGCTGGAAGGGTACGGCCTGACGGAAACTTCACCGGTAGTCGCTGTCAACCTGTTCGAAAAGCAGGTGATCGGAACGGTGGGGCCGGTCATACCGGGGATTGAAATCGGCATCCAGCATGTGGAAACAAACGAAATACTGACTATTCAAACCCACGAGAGCTTCGATCCCAGCTTCCACAGCGCCGAGGGCGAGATCCTTGTCCGGGGACATTGCGTAATGAAAGGATATTGGAACAAACCGGCCGAAACCCAGGCAGCCATTGACCGGGACGGGTGGTTTCACACCGGCGACGTGGGTTGTTTCCATCAGGGTAACCTGAAAATCACCGACCGCATCAAAAATATGCTGGTAAACGCCTACGGTAAGAACGTTTATCCTACCCCGGTGGAAAATGTGTACATGAAAAGCAACAAGATCGAGCAGATTTTTCTGATCGGCGACAAACAGGAATACATTACGGCCATTCTGGTACCGAATAAGGAGCTGTTAATGCAGACCTTTGAACTGGGCGAAAATTTCTTCCAGGACCCCGCGCCGTTTATCAACGATCAACGCATTATTCAGTGGATGAACGAAGATATCCGGAAGCTTTCACCCGAGCTTGCCAAGTTCGAACGCATCCGGAATTTCGCGATCAAACGCACCCCCTTCACCATCGACGACGGCGAAATGACCCCTACCCTGAAAATCAAACGCAAGGTGGTGGAGGAAAAATACGCCGATGCGATCAAAGCGCTTTACCGGTAAACCGGGCCACGGTTTCACGCAAAGGCGCATTCCGCTTGACCAGCATGGTTTGCAGCCCCACTGCGGCGGCTGCCTCAATATTTACCGCCGTGTCGTCAATAAAAAGGGTTTCGGCAGGATTCAGCCCGTGCCGTTCCAGTACATGGCGGTACGCGCGCTCATCCGGTTTGCGCAAGCGGATCCGGTGGGAAAAACAGGCTTCCTCAAAACAGTCTTCAAGCGCCGTATTCCACCGATCCCGGATAAGCCGGTCAAACGCCGCGTAATGGATTTCGTTCGTATTACTTAAGAGAAAGCTGCGGTATTGTTCCTTAAGCTGCAACAACAACTCGATATTTCCTTCAGGCAAGCCCACCAACATGGCATTCCAGGCTTCATCGATCTGTTCATCTTCCAGAGGCACATCGCTCATACGGCGTATTTCGTCCCGGAACGTCTTGGGATCGACCCCGCCCGTTTCCATTTCCCTGAACAGCTCATCCTGGGCCAAATGACTGAAATTCTGCCGGATCCCAGGCAGTCCCAATTCCTCAAACGAACGGGCCGTGAGCTCATGTTCGATCTCAAAAATAACTCCCCCGAAATCGAAAATAATATTCTTTATCGCGTGTGCTGTCATTGCTTTTTCACCGTAAAATTCGTAAAATTGCCCCTCTTTTCAAACCCGCAACCTATTGCGCGGGCTGAAAACGGGCCCATAGCTCAGTCGGTTAGAGCAACAGACTCATAATCTGTGGGTCGCTGGTTCGAGCCCAGCTGGGCCCACATCTCAAAAACGCAATTTCAGTACTAAAAAGGCCGATTCCTCCAGGGGTCGGCTTTTTTGCGCCCGCTTTCCGGGGAATAATAAATATATTCAGGGCGAATTATCATTTTAAATGAATCAACTGGATGGAGACCAATGCAAGCTACCCCATCGGGAAATTTGAAAAACCCGATGTCATCACCCGGGAGGACCTTTCCAATTGGATTGAAACGATCGCACGTTTTCCCCGGAACCTGGAGAAGGAAGTGTCCACTTTATCTCCTGCGCAACTCGACACCCCCTACCGAACGGACGGATGGACCGTCCGCCAGGTTGTGCATCACTGCGCAGACAGCCATATGAACGCGTTTATCCGCTTAAAACTGACCCTTACGGAAAGCAACCCGGTGATAAAACCCTATCACCAGGCGCTCTGGGCGGAATTGCCCGACAGCGCCATGCCGGTGGAACCGTCCCTGAACCTTTTGACAGGCCTTCACCAGCGATTGAGCAAGCTGCTTGAAAGCCTGGATGAGGAAGGCCTGAACAGAACCTATACTCACCCTGAGCACGGCCGGCAGATTCCGGTACGCGAGGTGGCCGGCATGTATGCCTGGCACTGCAATCACCATCTTGCCCATATTACCCGTTTAAAACAAAAAAATGGCTGGGAATAACATTCGCTGCCTGGGAAGGCGGCTCGCCTCATTTAGCGCGGCTCTGCTTCTTTTGGGTTCTGCCGCGAAGGCACAGAACCCCGGCAACCACCAACATGCCGCCGCTCCCGACGCGTATTTTGTGGACGGATACCACGGAGGAATTTACGGACACTACCCCGACTGGCAGACACGGTTCATGGTGGACCAGCTGACCCGGCATCCCGACTGGAAGATCAGTCTGGAAATTGAGCCGGAGACCTGGGATTCGGTACGGGTCTACGATCCGGAAGCCTACCGGGATTTCCGGGAAGCCCTAATGAAGCCCGGATTTGCCGAGCGGATCGACATCGTCAATCCAAGTTACGGTCAATCCTACCTCTATAATATTTCGGGAGAATCGATTATCCGTCAGTTCGACCTGGGGATCCGGAAGATGCGGGAGCATTTTCCGGATTTCACTTACAGCACCTATTCGTCGGAAGAACCCTGTTTTACCAGCGCGCTCCCGCAGATCCTAACCTCTTTCGGATTCAAATACGCGGTATTGAAAAACCCCAATACCTGCTGGGGCGGCTACACGCGTGCCTTCGGTGGCGAGCTGGTGGACTGGAAGGGGCCGGACGGCACCGCGATCAAAACCGTGCCGCGATACGCGAGCGAAGCGCTTGAAGACAATTCCACCTGGCAGACTAAGGCCTGGGGGAACGGAGTCGAATACATCAGGGCAGCCCTGGAACAGGGTATTCAGCATCCGGTGGGCATGTGTCTGCAGGACGCAGCCTGGGACAGAGGTCCCTGGCTGGGGGCGGACACCCCCACCTACCGGCCTTCCCATTACGTCACCTGGACCCGGTATTTCGAAGACATCGCCATTCCGGAAGCGCCGGAAGTCTGGGAACTCAGCCAGGAAGACATTCAAGTAAGCCTGGTCTGGGGAGCGCACGTACTGCAGAAACTAGCCCAACAGGTCCGCCAGGCGGAGAATTCGATTACGATGGCTGAAAAGCTGGCAGCCGGTGCAAGCGTGTATGCCGGACGCCCATGGCGGAGCCCGGAATTCGACGAAGCCTGGAGAAATCTCGCGCTCGCGCAGCACCACGACTGCTGGATTGTCCCTTACAACAAGGTGGAAGGCGAGAAAACCTGGGCACAGAAAGTAGCGGATTGGACAGGTGTAACCACCCGGACAAGTGATCGTATCTTTAAGGACGTGCTGGGACAGCTGGATGGGACGGGTGAGTCCCGGTTTGTACATGTATTCAATAGTCAGGGCCGGGTCCGGAAAGAAACCGTCCGGCTTGAACTGGACGCGCTGCCGGCAGGGGACTGGACCGTTTCGGATGCCGAAGGGAACCCGGTTCCAGTCCAGACCATCCAAACCAAAGGAAAAAGGGAACTCGTTTTCAGCGCGGAAGCCA
>JAJUHF010000180.1 GCA_029268045.1 Anseongella ginsenosidimutans
AACAGGGGCTCCGGTGATTTGGTCCAGTCGGCCGGATTGAGCGGGTTTCCGCCCGATTTGAGACGGAGCAGGCCAATCGAATAACTGTCCGTCCAGCATCCGCTGCCCGAATAGGTCAGAAAAACGTCCCCCTTGTCATTTTTAAGCGCTGCCGGTCCCTCGTTGACCAGCCCATCCATTTCCCAGGAATGCTCCGGCTCGGATAGCATGACCCGCTCCCCTTCCAGCGTCCAGGGATTGGACATTTTGGCAATGTACAATTGCTGAATCCCGGGATCGTTATCCCCTTTCCATCCGGACCAGACAAAATAATGGGCCCCGTTGTACTCGAGTACCGTCCCGTCGATGGCCCACTTGTCGGTGACATCGGCAATTTTTCCTTTGAACTCCCAGGTTCCGTCCATGGGATCTTCGGCGCTGTTTTCCAGCACGTACATCCGGTGGTTGACGTCCTGTCCGTTGTCGGCCGCAAAATAGATATACCACTTGTCGGCGATCCGGTGCATTTCCGGCGCCCAGATATTGCTGCTGTATGGTGTTCCCACCGGCGGCGTCCAGACTGTTTTCGAGTAGGCGTGCTCCAGGTACATGAGTCGGCTTGCCTTCCGCAGGACGATCTTATTGCCCATGGTATGCATGTAATAGTACGTGTCGCCCATTTGCGTGACCCAGGGATCGGGACCGGTTTCAAGGATGGGATTTGAAAAGGTGGTGCTGTCTACTGGCGGGTTATTGTCCTTTGCAGGCACGCGCTCATCCTGACAAGCGGTTGCCGCCGTAAGCAGCAAGCCGAAGAGAACGATCCGGACCGGCATATTCATATTGTACTTCATATTACGTTCTTTTTGTTCCTCCATTCTGTTCCTTAGTCGCAGCCGAACAGGTAAACGAAAGGCATGCCCGAACCTTCATCCACGACGGTGCTGTCGCCGGTGATGTCCTGGAAAGAATATTCCATTCGTTGCAATACCTGATCCTCTGACAAACCGAAGTACTGTCGCGGCCATAGATCGATCTGCCACTGCTTGTCTCCCACAGACCGCATCCTGGATTTATCGCTTGGCGTGCATACTTCGATTGCCGTGTCGTCGGCTGTATATCCGGTCGCGCAAAGGAAGACTTCCGAGGCGCCGTCCAGGGAAGTGGGGATAATGGATCCGTCAAAGGTCAGGGTTAAAAAATCGTTATCTGTATTTTTCAACGGGTCTATAGCAGCCAGTTGCGGACTGGTATAATCGATCAGCGGGCCTTCCCCGTCGGTGACTTCAAAAGGCTCCCCAAAAATCACCGCCCATTGGCTGGCACTGTTGATGTTAAGCGTGGTAGATGCCGTAAAATAACCCAGTTGAACCCGCATATTCTGCGGTCCCGGTTTGGTCTTGATGGTCACGTTGATATCGATGACGGGACTGGATCCACCGATGTCGTAGGTTTGATCGGTCCAGAAAGCCACCCATTCCATGTCCTTGATCAGGTTACCTCCGATACCGGCTTTATCCATCATGGCGGCCGTCCAGGGCAGACTGGACTCCCGCGGCGTGCTTCCGGCCGGGACCCGGCTCATGGTGCCGTTGCCCATGTTACTCGTGTAGGTCATGGTCGTATTTTCCGCCGCCTTCCAGCCCTTGGGAGCCAGAAAGCCTACCACCAGGCGGACGCTGCTCTCCACCCCTGCAGCGGTATTCGGCGTGATTTTAGGCCGGAAAACGATGGTCACTTCTTCCCCCGCCTTTCCCGAAGTGGGCTGATCAAGCCCGCCGATACCGATACACTGGCTGAGGATGAGGATACCTCCCAACATCAGCAGGCGTTTCCATTGCCGGCAAGCGTTTGTGATGTATGCAGTTATTTTCATGATATTTCGGTCTTAATTGGTTGTCGCGTCTTTTTCCAGGATGTACTGATACGTATTTTCAGCGCAGCCCGGACTGAAGTCGAACTGAAGCTGTCTTTTTCCGTTCGAAACTGGAAACAGAAAGGGCACCGCGATTTCACCCGACCCTCCTTCGGGGCGAAATGAAATGGCAAAAGGATAGGCTGGGTCGTCGAACGACCAGGTCCCGTTCTTGCTGACAACAAAAGGCAAGGAGCTGGAACTCAGGGCATATCCAGAACCGTTTTCGTGGAAAGTGATTTCGAACTGACCACCCGCCTGCTGGGTAATATCGGCGCCGTTGCGGGTCACCTTCACGATTTTCCATTTCCCGGCAATGTTCTTTCCGGGCTCCTGAAAATAAAATTCTTCCGTTTTGCAGGCTGAAAAAAAGGCGATCAGCAGAACCCCGATCACACTGAAAATCATGTTGTATCTTTTCATCATCTTAATACTTAGTACTTGATACTTGCGGCCAACCCGTGCTACCATCCCGGATTCTGCAACATATCAGTGGATTTAAAAATCTCCGACTGCGGAATGGGCCACAGGTACATGGGGCGCCTGAAAGTCCGGTCACGCACGACAAAGGTCTGATACGAGTAGCTATCGTCCTCGTGCCGGGTAATCTGCATCCCATGGACCGGCCGGTTATCCACCTCTTCGGCAATCAGCCACCTGCGCACATCCCAGAAACGATGTTCTTCAAATGCCAGTTCCACCCGCCGCTCGGCCCGGATGATCGTCCGCATTTGCTCCTTGCTTAAACCGCTGGGAAGCGTGTAGGGATTCAATCCGGCACGTTTCCGGATCGCTTCGACCGCATCGTATACGTCCTGGTCCGGACCGCTGTATTCGTTCCGCGCTTCAGCAAAATTCAACAGTATTTCCGCGTACCGGATCAAGGGCAGGCAACGTAAGCTGGTCGTAAAGATGCTGTTGGTGACCTCTTCGTCCAGCATCTTATTTACATAGTAGCCTGTGGGCGTGCCGCTCCCACCCAGCCCGTCGGGACTTGCCCCGGCGTAGGTGTAGACGGTTTCTTTCTGACTGGTCGCATACAGGAGAAGTTTGGATTCGTTCCGTATGACGGTGTAATCCAGCCGGGGATCCCGGTTGGCGTACGGATTATTCTCCTGGTAACCCGAAGCCGGATCGTTAATGGGTAGTCCGTTGGCCATGCCGAATGCATCGACCAGGTCCTGGGTGGGAAAAGCTCCCGTGGGATTACCCCGGGAAGGAGGCAACCACAAGCCTTCCAGGTACCTGTTCCGGGGCATCATCTCGGCAAGGATGTACTCTTTGTTTTTCCGCAGGGTAAACACCTTGGCAAATCCGTAACCGGGCGCGGTCACATTATCTTCGTACAATTGATAAAAGCCGGCATCAATGATCGCTTTGGACGCCTCAGCTGCCAGTCGCCACCGCTCGGGATCGGCATTGGGATAGCCGGCAACAGCCTTCAGCTCCGCATCGCTGGCCAAGCCTCCCCCGTTGAAAAGTGGGCTGGCCGCATACAGTAACACCCTGGATTTAAGGGCCATGCATGCACCTTTGGTGATCCGTCCGTAGTCCGATGAAAAATGCTCGGGGGGCAAATCGGCTGCGGCGGCATCGCATTCGGAAACAATGTAGTTCACCACTTCCTCGTAGGTATTTCGCTTGGTGAGGATCTCATCGTTCATATTGTATAACGTATCCCCGACCAAGGGTACCCCGCCATAATGCTTCAGCAGAATGGAATAGTACCAGGCCCGGAGGAAACGCGCTTCGGCGCGGGCGCGCCTGCGCTGGCTGGCGCTGAAGGGCGCGCTGTCAATGTGCTTCAGAAAAAGGTTTGCTCTCCGGATATTCGTGTAAGGAACCGACCAGGG
>JAJUHF010000181.1 GCA_029268045.1 Anseongella ginsenosidimutans
CAATTGTTTCATCACGATGGCTCCTTTCATCACAAGTGATGCAAACACGGGTTAATTGGAGTATCCCGGATTTTGCGTCAATTCGGCTTCGGTATTCTTTTCAATTTCACTGTAGGGAATCGGCCATAGATTCTGGTGGTCTTCATAGGTATTTCCCACTTCCGGGTTATACTTTCTGGTCCGTTCCACCAGTTTTCCGAGACGGGTCAGGGTCAGTAGCCGGAACTCTTCCGTGTACAGTTCCCGGAGCCGCTCGTCCAGAATATAATCGATATCCACTTCGGACGGATCAACATCCGGCGCGTTGGAGCGCCTGCGCACCACGTTGATGTCGTTTGCGGCGCTCCCCTGGTCTCCCATACCCAAATAGGCTTCCGCCCGAAGCAGGTAGGTTTCAGCCAGCCGGATACGATAATGATCGCGGTTGGTGACCAATCCTCCTGCCGCGCTTGAGGAAAGCAAGGAGCCGGTTACCGTCTGATCGACGTTCCATACGTCTTTCGGATGATCGCCCAACGAAGCGATTTTGGCCATCAACGGGAAGAAATCCCGGGTTGTATCGGCGTATCGGTTCAAACGGATCGGGACATTGTCGGCCAGAATCCATTTCCCGTGGTGGGCGGAAACCGGGTTATTCACCTTGAAGTCGCGGACAATGTTATGACTCGCGTTCCGGATGTCGTCTTCCCCGCTCCTGGCCCACAGCCCGTTGTAAAAATAATGGGTCAATCGGATCTGGCCACCGCCACGTCCACCATAATAGGTGTTTGGATGAGGAATCACATTCACGTCCTGACGGATGGACAGCGACCACAGTCTCGGAGCGAATATCAGTTCATAACCGCTTCCCCCGGCCGCTCCCCCATCCACATTGTATTCGAACGGAAGTACCCAGATCGCTTCCGTATTGCCCGCTGACCGGGCTTGGTTACCTTTGCGGAAAAGATCCCAGTATACGTCCCCTCCGGACGCCCAGGGGAAATCGGGATTTACCGGATCGTTCATCCGGCGTCCGAACCGCTCGGTCATCAACGCGGTAGCCGGATGGTCGATTACTTCGCTGGCCGCGTCAACCGCCTCCTGCCATCTTTTTAACGAAATATAGGTTTCGGCCAGCAGGTGATAGGCGGCCAGTTTGTTCAACCGGAAATCGCCTGCCTGGTCGATGTCGGGCAGATGGGCGGCTGCAAAGCTGAAATCCTCGGCGCATTGTTCATACACTTCCTCCCTGCTCGCCCGTACGTAATCCCGTTTGGGGCTTAGGGTTTCCTCCAGTACAATGGGCACGCCACCATATAGGTCGGCCAGGGTCTTATGCATCAAGGCTCTGAAAAAACGGGCTTCTGCTTTTACTTTCGTTTTCTGATCCTCGGTAAGTTCGGTATCGGGATCGTCCGCGCGACCGATGATCACATTGGCGTCGTAGATCATCCGGTAACAGGGTTCCCAAACTGCGCTGAATACAAACCCCGCAGTGGGAACGATCCGTTTGGAAAAATCGGGAAACTCCCCAAGCCCCCCATCAGAGAACACCATGTCGGTGCCCTGAAAAAGAATCCGTGGCGGGGCGCCCTGATTGCTGCCCCGGTAAAAGGTTCCTCTGAAATCATCGTAAATGCTGTAGAGGGCCGCCTCGAAGTGAGCGGGCGTGACAAAGGAATTCTCCGGTGAATAGAAGTCCAGGGGTACCTCATCCAGCAGCCTGTCACTACAGGAAGCGAACGATAAGGTAGCCGCAAAGAGGGCAGTCTTTATGATATGTTTGCTTGTTTTCATCGTGCGTAAGTTTAGAATCTGACTTTTAACCCCAGGGTGTAATTCCTCAACACCGGCCGACCACTGCGATCCACGCCGTCGCCGGTTTCGGGATCCCAGCCCGGCCATTTAGTCCAGGTGTAAAGGTTTTTCCCGTTAAAGAACAGTTGGAGGTTCTTTAGTGATAACCTACTGAGGACTTCCTGTGGAACATTGTAGGTCAGGGTTACGTCCTGGAGGCGAACAAAGGTTCTGGGAACAAAGCGCGCGGCCTGAAGCCCGCTTGGAATATTGATGTATAGCCGCTGGTATTTTGCATTGGGGTTTTCGGGGAGCCAATAATCCAGTCCGGAGGGGAACATGATATTGAACAAGCCCTCCCCATTAATGGAATTGAACGAATTCATATCGTCCCTGCCGAGGTAATACTTTTTGTTACCCAGTACTGAGTTCAGGAAAAAGCTTAAGGTAAAGTTCTTATACCGGAACTCGTTCTGAAGCCCGAACCGAAGCAAGGGATCGCGGTAACCCACGATCGTACGGTCGTCGGGCGTAATTTCACCGTCTCCGTTTATATCCACGATTTTATAACTGCCCAGATCTGCCGTGGAAGGAATATCCTCGCCCAACTGCCAGAGTTCTCCGTTGGTCTTCAGGCGGTAAAGCGCGCTCAGCGGTTCGCCAATAAACAATCCTTCGGAAATCAGGTCGTCTTCCCTGCCGTCCCCGTCGTTGTCGAAACCCAGTAATTCCCGGAGTTCGTTCCGGTTCATGGACACGGCCAACTGACTGCTCCAGGTGAACGCATTGTTATCGATATTTATGCTCGAGAGGGAAACCTCCACTCCGTGGTTATGCAGCTTGCCGAGGTTATCCGGGAAAGAGGTGTAGCGTGAAATCCCAGGCAGGTCCACGTTATACAACAGGTTCGTCGTATTGCTATTGTAATACTCAATGCTACCGCTTAGCCTGCTGTTCAGGACGGAAAAATCCAGGCCGAGATTGATCCCGGTAGTGGTTTCCCATTTGAGGTTCGGACTGGCCAGGCTGTTGATGCGAAGCCCGTACACCGGGTTCCGGTTGTCGTCCAGGTAGGCGTACCGACCTCCCACCCGGGCCAATGTCTGGTACCGGCCAACGGTCCGGTTTCCGTTGGAACCGTAGGTTGCCCGGATTTTCAATTCGTCCAGCCAGTTGATGCGGCCTTTCAGAAAGTTTTCTTCGGTAATTACCCAGGCAACGGCGGCTGAAGGAAACACCCCGTATTTGTTGTTTTCGCTGAATCCGGAAAACCCATCGCGCCGGAAGGTCCCGGTGAACAGGTATTTGCCCGCGTAGCTGTAAAACAAGCGGGCGGCACTGTACAGGCTGGTTTCTTCCCACGCACCGGAATTAACCGATTGGTTGAGCGATTCCCCGGCTTGAAGCCGGTTGTATCCCAGCACCGGATCAACGAAATTCGTGGCAACGGCCGACGTATTGGAACCCTTGTTCCGTTCGATTCCGTACACCAGGGTCAGGTAAATCGAATGATCCCCCCCGAAGGTATTCCTGTAGGAGAGGATATTGTCGTTCGACCAATTGACCGTCGTTCCGTGATACTTGCTTCCCTGACCCTGAAAATTGGCCAGCTCTTCCTTGAAAATATATTCGTTAATGAAACGCGAGTTGTTCGAATAATTGGTCTTGAAAGACAGGCCCTCCAGGAATGGAAAATCAATTTGCGCATACACGTTGCCAAACAGGTTCAGCCGTTTGCTGTAGAAGTCGGCCTGGGTAGCATATAACGGATTCAGCGTACCTACCCCGCGCGGGGTTTCCACAAGACTGCCGTCTGCTTTGTAGGCAGGGGCGTAAACGATGTGATCCCATACGTCCGTAGCGCTTACAGTGGGTCCCAGGTCATTGCTCATGGTAAGAAAGCTCTGTAGCCCGACGGTCAGCCAGTCGTAAATCGAATTATCGATATTCACGCGG
>JAJUHF010000182.1 GCA_029268045.1 Anseongella ginsenosidimutans
CCGCGGGTACGGCCCGTACCACGAAACCTTTGGTGGAATCGCCGGAATACCCGGCGCCGTCCCAGGCGGAAAGGTACATCCGGCCGGAACCATCCACGTCCAGATCGGTAATCTGGGGTAATCTGATAAATTCCTCTTCGGTCTGGGTGAAGCTTCCCTGAACGGGGCTTACCCGGTGGATGTACAGCTGGCTTCTTCCCCAATCGGCCATCAGCGGTACCTTGTTGTATTTTTCAGGCCAGGATGGTTCGTCCAGGTACAATGCGCCGGTGCCCGATCCGCCTCCCAGATCCACCATGGCCGGAATGATTTCTTCGGTAAAATGCTTGAACAATACGGGGTAACCGTATTCTCCGGTTTGTATCTGGTGGCTGAACCGAATGTTCCAACCGCCCCCGTCGTTGGTATTACCCCGGGCGAAAATATTCATATACGGGTCGATTGCCAGGTCGTAAACGTTCCGCATCCCGTGATTGTAAATTTCCATTTCCGTTCCGTCCGGACGGACCCGGACGATGCCGCCGCCCAACATGGTCAGCTTGTTCCCTTCCCGGTCGGTTGCGTCGTGAAACCCGAAATCCCCGACTGCAATGTAGATCCACCCGTCAATGCCCATCCGGATTCCGTTGGTGGCATGGTCGGTACCGCGGCTTTGCAGAAATTGCGGATTGCTGATGTGCCGGATCAGGGGCTCGGCGGGTCCGTCCGCCACCCCGTCCCGGTCTTTGTCTTCCAAGACGACCAGATCCATCCCCGTGGCAAAGCCGTCTTCGAAAACGGTATGAAGCACAAACAGGCGATCTCCCAGGGGAAAGATGCCGCGCGGATTGTCCACGGCGGCGAATTCCGTATGGCTATCGAGGATCCCATCGTTATTGCAATCGACCAGGCGCACAATACTGCCCTTTCCCGGATCCTTTCCGAGCGAGCCGATCATGTCCACGCCCACAAAGACTTCGCCGGTCGGGGCCACCGCCAGGCAGGCCGGACTTGGTACCAGGTCTGGCCCGGCAAAACCGGTAATTGACAAGTCCTCCGGCCATCCGAGACTGCCGGCCAGGGAGTCGATGGATTTCAGCGATTCATTCCGCTCGGCAGGAACGCAGGGTTTCTGTGCTGTATTGCATCCGGCGACCAGCAAGCAGGTACAGGCAAGGCTGGCGTGGATCAGGTAGGAAAGCTTGGTCATTTCTTCTTATAAATGAAGTAAAGAAGGTAAATGTATGGGCTTTCTTTTAAAATGGCAACACAGCCTCGGAAAATTCCTTTCCATCGGTGTTTCCTGGCCAGGCATCGGTCCGGAAGGGAACCGCCGGCAAGCCTTCCTTATTGTAAAGATCGAGTGGTCCGGGGTTATTGGCCCAGGCATACCGGACGGCTACCGGCCTGGAAACCTGCTCGGAAAACACATGGATGGTGTTTCCCCGGATCCAGGCCTTGGCCCAATGGAATTTCCGGTCTTCTCCGGCGATGGCAAAGCCCCGGACATACCCGTATTTATCGCGGGTAACCAGGCCCTTGCCGGTATGTTTGTAATGGATCACGATCGTGTCATTCCGTACTTCCATGCGGTCGTAGGTGGGACCCGCGGCCAAAACCGGTTTGTTATAGGCCACTTGCAGGGCCGCCAAGCCCAGCCGCTTTCCCACATCCCATTTGTTCCTGGGATGGATGTCGTAGGCTTCCCCGATGTCAATGGCAACCGCCATTCCGGTATAGGGCAGCGCTAAAGCCAGGGCTTGCGCTTCGCGCAATTCTGCCCAGTCACTGGCTTCGGGTTGGGCTGATTCGGGAAGGTAATTGGCCAATTGTACAAACAGGAAGGGGAGATCCGGGTGGTTCCACTGCTTCCGCCAGGCCTGGATCAGCGCGGGAAACAGTTCCCGGTATTCCCCGGCCCGGGACGCGTTGCTTTCACCCTGATACCAAATGACTCCTTTGACTGCAAAGTTGGTCAAGGGGGCGATGTTCCCATGAAACAGGCCGGATGGTGAGGTGAAAGGACTCGCGTTGGCTACTTTGGGCGCGCGGAATTCCTTCGGATCGATCTTTAAACCCGGTTTGTAAAGCCAGGCGCCCTGCAGGTTGGCATCCCACCAGATAGACCCACTGCGGATGCCGCCGTCTCCACCCTGGTCAAATACCCGCAGCACAAGCACATTGTTTTTCGGTTTCAGGAGTTTGGCCGGAACAGCGTAGTTCCGCCAGTTCAGGTTCCCGTAGGTTTCGCCTATTTTTTGACCGTTCACCCAGGCGATGTCGTGATCGTCAATCTGCGCCAGTCTCAGCCAGTAGGTGTCTCCGTTGAAATCTTCCGGCAGATCGAACTCTTTTCTGAACCAGACTGCGCCGTCAAATTCCGGAAGGCCCTGGTCTTCCCATTTTGCGGGAAGGGTCATGGTTTTCCAAGCCGAAACATCGGTTTCGGGCCGGAACCATTCTTCCTCGAGCCCGGGTCCTTTCAGGTAGTGTTTCCGCGCCCAGCGGTCTTTCTGCTTTTCGAACGCCCGGGTGATCTCTTCCATTGACTTTCCCGGAGCCAGCCAGGCCGTGTGGTATGCGCCGAACTGCGGAAAGGCCGAAAGCGCTTCCGGGCTCATCCAGGCTTCTGCCGAACTGGCGCCGAGATTGACACTCACCAGCCCGATGGGTACCTGCAGTGTATCCACCAGGTAACGTCCGAAGAACCAGGCCACGGCGGAAAAATGCTTCATGGTTTCCACCGATGCCTCCTGCCAGCTTCCGCCCGCCAGATCGTCTTTGGGTACGAAGTCGATGTCAAATCCGGCCGTGAATAAGCGGAGCTGCGGGTTAGTGGCGGCGGCGGTGTCCTTCTCCCGGTAAGCGATCTGATCGATGGTGAACTGCATGTTGGATTGGCCGCTGCAGATCCAAACATCCCCAAACAGCACGTTCTTCAGGGAGAGGGTGTTTTCCCCTTGAAGAACAAGGGTCCAGGGGCCTCCGGCCGGTTGCGGCGGAAGTTTGATTTCCCATTTCCCGTCTTTCCCGGCCTCGGTTGAATACGTTTTGTGTTTGAATTCCAGGTGGATTTTTTCTGAAGCAGCGGCAATGCCCCAGATGCGGACTTCCTGATCACGCTGCAATACCATGTTATCCTGGAAGATGCGGGGCAGTCGGATTTCAGCCCTGCTGATCCCCGGCCATAGCAGCAGCACGAACAGGGAAAGCAGCAGACCGTTTCTCCGAAGGCCTGCAGCGGGTATACCTATAGACATCAATTTCATATCGCGTTTTCCGGAATTAGTTTTCTTCCTGATCCAGACCCCACTGCCGGTTTGGTTCCGGACCCAGTTCAATCTCAAGGGTACCTCCCTTTGCGAACGCTGCGTGTGGAAACCAGAACCGCTCCTGGGGCTGGCCGTTCAGGCTGGCCCGCTGAATATAATCGTTTTCCGGCGTGTTGTTCAGGGTTTTGATAATAAATTCCTTTCCGGTGTAGTAATTGGGGTCCAATTGGATCCGGATTTCGTCGAATACCGGACTGGTAATTTCGTACACCGGGGTTGCGGACGTGTTTCCGGTGATGCTGAACAAGCCAATGGACATCAGCGCGCTCACTCCTCCCATTTGCCCCTGGTCTTCATCGTGGCCGCCATAACCTTTGTCCGGCGTGATTCCGCCATAGGCCTGCTCCTGCACCCTGCGGACCCAGTACTGGGTGAGCCAGGGCTTACCCGCGTGGCTGAAAACGTGGGCG
>JAJUHF010000183.1 GCA_029268045.1 Anseongella ginsenosidimutans
GATATTCTGGGTATCAAGTTCAAACCCACTGGGATTAACCGGCTGACGGGTTTGTCCATGCGCCATCTGGCCGATGACATCGTGGAAGCCGACAGCATCTGGGGGAAGGAAATCGAGTTGCTGTGTGAGCGTCTGTACGAATCGTCAGGAACCGGCGAAATGATTTGGATCCTGGAAAGATTCCTTACGCGGAAACTCCGCCAGTGGAATAAAGCTGTCGGGAACCCGGCACTGGAAAAAGCGGTGGAGCTGATGTGCGGCCGCCGGTTTTACTCCCTGAAAGACATTCAGTACCTGACCAATACGACCAAAAAGACCCTTGAGCGTTATTTTATGGAACAGGTTGGTCTTTCACCCAAACGCTACGCCCGGATTTGCCGCTTCAATTTCGTCAAAGCCATGTTTGACAAAAACCCTTCCCTCAACTGGCAGGAAGTCGCTTTTTCCGCCGGATATTACGACCAGAGTCATTTCATCAAGGAATTCAAGGCATTTTCCGGAAAAACGCCAAGGGAATATTGCGCCTCGCGCGTGCCGGAAGAGGTTTTGCTTTTTTAGCCGGTAACGCATGTGGGGGCTGATACTGCTTGATTTTGCCTTTACGGTGCTTCACCTGCTGATCATCGGATTCAATCTCTTTGGATGGATCTGGAGACCTTTGCGGAAGGCGCACCTGGCGGTTATTCTGCTGACTGCCGCTTCCTGGCTGGGGCTGGGGATCTGGTACGGGATCGGGTATTGTCCCATTACAGACTGGCAATGGCGCATAAAAAGGAAACTGGGGGAAACCGATCTTCCGGCATCCTTCATTAAGTATTTCGCCGATAAAGTGACCGGAGCGGACCTCAATGCCGGCCTGATCGATCTGATTACCGTGGTGTTTTTCGTGATGGCAGCAGCCGTTTCCGTTTACCTGAATATTATCCGGGGAAAGCGAAGGAGAAGACGAACGTGAAAGCATGGCAAAATACGGGGAGGGATTGCTATATTTACAGAATTTGGAACGGAATTAAACCAATAAATACGAATAGATAACATGAAAAGAAGAAGTTTTGTCAAAGGGCTGGCGGCAGGATCCGCGGTAGCCGGTTTCACAGGAATCGCCGGTAAAGCCATGGCAGGATCCGGTTCACGGCTCCAGAAACACACGTTCAAACTGAAGTATGCACCTCACTTTGGAATGTTCCGGCATCATGCGGGAGACGATCCGATTGATCAGCTTCATTTTATGGCAGAAGTCGGTTTCCGCGCCCTGGAGGATAACGGCATGATGGGGCGTCCGGTTGAACTGCAGAAAAAGATCGGCGATACCTTGGCAAAACTTGACATGACCATGGGTGTTTTCGTGGTGGATAAAGGCGGAAATTCAGCCAATACCCTGGCCGCTGGCAAAAAGGAGAACCTCGATATCTTTCTGGACGGCTGCCGGCGGGCGGTGGAAGTGGCCAAACGATGCAATGCCAAATGGATGACCGTGGTACCCGGGGATTACCAGCGGGATCTTCCCATCGGGATCCAAACGGCCAACGTGGTGGAAGCGCTTCGCCGGGGAGCGGAAATCTTCGAACCCCACGGACTGGTGATGGTGCTGGAACCGCTCAGCGATTCCCCGAACCTTTTCTTGCAGTATTCCGACCAAACCTACGAAATCTGCAAGGCGGTGAACAGCCCCTCGTGCAAGATCTTGTACGATGCCTACCACCTGCAGAAGAACGAAGGCAACCTGATCACCAATATTGAACGCTGCTGGGATGAACTCCCTTATTTCCAGATCGGGGATAACCCCGGCCGCAAGGAACCTACCACCGGGGAGATCAACTACCGGAACGTATTCAAATACATCTATGAGAAAGGGTTCACCGGCGTAATGGGTATGGAACACGGAATTTCCAAACCCGGCAAAGAAGGGGAGCTGGCCCTGATCCAGGCTTACGTGGAATCAGACAACTTTTAGAACCGGGGTATTACCCGCCCCGGAAATGGATGCGCTTTTTTTGAACAGGAGCTTCTTCCCACAGCCGGGATAAGGTTTCCTGATCAGGGAAGCGCTTCGGAAGTTCCCGGTATTCCAGCTCCACGGCAAACGGCTCATCGAAAGGAAACGGAAGAATCCGTACCGTATCGGGATCGTTCCAATCCGCTTTCACCGGGCGGGCATCAATTCCCAGCTTTTCGGAATTGGCAAAGCCCTTTTGAAACCAGGGATGTTGATTTTTGCCTTCCTCATTCAGGCAGATAAACAGGGAAAGGTTATCACAGAACTGCAACAGGTGGAAATGAAAGGCAACCTCCTCCAGATCCTGCTTGCGTAGCCCCAGCCTTCCGATCAGTCGTTCCTGGCGCAGTTGTTCCAATCGGTAAAATTCGCGGCCTTCCGTCTCCCCGCACGAGACGTAAAAGGAAGCGAAATGCTTGCTGCACAGCAAGGCAGGGTAGGGGTGATCCCTTTCCATGCAATCCAGCCCCTGTGTATAAAATCGGATCTTGGGTTGTTCCGGGTAATTTTCAAAGGAATAAGGCTGTTCTGTTTCGGGATTCCACCGGGGTGTTTTATCCACTTCCTCCCAGCACCGGTCGTGGTTCCGGACCGTATACAATACTTCTTCCAGCTGGTCGAATCCTCTGAACGCAGTTACCTTCCAGTGTTCCGCGAACGTTCCCGATAGGGCCGCGTGATGAGGTTGGGTTATAAGGAGTAGGTTGTTTTCCTGTTCACGTATGATCATGATGAATTTTTCTACCGCTGAACCTTGCAACAATTTTGCCACAAATGCGTATGTTTGAACATGCATATCGACCACACATCTCCGATACCACTTCATAAGCAGATAGAAGAACTTATCCGCGGTCTGGTTGAAAGCGGAAATTACGACGGCGGGAAACTTTTGCCGCGTGAAGAAGAACTGGCCAGAACCTTCGGCGTGTCGCGCAATACCGTGCGGCAAGGGATTTACCGCTTGGTGCTGGAGGGCTTGCTGGTCCGCAAAAAGGGGGTGGGGACCATGGTGGCCCCGCGCACAATCACAACCCATCTGGAGGAGTGGCATAGCTTTACCAAGGAAATGAACAAAAGGGGCATTCGGGTTCGTAACTACCTGATTGATATGCGGTCTGAGCGGCCGCCATTGGAGGTATGCGATTTATTCCAGGTACAGCGCGATACGAAACTATTCAAATTGGAGCGGGTGCGTGGCGATGAAAGCGGACCCTTTGTTTATTTTGTTTCCTGGTTTCATCCCCGGGTTCCCCTTGCCGGCGACGAAGATTTTACGCAGCCGCTCTATAAGCTTTTTGAAGAAAAATTCTCGATATTTCCCACCTCTTCTCAGGAGGAACTGAAAGCCGTGAAGGCCAACGAAAAGGTTGCCGGCTACCTGCGCATCGACGCCAATGCGCCTGTTTTATTCCGGAAAAGAATGGTTTACGACACGGGTAACCGGGTGATCGAATACAATTTGGGATATTATCGTAGCGATAAATTCACCTATTCCATCCACATTCAGCGAAATCCCTAGCCCCGGATTAAAACACTTTGGTGATTTTTTTACCCAGATCGTGTGCCTTTCCTGGTAAAACGATTCAACATTTTCGAAAGTTCGATTTCACTTATCTCAGGCTATATTCAATCGAATGCATTAGAACCTGTGAAACAAATTGTTCCCTCCTCTAACTTGAATACCATTAAATTTTTACTAATTTTAATCCTA
>JAJUHF010000184.1 GCA_029268045.1 Anseongella ginsenosidimutans
CATGGCCCGGCGACTGATAAAGTGCTGCATCCTTCCCACGATCTGAGGCGGACACCCGGTGTCGTTGGGGCAATAGTGCACCGCCTCGCCTTCTTTCCGGATAAGCACGGCGCCGCATTCGGGGCACGCCCGCGGAAACTCAATGGGCGGCAGGCCCTGGGGGCGTTTTTCGAAATTCACTTTGACCACCTTGGGGATGATCTCGCCCCCTTTTTCCACCAGGACGGTATCCCCCGGCCGCAGGTCGAGCCGCTGAATTTCGTTCGCATTGTGCAGGCTGGCCCTTTTCACGGTGGTTCCCCCAAGCTGGACGGGACGCAGATTCGCTACCGGGGTGATGGCTCCGGTACGACCCACCTGATAGGAAACGGATTCCAACAGGGTTTCCACCTCCTCGGCTTTGTATTTATAGGCGATGGCCCAACGGGGCGATTTCGCGGTGAACCCCAATTCTTCCTGCTGGGCATAACTGTTTACTTTGATTACGATCCCGTCGATGTCGAACGAAAAATCAAAACGCTCTTTTTCGTATTCGTGTATAAAGTCCAGCACGTCCCGGATGGAATCACACAGCCGGATGTGTTCCGAGACATGGAAACCCCAGTCCCGTAGCTTTTCCATGCTCTCAAAATGCGTTTTATAAGGCAGGTTTTCACCCAACAAGGAATACAGAAAACAGTCGAGTGGTCGACGGGCCACTTCCCCCGAATCCTGCATCTTTATTGTTCCCGCCGCAAAGTTCCGTGGGTTGGCAAACGTCATTTCTCCTTGTTCCACCCGTTCCGCGTTCAGCCGGGCAAAGGCTTTCCGGTGCATGAACACCTCGCCCCGCACCTCAAATTCCGCCGGCAGGTCGGAAGCCTGGATCTGGTTCGGTATATTTTTTATCGTCCGGATATTGGTGGTTACATCATCTCCCTGGGTCCCGTCGCCCCGGGTAACGGCCTGCACCAGTTTCCCGTCGCGATAGGTAATTCCGATGGCCACGCCGTCAAATTTCAATTCGCATACGTACTGGAAATTGTCTCCGATCAGCTTTTTGATCCGCTTGTCGAAATCCAGCAGGTCCTGTTCCGAATAGGTGTTTCCCAGCGAAAGCATGGGATAGCGGTGCCGGACGGTCCGGAAGGTCTTGGTAATCTCTCCCCCTACCCGTCTGGTCGGGGAGTCGGGATGCGCAAACTGCGGGAATTCCTCTTCCAGCCGGGCCAGTTCCGAAAGCATGCGATCGAATTCCTGGTCGCTGATGGTGGGTTGGGCGAGGGCATAATAGTTGTAATTATGCTGTTTGAGTTCCTTGCTGAGGCGGTCTATTTCCTTTTTAGCATCTGACGGGCTCATCATAACAAGCGAAGATAATAAGTTATTTCATCAAAAATAGGAAGATATTCGCTTTCAATTTCCGTCCGGTAAACAAGCAGGATTTCCGCGATCCGCTGGGTATCGCCGGGCGGGAAACGCGCTTGCCAAACCCGCTGGCCGATTCCTTCCAGGGCATGGGAAAGACTGCTCGAGCTGCTGTAGGAATACAGGTAGGCATCCCGGATGAAAGCCCGGTACCAGGCCGTAAAGGACGGCGCCTGGGGAATCCCGTTCAGCTCCAGAAAACGGATGATATCCTGTTCTTCGCAGGCGGCCAGCTGCCGGTATAGTTTTCCGGGATCCACCCGTTGCTGCAGAAGAAGCAAACTGTCCAGCAGCAATTCAAGAGCTACATGAGCCAGAAAGAACGGCCGGAAGGGCAGGCGGTCAAGCACCCGGGCAATCTGCTTGCGCAGCTCCCGGCTATGTTCTATAAAAAAAAGGGAGGAATGAAACCGGCGATCCGTCTCCAGATGCAGTTCCCATCCCCGGAGCACGGAAGCCAATACGGGATCCTGGTGCAACTGCAGCCGTTGTCTGCGCGGATGCATGTTCCAGTCCTTCCGGTGGTTCTTCACCATGTCCGGCAAGACCATACCCAATATCAGATAGGGATCGGGATGGTCCTGTACCAGATAGAAATGAGAGAGATAATTCAAACTGCCTGTTTATTACGTGAAAATACGAAAATACCCAAGCAGTTTATAGAAAATCGCGTGTTTAGGCCATCGCCAGCTTCTCGCTATCGTAATGCCCCTCACCCAGTTTACGGGCAACTTCACTGAAGGCATTCAAGGTTTCCGTTACATCCTCCAAGGTATGCACGGCCGTGGGGATAAGCCGCAGCATCAGCTGCCCCTTCGGTATAACCGGATAGGTCACGATGGAACAGAAAATACGATAGTTCTCCCGGAGGTCAACGATCATGTTGAGCGCCTCGTGAAGCGAACCTTTCATGAAAACCGGGGTAACACAGCTGTTGGTATTTCCGATATCAAAGCCTTTTTCGCGGAGCCCGCTTTGAAGCGCATTGACGATAGCCCATAATTGATTCTTGAATTCGGGGTGCTCACGCAGCAATTCGAGCCGCTTGTGTAATCCCGCCACCATGGGCATGGGCAGTGATTTGGCAAAGGTCTGCGAGCGCATATTGTAGCGCAGGTATTCCACGACGTATTCGTCGGCAGCCACGAAAGCTCCGATTCCCGCCATGGACTTTGCAAAGGTTCCAAAATAGACGTCGATGCCGTCGATGCAGCCCTGCTCCTCCGCCGTTCCGGATCCGCTTTTGCCAAGCGTCCCGAAACCATGTGCATCGTCCACCAGTAAGCGGAAATCGTATTTTTTCTTCAGCTCAACGATCTCTTTTAGTTTGCCCTGCACGCCGGACATCCCGAAAACGCCCTCGGTAATGACCAGGATTCCGCCCGGGGTACCTTCGATCAGCTTTTCGGCGCGTTCCAACTGCTTTTCCAGGCTGCTGATGTCGTTGTGCTTGTACATGAACCGCTTTCCCTGATGCAAACGCACGCCGTCCACGATGCAGGCATGGGATTCCCCGTCGTAAACCGCCACATCGTGCCGGCTTAACAGCGTATCGATAATGGAAACCATTCCCTGGTATCCGTAATTCAGTAAAAACGCGTCCGGCTTTCCCACAAAATCCGCCAGCGACCGTTCCAGCCGTTCATGCTCGCTTGTATTGCCCGACATCATGCGGGCGCCCATCGGATAAGCCAGGCCGTGTTCCCGCGCCCCTTCTTCATCGGCCTTCCGCACCTCGGGATGATTCGCCAGACCCAGGTAATTGTTGAGGCTCCAAACGATGTGTTCCTTTCCCCGGAACATCATCCTGTTTCCAATCTCGCCTTCCAGTTTCGGAAACGCGAAATAACCATGAGCAAATGTTGAATGTTGGCCAATGGGGCCGCGGTCCCGCCTTATCTTCTCGAAGATATCCAATATGGTAAAAATTAAATACTACAAATATTAATCACCCCCAAAAATAAGTTTTATTTCGGTGTTCAACAAAATAACGGAATGGATGATCAAAAAAATAGCCCCCCGCCAGTGCGAAGAGCTATTATCCACAATAATTGTGTAAGCGCTAATCTACATTGTCATGTAGAAAAGAATTGTTCGGGCGAATCTCGCCGTCGTCGTCGGACACGGTAAACCGTGACATCTGGGTTTCCGACGAGTGAGGCACTTTATTGAGGTTCATGTTCCGTCTCTTGTATGCGGGTTCGTTTTCCAGTTCGGAAAGCCCGTTGGAGGAGCGCAATTTCAGGCTCAGGTCCTTCAGGCGCATGACCCGTTCGCGCGACCG
>JAJUHF010000185.1 GCA_029268045.1 Anseongella ginsenosidimutans
AGGAACTTTTTGTTGCTCGTTTTGCTGGCCTGTTCCGGTTGGTTGGCTGGGGCTTCTGATGCGAAAGCCCTGCAATCCCTGCCCGGGGACAGTCTCAATCCAACCGGCAACAACGGCGTTTCCCCGGATGTTCCGGTCGTTTATAAACTGGATGTCCGGGAGACGATCGGGCCGGCATCACTTCGGAAGCTGCAAAAAGCCTTTGAAGAAGCCCCCAAAGTTAATGCTTCTTATCTGCTTGTCCATATGAATACTTTCGGCGGCTTATTGGATGCAGCGGATTCCATGCGTTCCCGTCTTCTGCGGTCGGACATTCCCGTGCTGGTGTATATCAACAACAATGCCGCATCGGCCGGCGCCTTGATCGCCCTGGCCTGCGATAGTATTTACATGCACCCCGGAGCTACGATGGGGGCCGCGAGCGTGGTAAATCAGACGGGAGAGGTAATGCCTGAAAAATACCAATCCTACATGCGTTCGCTGATGCGTGCCACCGCCGAGGTGCGGGGAAGGGATCCGCGGATCGCTGAGGCATTTGTCGATCCGGTGGTTGAAATACCCGGCGTGGTGGGTGCCGATGAGGTTCTTAGCTTTACCAGTCAGGAAGCGTTGAAACACGGCTATTGCGAAGGAATTGTTTCCAGCGTGGACGAAGTCCTGGCCCGGGCCGGGCTCGCGGAATACGAACTGGTGGAACCGGAAATCACCTGGACAGACCGGCTGGTTGATTTTCTGGTCAATCCCCTGGTGAGCGGAATCCTGCTGATGCTGATAATCGGAGGGATTTATTTTGAAATGCAGACTCCGGGCGTGGGTTTTGCATTGCTTGTCTCGATCACGGCCGCTTTGCTTTATTTCATGCCGCTCTACCTGGAAGGCCTGGCGGATCACTGGGAAATCCTTCTGTTTCTCGCGGGATTGCTGCTGCTAGCTTTGGAGTTGTTTGTGATCCCCGGCTTTGGTGTGGCGGGCATTCTGGGTATTGTCTGCATTGTCTGCGGACTGGCATTTAGTCTGGTATTGAACGATTATTTTATTTTCCCGATAGGAGGAGGACAACTGGTGAACGCATTTTTACTTGTGCTGGCTTCCATCGTCATTACAACGGCGCTGGCTTTTGTGTTCGGAAAAAACATTTTTTCCAGCAAGATGTTTAGAAAACTAACGCTCACAGACGAGCAGCGCTCTTCGGAAGGATACGTGGGGACGGACAGAGGGCATAATCTGTCGGGTGCGACAGGAGTCGCTGTCACGGATCTCCGGCCATCGGGTAAGATTGAGATTGACGGGCAGCGATACGATGCTGTGTCAGAAGGTGCGTTTTTGGTGAAAGGCACCGAAATAGAAGTGATAAAGCATGAAACCTTTAGTATTTTTGTGCGGCAGAAACGTTGATTCTATCTTAACTAAAACTTTCGATTCCAGTAATGAAAACTTTATCAATAAAGTTTAAAAAAGAGGCTCCAGGGGACTTCTACCACGTTTTGAGACAAAGGGTAAACGAATACTTCAAAAACACAGGCCGGACCAAACGGGCTACCTTATATTTTAAGATCAAGGCTTTTTCGTTTATTGCGGGGTACTTTTTGATCTATTTCAACCTGCTGTTCAATGTGCAGAGCAAGCAGGGCGTGTTCTTATCCTACATGGGAATGGGGGTTTTCATGTTCCTCATCTTCCTGAATGTGGTACACGACGCGGCGCACGAGGCGATATTCAAAAACAAAAAGCTGAATCTGGCCTTTACCTGGTTTTTGGAACTCTTCGGTACCAACAACCGGCTCTGGCGTATGAGGCATTTGGATTCACACCATATTTATCCGAACATTTTCGGATGGGACGTGGACATCAAGCAATCGCCCATTGTGCGGATCGCCGATAACAGTCCGTACCTGAGCTTTCACCGGTATCAGCATTTTTACATGCCGGTCCTGTATTTTCTATACACGCTGAACTGGTTGTTTTACCGAGACTTCAAGGATATTTCCGAGGACCGGTTGGGACCGAAGGTCAACGTGAAATACCCCTGGTATCAGATTGTGGGCATGATCCTGGCGAAAATTATTTACCTGGGCTACATTCTGGTCATTCCCTCCCTGCTGTTGCCGGTAAGTTTCTGGGTTATCTTCCTGGCTTTCCTGTTGATGCATTTCACGACCAGTTTTGTGACCATTTTTGCGCTGGTTTCCTCGCACGTGGGTGAAAATGCGATCTTTCCCCAGCCGGACGAAGACGGAAGGCTGCCTCATACCTGGGCGGAACATCAGTTGATCACCACGGCTGATTATGCGGCGGACAATCCGGTGGTTACCTTTCTCCTGGGAGGCTTCAACCTTCACGTGGTACACCACCTTTTTCCGAACGTATCGCACGTGCATTATCCGGAGTTGACCCGGATATTGAAGGAAACCGCGGAAGAATTCAATCTGGAATACCGATCGTTTTCGCTGGGCGAAGCATTGTTGTCGCATTGGAGGCTGCTGAAGAAAAACTCCTTCAAGGAGAATCTCGCTTTGCTTGAAGAAGCTTGAATCAGGGCCTTCCTTCCGGTATTTCTCTTCTTGGGCTAGTCTGTTTCTGCCGATAGCCTTCTTCGATCCCTAGTCCTCTTCTGCCACCGCGCCGCCTTTATACAATTGCTTCAGGTAAGTGCGTGAGGGGGAGGGGATCAATTCCCCCAGCCCCAGTTTATCCCAAATTGCATCAATTCGTTCAATGGTTTCGGGACGTGAGGCAAGGATATTGGGCCAGTCACGGGAAAATCCATCGTGTTCCTTGGTTTTCCGTGTTCCGTCCAGGCCGATATGGGAAACGGAATATTCGTCGGGCGCCGGGATAATGAAGCTGTCACGCCGCGGATCCACGTTGTTGGAAAACCGCCAGACTGCATCCGCGGTTTCCATGATATCCACGGTGTGTTCCAGGTAGATCACTACCTTTACCTCACGGAAGGCTTCCTCCATGAATAGCTGGCTGTTGAGTTCTTTGATATGGCCTTTCCGGGATTTTTCTACCGATACGAAAACCAGTGAGATCCCGTATTTGAGCAAACTGTCGTTAATTCCCTTGATTTCAGGATATTTCTCCCTGAATTCTTTCTCATCGATCGAAGCAAATACCTGGGGAATGGCCGCGCTGCGGCTTGTACGAAGTTCCTCTTCCAGTTTGTGGGTGGCGTCAATGCCCATCTTTCCGCCGAAGGACGGCTTGGAGCAGGCATGATCCAGAATATCCATGGGACCCTGGGTAAAGATAATGTCGGTTTCGGGGTCCACGTGCTTTGAAATATGCCGGGCGACGGCCAGGTTATCGTGAATATTTACATCCCCGTCCACCACGATCATCATTTTGGTGAACATCATCTGCCCGGCGCCCCAGAGCGAATTCATCACTTTGAGCGCCTGGCCCGGGTATTCCTTTTTTATTTTCACGATGACCAGGTTGTGAAACACCCCTTCCATGGGAAGCACCATGTCCACGATCTCGGGCACCATGGTCATTTTAATGGGCGCCAGGAAGATCCGCTCGGTTGCCTTCCCAATCCAGGCATCTTCCTGCGGAGGAATGCCCACGATGGTTGCGGGATACACGGCGTTCTTTTTATGGGTGATGCAGGTGATGTGGAATTTGGGGTAGTAATCGGCCAGGGAGTAGTACCCGGTATG
>JAJUHF010000186.1 GCA_029268045.1 Anseongella ginsenosidimutans
AAGAACCCGCGGACGATCACGTAGCCTGCCCGGTGGAACTCCGCCTGCTGGGCTGCCGACAATACTTTGTTCTCCATTTCATTTACCTTTTACGTAAAGGTAAGCGGCGGCCCCCACCTGCTCCAGCATTTTTTTTTCAGGAATTGATACTTTCTTGATCGAATTAGCCGTAATTTTACCTCCGCAACCGGTATGCAGTAAAGAATTTCATCAAAAAGGCCATGAAACCCATGCTTGAACATCTTCCCAGGGACCGGGAGGAATCATTTGTAGTACGGAATTTTGATTATCCCTGGTATCCTACCCCCTGGCATTACCATCCGGAATACGAGATCGTCCTGGTGACCGAAAGCAGGGGTAAGCGCTTTATCGGTGACAGCATTACCGATTTTGAAGCCGGCGATCTGGCCCTGATCGGCCCCAACCTGCCTCACCTTTACCGCAACGATGCGGAATATTACGAAGAGCAATCCACGCTCCGGGCCCGCTCCATCGTGATCCATTTCCTGGAAGACTCCATTGGCCACGATGTGCTCCGCCTCCCGGAAGCAGGACGGATCCGCAAACTCCTGGAACAGTCTGAAAGCGGGATTCAGTTTGAAAGCGCTGCCCGGGACGAAATCGCACGGAAGCTCCATGAACTGCTCGGGCTGAACGGTTTCGCCCGGTGGTTGAAATTCATGGAGATCCTGCACATCATGGCCGAGTGCCCCGGACAAACCCTTATTTCCGGCGCCGGTATGGCCGCCTACAACGAAAAAGACCAGGAACGCCTCCAACAGGTGCTCGAATTCATGATGACCCACTTCCGGGAAGACATCCGGCTGGAGCAGGCAGCCGACCTGGCGAACATGGCGCCGGCCGCGTTTTCGAGGTACTTTAAATTCCGGACGCGGAAAACGTTTTCAACCTTCCTGTTGGAATTGAAAACCGGGTATGCCGCCAAACTGCTAACCCAGACCACCAAAAGCGTCGCGGAGATCTGTTACGAAAGCGGTTTCAATAACCTGTCCAACTTCAACCGGCATTTCAAAGCGTTCTACCGGATGCAGCCGTTGCAATACCGAAAGCAGCACGTGAATCACGGCAGCAGCTGAAGCAGGGAAGCCGGATAAATTCGAAATTCAGGGGATCGGCGTTTCGGAAGCTTGGCAATAATCAGTATTATTGCGGCCTGAAAACTAGCATGTCACAAACTTATTAGAATGCCTGATATCAACAAGCTCAAGCAAATTGCTTCGCAGGTGCGCCGCGACATTGTACGGATGGTGCATGGCGTACAGTCCGGCCATCCGGGAGGTTCTCTGGGATGCACTGAATTCCTGGTAGCGCTTTATTTCGAGCTCATGGAGCATCGGTCCGAGTTCAATATGGACGGACAGGGGGAAGACTTGTTTTTTCTTTCCAACGGCCATATATCCCCGGTGTGGTACAGCGTCCTGGCCCGGTCGGGTTACTTCCCGGTAGAAGAATTGGCTACATTCAGAAAAATCAACTCCCGTCTTCAGGGGCATCCGGCCACGGAAGAAGGGCTTCCCGGTATCCGGGTGGCTTCCGGCTCGCTTGGGCAGGGGCTATCGGTCGCACTTGGAGCCGCGCTCAGCAAGAAACTGAATAACGACGACAAATTAATTTATAGTCTGCACGGCGACGGCGAGTTGCAGGAAGGACAGATCTGGGAAGCAGCCATGTTTGCTGCCCATCATAAAGTGGACAACATCATTTCGGTCGTCGACTGGAACGGCCAACAGATTGACGGCCCCACGCTGGAGGTGATGCACCTGGGAGACCTGCGGGCGAAATGGGAAGCCTTTGGCTGGGAAGTAATTGACCTGCCGGATGGGAATGACATGGAAGCTGTGGTGAATTCGGTCCGTTACGCGCAAACCCTGACCGGAAAAGGGAAGCCCATCCTGATTCTGATGGTTACCGCCATGGGCAAAGGCGTAGACTTTATGGAAGGCACACACAAATGGCATGGCATCGCCCCCAACGACGAACAATTGGAACAGGCGCTTGCCCAACTGGAAGAAACCCTGGGAGACTATTAAAATGAAAAAATTCACTTATACCGAAAAAAAAGATACCCGTTCAGGCTTTGGAGTAGGTCTTCTGGAAGCAGGCCGCTCCAACCCGCGTGTGGTAGGCCTTTGCGCCGACCTGATCGGTTCACTGAAAATGGGCGACTTTAAAAAGGAGTTTCCCGAACGGTTTTTTCAGGTAGGCATTGCCGAAGCCAATATGATGGGCCTGGCGGCGGGTCTGACCATCGGGGGCAAGATCCCGTTTACCGGTACCTTTGCCAACTTCTCTACCGGCCGGGTTTATGACCAGATCAGGCAATCCATTGCGTATTCGGGAAAGAACGTAAAAATCTGCGCTTCGCATGCAGGGATTACCTTGGGCGAAGACGGGGCTACCCATCAGATTCTGGAAGACATCGGAATGATGCGGATGCTCCCCCACATGACCGTCATCAACCCCTGCGACTTTAATCAGACCAAAGCCGCAACACTTGCGATCGCCGAGCACGTCGGGCCGGTTTACCTTCGTTTTGGACGGCCAGCCGTTCCCGTGTTCACTCCGGCTGACCAGAAATTCGAAATCGGCAAAGCGTTGTTGCTGAACGAGGGAAGCGACGTCAGTATTTTCGCCACCGGTCACCTGGTATGGGAAGCGATTGAGGCAGGAGAAAAACTGGCAGAGGCCGGCATTGATGCGGAGATCATTAACATCCACACGATCAAACCGCTGGACGAGGAAGCCATCCTGGATTCGGTTTCCAAAACCCGCTGTGTGGTTACCGCCGAAGAGCACCAGCGCAACGGGGGTCTGGGAGATGCGATCGCGCAGCTGCTGGCCCGGAAGGCTCCGGCGCCCATGGAAATGGTAGCCGTAAATGACAGTTTCGGGGAAAGCGGAAAGCCTGCCGAATTGATGAAAAAATACGGCCTGAGCAGTGAAAATATCGTCGAAGCGGTTCAAAATGTATTGAAAAGGAAGTAATTTTGGCCTGTAATGGCTGAAACTCCCGATGATCATCTCCTTCTTGAACGATTTCGCGATCCGAATACCCGGGAGGCGGCGTTCAATGAGCTTGTGCTTGCCTATCAGCAACGGATTTACTGGCATGTGCGCCGGATGGTGATCTCTCACTCCGATGCCGATGACCTGGTGCAGGAAGTATTCATCAGAATATGGAATAATCTGGACAGCTTCAAGGGGAACTCCCAACTATTCACCTGGATTTACCGCATTGCCACCAACGAGTGTCTCAGCTTTCTGAAAAGAAAGAAAATGCGGCGTGCCATTTCCCTCGATCCGGAAGAAAACCCGCTGGTGGAAAAGCTTCGGGAAGATCCGTATATAAACGGAAATGAGCTGCAGATGAAACTGCAGGAGGCCATTCTGACCCTACCGGAAAAACAGCGCATGGTATTTAACTTGCGTTATTTTGAAGACCTGAAATACGAAGAGTTATCGGAAATTCTGGATACCAGTGTGGGCGCGCTGAAGGCGTCCTATCACCATGCGGTGAAAAAACTGGAGAAATATTTGACAGAAAGATCAACGGAATGATTTTATTTTTGTAAGGTTAAACCTTACGGCAAGCTAACCGTCTAAGAATCAATTAAACGGGGAGAAATG
>JAJUHF010000187.1 GCA_029268045.1 Anseongella ginsenosidimutans
GGAACCCCGCATAATTTCGCCGATATGCAGGCCGCCTGGAACCAAGGGAAATACGGCTATTGGCCGCTCTTCAAAACCCCTTATTCCATGGCCTACTACACGCGGGAGGAAATTCCCTTTCAATACGCCATGGCTGAATCCTTCACGATAAGCGACGCTTATTTCTGTTCCATTGCGACTGGTACCGATCCCAATCGCATCATCTTCTGGTCGGGATCCAATTTCGATCCGGAAAAGCGGGCGGCAGGGATCAATTGCGGTGACCAGGATTCCGAGCCGGTGAATCTGCGCTGCTGGATAACCGGCGCCTTGCCTGAGCCGGGATATACCTACAAAGGCAATGCCTTCAAGTGGCCCACCATTCCGGATGTGCTGGATAAGGAAGGGATCAGCTGGCGCATTTACCAGGATCCGAATGACAATTGGACCGGCGCCATGCACGGATGCCTGGCTTTTGAAAGTTTCCGGGAGGCCAAACCCGGTTCTTCCATATATGAAAACGGCATGCGCCACTGGTCACTGGAAAATCTGAAGGACGACGTCATGAACGACCGCTTGCCCGCCGTAAGCTGGATACTGCCCTCCCAAAAGGATTCAGAACATCCCGGAGCGCCTTCCAGTCCCTATCGCGGAGCCGATTTCACCCACCAGATACTGGAAGCGGTCACCGCCAATCCGGAGGTGTGGAGCAAAACCGTCTTTTTTATAACCTTTGATGAAAACGACGGCTTTTTCGACCATCTGCCTGCACCGGCTGTTCCGTCCTATAATCTGGACGGCACGCTGGCCGGAAAGGCGACCCTGGATCTGGCCGGAATGTATTTCGACAACAGCAAAGGGGAGCAAAACTACCTGGATAAACGCGATACCATATCGGGTAACGTCCGGCCCTGGGGAATGGGCCCCCGTGTACCCTTGTATATATTATCTCCTTGGAGCAAAGGGGGTTGGGTTCATTCCGAAGTAGCGGACCATACTTCCATTGGCCAGTTCATCGAAAAGCGGTTCGGGATCACCCTGCCGGCCATCAGTCCCTGGCACCGGGCGGTAAGCAGTGACCTTACCTCGGCTTTTGACTTTGTGACCCCCAACGATCCGGTCTTTCCTGCGCTGCCCGACACGTCCGATCATGCACTGCGCGACGCGGCATCCAAGCGTCTTCCGAAAGCGGTGGCCCCGGAAAAGCCCTCGTCGCTGTACCAGGAGAAGGGTACCCGGTTTTCCAGGGCGTTGCCCTACCGGTTGCATTGCCACCTTACACCCTTTCAGCAGGAGCAGCAAGTGCAGTTGGAGTTTGATAACCGGGGTAAGGCGGGCGCGGTTTACCATGTATACAACCTGTACGACCTGGACGCCATCCCCCGAAGGTACACCGTTGAAGCTGGAAAATCACTGGAAGATCAATGGAACGTGAGCGAGGGCGGGAATTACGACCTGGAGGTTTTCGGTCCCAATGGGTATTTTCAGAAATTCAAAGGATCCTTGGCGGAAAACCAGCCCCTGACCCGGCTGGAGTACGACCACCGGCGGGGCGGGATCGCCATGGAGCTTCGGAACACGGGAAATGACCCCCTGCGGCTTCGGATCGTGACCAATGCATACGATCATGCCGAGGTGGATTTCTTTGACATTCCGCCCGGAAAGACCGAAAAGAAAAGCTGGAAGCTGACCGACAGCGGCAATTGGTATGATTTTTCAGTGGAATCCCAAACGGGCTACCTGCACCGATTCGCCGGGAGGGTTGAAACCGGGAAGCACAGCGTGAGCGATCCCGCAATGGCAATGAACATTTAACGGCTTCGATAGACAGTAAAATGATAACACATTCGGTATTTTTCAGATTGAAACATGCAGAAGGATCTGCTGAAGAAAAGGCTTTCATTGAAAAGGCCATGGCATTAAGTAAAATTTCAACGGTTAGAAATTTTCAATTCGTCCATGAGATCAGTCCCAAGAATAATTTCCGCTTCGGTCTGATCATGCAATTCGAAGACCAGTCCGGGTATACCCATTACAATGAACATCCCGACCACACCGCATTTGTTGAACAGGTATGGATTCCCCAGGTGGCGGAATTTATTGAAATCGACTACTTGAGCGAAAGCCACTGATTACCGCGCCGTCCCCAGGCGCGGTAATCCCCTTTTTCCCGTTTACCTCTTTTCCGAACTGCCAACTCCGCGTCGCCGGGGGAAGCTGCACATTCCACGATAAATGTAGGTAAAGAAGCGACATTTTCCGGAGACACCTTTCTTTAGTTTTGCTGCCAACATATTACAGATTTAGGTTGGTATAAATGACGGACAAGATTACTCTTCGGATCGCCATGATCCAAATGCATGTCGTTGGCAACAATGCAGCTAAAAATCTTCAGACTGCTGAGCGCATGGTGAAAGAGGCAGCCTTGGCGGGCGCGGAACTTGCCGTGTTGCCCGAATGCATGGATCTTGGATGGACGCATCCAGCTAGTTTGATAAATGCTACGGAAATACCCGACGGCGAAGTGTTCCGCCGTCTTCAGCATATGGCACGGGAAAACAACATGTACCTCTGTTCGGGGATGACCGAGCTGGAAGCGGGTAAAGTGTATAATTCGGCCGTGCTGCTCGACAATCGCGGTGAATTGATCCTAAAGCACCGGAAGATAAACAAACTGGATATCGAAAAGCCGTTTTATTGCCCGGGAGACCGCATTAACATGGCAAACACTTCACTAGGTAAGATCGGTGTCATGATCTGCGCCGATGCAATCGTCCCCGATTTATCCATACCCTCGGCGCTGGCACGGATGCAACCGGATATCATCCTTTCGCCCTGTGCCTGGGCCGTGCCGGCCGATCACGATAATGAAAAGGAACCTTACGGAGATTTGTGGCGGAATGTTTACCGCCCCATTTCCCGGGATTTTTCTACCTACATCATTGCCGTCAGCAACGTGGGGAAAATGGCCGACGGACCCTGGAAAGGGTGGAATTGCATCGGTGCTTCCCTGGCCTTTGACAATGCGGGACAAGAGATGCTTCAATGCGCATACGGTGTTAACTCCGAGACCATAGCCTATGTCAACTGCTCCTATTAATACACTGATCCTTGCGGTATGTACACTGGTTTTGACCTCCTGTTCGGAAACCATCCGTTACGATCGTGAAAACGGACCGGTTGCTCCGGAAGATGCACTTGAAACCTTTCAGCTGGAACCGGGCTTCAAAATTGAATTACTGGCCGCCGAACCGCTTTTAAGCGATCCGGTGGATATGGAAATAGACGAGTACGGACGTTTGTACGTGGTGGAAATGCATGGATATCCACTGGATAAAAGCGGAACAGGCAAAATCCGGCTGCTTTCCGATACCGATGGGGACGGAAAAATGGATAAGAGCGTCGTGTTTGCCGATCAGCTGGTATTACCCAACGGGATATTGCGCTGGAAGAAGGGCGTTTTGGTAAGCGACGCACCCCATATTCTTTATTTTGAAGATACCGATGGAGACGGGAAAGCCGATTTGATCGATACGGTTTTAACCGGCTTTTCCCTGTCCAATCCGCATATCAACGTAAACAATCCCGTGTACGGCCTGGATAACTGGATTCACCTGGCTCATCGCGGGGCCATCACCACCCGTAATTACATGGAGGA
>JAJUHF010000188.1 GCA_029268045.1 Anseongella ginsenosidimutans
AAAAGAAGCAGCCCCAGCGCACCGGTGGAGTAGGCCAGCATTCCCCAGACGCCCAATTCCAGCGCAAACTGAGGCGCCAGCATGGTGGTGTTGGAGGTTACCCAGGTAGCCATCACGGTGGCGGTTCCGAAGGCAAGCCCCACGTTCCGGCCAGCCAGCATGTAGCCTTCCATGCTTTTGGCTTTTTTGCCCCAGTAGATTCCCAGGCCGATCCACAGTACGCTTAGTAGGCCAAGCAAAATCCAGCCTACTTCGGGTGATATGATATGCGACTGATGCGTCATAAGTAATTTTTATTGTATTTGGGCGGATTTCCTTACACCATGCAGGACCATTCCGGCCGTACAGAGGAAAACGATTCCGCCGAGTCCCAATAAAGTGTAGGTGAGCGCTAAGGAATGGTGGGCCACCGTCAGCTCCAGTACATTGGACCAGTCTTGCTGAGGCGCTCTTACGCGAAAGTAATAGGTTCCGTTTTCAAGGCCGGAAACAAAGGTGGCCCGGTCGGGCCCCTGATAGATGATCTTTGGCTTGCCAAAAGAGCGGTCGCCGGCCTGCTGGACCTGATAAAGATCACCCGGTAAGGCGCCCGGCGATTCCCATTCGAGGCGGACGTGTCCGTCGGTTGACACACCGTCCTTTGACGAGAAAAGCTCAATGGATTCAGTGGTAGGCGATGTTTCCTGCCCAGTCCCCAGTGCAGGAGCAAGCATCAGCATCAGCAAAAAGAAGATAACCCGGGGAGTGTTCTGTACGTTCGGATAGAGAAACGTCATTAATTACAAAGATGACCTTTCTTAGCCAACTACGCAAGAAAAAACCGGTTTTTTTTAAATTAATGGTTATTTTTCTTTAAAAATACTACTTATCTGGATACATGAATCTGTAAGGTGGTAATCCGGTAAATACTTGTGAACGTTTTGCCACGTATCTCTTCTCCCTTCCCTGCTTCGATGAGGTAGGTACCAGCCCATTCCGGCACAAAGGATCCCTTTCCGGAAGCGTCGGCCTGAAAGCTTTTCGCCCAGCCGGTTGGCGCATAGGCGGTCACATAGGCTGCTTCCGCGGGACCCCGGGAACCATGGCAGGATACTTCCAACGGACGCCCTTTGCGTAATTGCGACGCCGGATCAGCAAAAACGTACAATTCAGCGCCGGCCGCGGCATAGTCTGAAGAAGCCGTTGCCTTTCCCACACGCACCATGGCCGTGGCATTGAATTGGTATTGGACGCCGCCTGCTATTTCCGATACGTTATGGGAAATGGCCAGGGTGTACAGTCCCTCCAAAAAAGGGGTGAATGACGCCGAAAATCGATCGTCCCCGGGAGACACGACGAGCTGTTCCCTACTGCCGTCCGGTTTGATCAGCCAGAGCGTGAAATTGCTTACATCGGACCACCAGTCTGCCACCCGGTCGGGAGCCCCAGCGGTAGGTTCCCCGTAGAATACGTTAACAAACTGTTTCTTCCCCGGTTTTCCGCTGGGGTGGGTCTCAATCCACAACGCGTGGGCGGAAAGCTGCAAAGAAGCGCTTCCAAGCAGTAGTATTAAAAAAGTTAATCGGAGCATATTGGTATGTTTTAAAACCTGCAATCGATATGCGATCACTTCCGGCCCAAATATAATTTTATTTATATTAAGTCTAATTCGCATTTAGAATTTCTTTAGGTATCTTTTTATACATTTGCATATATGAGCCAGCAATCAGAAGAGTTCTTAGTCGCCGCGGAAGTAAAAGCCTTTGACCTGGACCACCGGCGGACGATTAACTACAACATGGGGAAGTATGACACGGCCGTCGCTCACGGACTTTCCCGCTTTAACAACCTGGAAAATTCCAAGCGGAGAGCCCACACGATCAAGTGGAAAACCATGGAAAATCTGGACAAATACCTGCTGGAATTTGAACAGAATTTCACCCGCCGTGGCGGCAAAGTAATCTGGGCCAATAACGCGGAAGAAGCGAACCGGGAAATCCTGCAGATCCTGCAGAGCCGGAATATCAAAACGGTGGTCAAGTCCAAATCCATGGCCACCGAAGAGATCGAACTCAACGAAGTGCTGGAACACGAAGGGATAGAAGCGCTGGAAACGGACCTGGGGGAGTACATCATCCAGTTACTGGGACAGAAACCTTACCACATCGTTACGCCCGCCATGCACCTCTCCAAAGAGGACATCGCCAAATTATTTCATGAGAAATTCGGAACGCCGGCTGATGCCACACCCGAGGAGCTCACGCTGAAAGCACGTGAACTGCTGCGCGACAAATACCTCCAAGCTGGAGCGGGAATCACGGGCGGAAATTTCATGATCGCCAATACCGGCAGCATCTGCATTACCGAGAACGAAGGGAACGGGCGACTCTCCACCAGTTTCCCGAAAGTCCATATCGCGGTGGTGGGGATTGAAAAGATCATCCCCAATCTGTCGGATCTGGATATTTTCTGGCCCTTACTGGCCACCCACGGGACCGGTCAGAATATCACGGTCTACAATTCCATTTTCAGCGGTCCACGCCAGGCTGACGAACTGGATGGGCCGGAAGAAATGTATGTGGTGCTGCTCGATAACGGGCGCAGCAATCTACTTGCCCGGAAAGAACAACGCGAAGGACTTTACTGCATCCGTTGCGGCGCCTGCCTGAATGCCTGCCCCATTTATCAGAACGTGGGTGGGCATACCTACGAAACCACCTACAGCGGCCCCATCGGATCCATCATCACCCCGCATTTCCGTGGAATGAAGGAGTTTAAGCATCTCAGCTACGCCTCGAGCCTCTGCGGAAAATGCACGGAAGTGTGTCCGGTAAAAATTGAGATCCATAAAATGCTGCTGCTCAACCGGCGCGATGCCGTGGATGAAGACCTGGTTGCCAAAACCGAAATGTGGGGGTGGTATTTCTGGAAAAACGGCATGTTAAGCCGTAAACTGATGAATGGGATCAGTGGAAAATGGAAAGCCTGGTTTCTGAAAACCTTTTTCCGGCGCGCCTGGGGTAAACGGCGTGAGCTTCCTCCCATCGCTCCGAAATCATTCAACGAGATTTGGAAGGAAAATCATCCTTAATCTGATCTCCCCTTGCCGCCGCCCAGCTGGAAAACCCGGCTGATATTAAAACCGAAATGAATGTCTCCGCCGAAGAAGTCGCCGGTCGTTTCAGCCAGGAAACCCCGCTCGGTCATCTGACGCGCGTTGGTTAGATGAAGCTGAAATACGTGCCCGCCCGTCTCGATATCCAGACCCACCGCGAAGGGGTTGAAGGTAGCCCGGCTGTCTTTTTCAAACCGGTAAAAATATTCCACATTCAATGATATGCGTTCACTGAGTTTATACCGCGCGCCGGCGCCCAGGGCCGGCAGATTGACCGGGTCCTGGTCTAAGGGCACCAGATTCCTGTGAAGCAGTGTAGGCGTCAGCTGCAGGGAAAAAGCGTCCCCAAATTTCCTCGCCAGAAGCACTTGCGAAATGTAGGCCCAGCGATGCTTGAAGCGGGGCCGGACGAGTGCTTCCTCGCTGGTGGCCGAGGTATTGATGCTGGCCTGGAGAAACAAAGCCGCGCTAAGGGGAACCCGATCGTCTGTGGTTTGGTTCAGAAAACGGTATTTCATGAATCCGTCCA
>JAJUHF010000189.1 GCA_029268045.1 Anseongella ginsenosidimutans
GCCTGCCGGGGATTTGCATCGTATTGTTCCTGGTTCAGCCCGCCGGGAGTCGCATAATCCATGTCGGCGTACACCGCCAATACGTTCAGCAGCCTGTTTGGCCGGTAGTTCCAGCGATGGCCCGCCTGCAGGTAGTGACGGCTCATCCGGGAATGGTCCCGGTATCCGTCCGAGCGAATAAAAGCCTGGTTCAGATCCAGCTGCGACCGGCTCCATCGCTGTCCCAGATACAGGTTTTCGTGGAATAATCCATACGAGCCGCCGCTCAGGCCCGCTTTTAAAAGATCGGGCCGCCAGCCGGCCGCCCCATCGCTTTCGGGGACATGCGGTCTGGAGGTGTTGATCAGCAGGACACCTCCCGAATTGGCGCCAAATAAACTGCCGTGGGGACCTTTGAGTATTTCAAGCCGCCCCGCACCCCGGGGATCCATCATATTCAGATAGGTATTCCCTCCCGCATCCGTTAAGGGGAACTCATCCAGATACACTTTCACATTGCGTACCCCCCAGGGCGAACGAAGCAAACTCCCTCGGATGGATAACCGGTAGCTTCCGGGGGAGCGCTCCTCCATACGCACCCCGGGAACGGTGTTGATGGCGGGTAGAAACGTCTCATTGGCCAGCAAGCGAAGCTGGGTCGCGTTTACAATCCCAACCGAGGTCGGCGTGGTCAAGAGGGGCTGCCCGGAAATATAGCCCGAGACGGTTACCTCACTGAGCTGTTCCACCGAGTCCGCTTCCAAGGCCGCTTCTCCCTGCGACGGATCCTGGGCCGTCAGACGGAAAGAAAATAGCAGGCAAGCGCAAAGTAAGCGCATTGCAATAAGTGCCCCACGCATTATTTCCAGATGCTTTGAAGTTCGTACACATCCAGCCGGGTGATGCGCGCTGTTCCGCCTTTGGTCTTCAGTGAATACGACTGATTGGCTGCATTGAAATTGTAGTTCACCGGCATGAAAAGAGATCCTTTGCTGGCAAACAACTCCACACCGGTCCGGTCCACGTAAAGTATCAGATCCAGTTTACCCCCGCGTAAGGGGGCCTGCGCAATGACTCCGTCCACGCTCAGTTCGCTATTGGCGGTATTGTAGATGATGTCCAGTCCGCGCACATTCAGCACGATCTGTCTGGCATCCCCCGGCTCCAATTCCATCCTGATCTCCACCAGCTCCAGCTCCACCTCGGCAAGTGGATTGGCCGAACCCGGCGACAGACGCGTGCTTTCCAGACGGCGGGCCGATTTCCTCAAGGATTCCAACTCCACGACGGGCGTCCGGGTCAGGCGCAGTCCTTCTTCCAGCCGGACTAATTTCAATTCCATCGGGATGCTCATGGATTGATTAAACGGCATGCCTTCCTGGTCGGTATGGGTTCGCCGCCAGCCTATTTCAATACGTCGCCCCTTGGGTTCATTGCTGAAGGTTTGTGCGGCATAGAACTCCCTCCCCCGCTGCCCGTTCAGTCGTTCGGCTTCCGGGGTAAACGTTTCACCATCGAACGAGCCGATGGCGTACTGGCTGTTTGCTCCGGTCAGAACCCATTTCGTTTCCCCGTCGCTTCCTTCTACCGGCAGCTCGAAAAATTCGGGACATTCGAAAAGGTAACGGTCATTGCCAATCCCTCCGGTGAACACACTGGCCGGCCGCCAATTCTTTAAATCGGCCGAGGTCAGAAAATGCATGCTGTAATGCCCGCTGTCCTCTTCCACGTAAAGCACCATGACCCATTTTCCGGTCGGCTCGTGCCAGACCACCTTGGGATCCCGGTTGTCCTTGTTGATCTGGGGCACAATGGGGCGCGGGGGTTTCTGAAAATTCCTTCCGTCGGTACTCCAGGCAAGTCCCTGCTCCCAGGTACCCGCTCCGGTATAGAACAGGACGAGCGGCGGATTGTCCGCGGTTCCCAGTCCGCTGGTATTCTGTTCGTCCACGACTGCGCCGCCACTGAACTGGGGCCCCAGTTGATCGGGGTATAACGCGATATCGAGTTCCTTCCAATGGACAAGGTCTTTGCTCACCGCGTGTCCCCAGTGCATATTTCCCCATTGCCTTCCGTAGGGATTATGCTGAAAAAAAAGATGATACTCGCCTTGGTAATACACCAGTCCGTTCGGATCGTTGAGCCATCCCCGTTTGGGCGAAAAATGAAACTGGCCCCGAAGCCGTTCCCTGTATAATTCGCCTGGGTTGGTATCCTGATCGCTTTGCCTTACCTGCGAAAGCGCCCGGGCGTCCCCTTCCGCACCCAATAGACGCAGCTCCATCGATTTTCCCTTCCAGTCGCTGATATCCAGGTAAGCGTACCAATCGGGATCTTCTTCCGCCAGCTCCATGTCGAACCAGCGTTTCCGCTCACCTTCTACCCAGAGCTCGAGGTTCTTTTTCTGCGCCCCGTTTTTTACCGGAAGGGCCAGCCAGTTCTTTTCACCGGTCATGGAAAGCCCGTTGTCCTGCGCATCCACTGCCGTAAAAACAAAAAGAAAAGCGGCAAACGCGAGTAGTTGTATTCGTTTCATATTGTTGATTCAAATGTACAGGAAATAAAATTTTGAATCAATTGCTCGGAGACATCCAATAATTACCGATATTTGAAACGAATGGATTTTGGAGCATTACTGGAGGCCATCCTGCCTCCTCAGCGAATAAAAACTCGCCTGATTGATCTAACCGCCTATGCACCCGACGCCGGCTTTTATTATCTGCTGCCCAAGGCGGTTGTGCAACCGGTGTCGGAAGAGGAAATAATCGCGTTGTTCGGCTTTTCCCGGCATCACCGGATCCCCCTTACCTTCCGCACGGCGGGAACCAGCCTATCGGGTCAGGCCATTTCGGACGGGATTCTGGTGGACCTCAGTCCGTACTGGAACGGGCTTGCTGTGGAAGAAGAAGGAGCCCGGATCCGCGTGCAGCCGGGGGTGATCGGAGCGATGGCCAACGCGCGTCTGAAACCGTTCCGGCGGAAAATCGGACCCGATCCGGCAAGCATCAATTCGGCCATGATGGGTGGGATTCTTTCCAACAATGCAAGCGGAATGTGCTGTGGCGTAAGCCGGAATTCGTATCATACCACCCGTTTCATCCGCTTTATTCTTCCCAACGGCAAATGCTATTCCACCGAAACCGAAGCGGACTACCACCGTTTCCAGGAAGAATGTCCTGGGATATATGAAAAACTGGCGGCCCTGCGCGATCAGATCAACGCCGATCCGGCGCTGCAGGGGCGGGTCAGAAAAAAATACAAAACCAAAAACACGGTGGGTTATTCGGTGAATGCCTTCATCGATCACCAGCACCCCCTGGATATTCTGGCGCATCTGCTTATCGGCGCCGAGGGGACCCTTGGTTTCATTTCCGAAGCCGTCCTGGAAACCGTCCCGGATTACCCCGCAAAATCCACCGCCCTGCTTTATTTTCAGGATATTTTCCAGGCATGCAGAACAATCGGTCCCCTGACCGCGGCCGGAGCGGAAGCGGTGGAATTAATGGACCGTGCTTCGCTGCGATCCATCGTGCACATCAAGGGAATTCCGGAATTGATTAAAACGCTTCCGGATCAGGCAGCCGCCCTGCTGGTGGAATTTCAGGGAAACGACCCGGAGGAAGTCCGCCGGA
>JAJUHF010000190.1 GCA_029268045.1 Anseongella ginsenosidimutans
GGTTTCCGACGAGTGAGGCACTTTATTGAGGTTCATGTTCCGTCTCTTGTATGCGGGTTCGTTTTCCAGTTCGGAAAGCCCGTTGGAGGAGCGCAATTTCAGGCTCAGGTCCTTCAGGCGCATGACCCGTTCGCGCGACCGCTGCAATTGCTCCTGGATATCGCCGTCGGAAGCGTTGACCTCCGGTTCCAGGTCCGGCGCTTTTTTCTGAACCGGCTCGATGGTGACCGTCACGTCATTGCCCTGCGGGGTGTCGTTGCCTGAAGGCATCGGGTCTTCCTCTTTCCGGGACCAGGAATCGTCAAAAATACTGCCCTGTTTGGAGGCCGTGGTTTTACGGAACGGTTCCATGGACGACCCCGGTGCGCCTTTGAGATACGGCTCGCCTATCTTGAAGGTATTGTTCATGGGCGGGTTGGCCGCCGGTTCGACCCGCTCTTCCTCCAGGTCGTTCATATCGGCAGAATCGGTGGTTTTCAGGTGCGGTTCACCGGCTACGGGACCGATTATCTCCAGGGTTTTCTTTTCCCCTTCAGCCCGGCCTTCCGATAGCGGAATGGTCTTTTTGGATTCCTTTTTATCGTATTCACCCGGCTTGCGTTCCATTTCCTTCTGGGATTTTGTTTTAAATCCGGTCGCAATGATCGTAACCGAAATGGAATCTCCCAGGCTTTCGTCGTAGCAGTGCCCCCAGATCATGTCGGCCATGGATCCGGATTGCTCCTGGATATAATCCGTTATTTCAGTCAATTCCTCCAGAAGGACCTCCTGGTTACCCGAAGTAATATTGAGCAGGATATAACGCGCCCCGGAAATGAAGCTATCGTTAAGCAGGGGCGAATTGAGCGCTCCTTCGGCTGCGCGCCGGGCACGGTTCTGACCTTCGGTGGCGGCGGAACCCATGATGGCAACTCCTCCATCGGTCATGACTGTTTTTACATCTTCAAAATCCACGTTGATGTATCCGGGCAGGGTAATGATCTCGGCGATCCCTTTGGCGGCCGTAGTCAATATGTTATCCGCCTGGGCGAACGCGTTGGACAGGGATAGGTTTCCGTACATTTCACGCAAGCGGTCGTTGGAGATTACCAGCAAGGTGTCCACGTGCTGCTTCAGTTCGGCCAGACCGTCTTCTGCCTGCTGACGCCGGCGTTTCCCTTCGAATGAGAAAGGCGTCGTCACAATGCCCACCGTGAGAATACCCAGTTCCTTGGCGGCCTGGGCAATGATGGGACTTGCTCCGGTACCGGTGCCGCCGCCCATGCCGGCGGTGATGAACACCATTTTCGTGTTAGCCCCCAGAAAGTCTTTGATCTGATCGATATTCTCAATCGCAGAATTCTTCCCCACTTCCGGAATAGAGCCTGCTCCCCTGCCCTCGGTGAGCGAGGAACCCAACTGGACCTTGTTTGGAACAGGACTCATTTCGAGCGCCTGGGAATCGGTATTGCACACAACGAAATCAACCCCATTGATCCCCTGATTGAACATGTGGTTGACAGCGTTTCCACCTCCACCTCCTACGCCGATCACTTTTATAATTGACGCCTTATCCTTAAACATTTCGAATTTCATGACTACTAGGGTTTTACTATGTAATAATACTTATTTAACATCATTTTATTATTTCGCCCGCTGCGCGATGTGGAAAACTCCGGGTATTGTTGAAAATTAGGCGCGATCACCGCAGATAATCACTGTCTTCAATGTCGTTTTCCAGCCAATTCCGTCCTTTCTGAAGGATCTTGTCAAAAAGACCCAGGGTACGCTGCTGCTTCTGGGGCTTCGCATCCGGCTGCGAACCGTGCTTTCCCGTATCAATCGCGTGCAGCGCTTTGATGACCAGTCCGATTCCCGTCGCATACATCGGACTCTTAATTTCCTCTACGGTACTGCGGGCAATGTGCTCATTGGGGTATCCGATGCGCGCGTCCATTCCCGTCACGTATTCGACCAACTGGGTCAGGTGCTTGAGCTGGGCCCCTCCGCCGGTCAGCACAATGCCGGCGATCAGCTTCTTTTCATATCCCGAACTTTTAATCTCGTAATAAACATGTTCAATGATCTCTTCCATGCGGGCCTGAATGATGTAGGCCAGGTTCCGGACGGAAATCTCTTTCGGCTCCCGGCCGCGCAAACCGGGGATGGATATGATCTCGCTGTCCTTGTTTTCGTCGGCCAATGCGGATCCGAATTTGAGCTTGAGCAGTTCCGCCTGGTTTTTCATGACCATGCACCCTTCGCGGATGTCTTCCGTTACGATATTGCCCCCCAGCGGAATGACGGCGGTATGCCGGATGATATTATTGTGGAAAATGGCAATATCGGTGGTGCCGCCTCCGATATCGACCAATACCACGCCCGCTTCCTTCTCCTCCGGACTAAGAACCGCTTCCGAAGACGCAAGGGGCTCCAGGATCAGATCCTGGGTTTTCAGACCGGCCTTGGTAACGCATTTGTAGATGTTGCTGATGGCGTTCACCTGCCCGGAAATGATGTGAAAGTTCGCTTCCAGCCGAACCCCCGCCATACCGATCGGATCGGTGATTCCCGGTTCATTATCCACGGTGAATTCCTGCGGCAATACATGAATGATCTCCTCGCCGGGCGGCATCATCAGGCGCTGCATATCCTGGATGAGGCGATCGATATCCGCCTTGCTGATCTCCGTATTGGTATTGTTCCTGGTAAGAATACCGCGGTGCTGGAGACTGCGGATGTGCTGCCCGGCGATCCCCACGTTCACGACGCGGATATCCACATTCGCTTTATCTCCCGCAACCTGGGAAGCCTCCAGAATACCCGTTACGGTTTTATCGATATTTGTTACCACCCCGCGCATTACCCCGGCCGACTCGGCTTTTCCCATGCCCAGAATTTCAAGCTTTCCGGTTTCGGTCCTGCAACCGATAATTGCGCAAATTTTCGTAGTTCCGATATCCAATCCGACAACTATTTCCGGTTTTTCCATGCTGTATAAATTTTAGTATCCAGTATCAGGTATCAGGTACCTGTTATTTTGTTTATTGCTCCTGTATTTGTTTATGATCTGCACGGGTGGCTACTATCTGATCCCCGTATTTCAGATTAATGACCTTGTATGTCGCCCACCCTACCCGCGGCATGGCCGTACGGTAGAAAATAAGCAGCTTCTCCAACTTGGCCTCCAACCCCTGGGCATTGCCGATGACGATGCGGTGATCCCCCACCCGGGGGATCAATTCCATGTCCTGTTCCTTGTTCACATAGATCTGTCCGATCTGCGCCTTCCAAAACGGGTCCTGGTTAATTGCCTGGGCGACCGTAAGGATATCCCGGGCCAGTTCCGTGGACAGCGTATCATGCACACTCCCCGGCGGTTCGGCGATCTCTCCACTGGCCACCAGGACGCGGGGCGTATAATTTGGAGAAAGCGGCATCTTGTTTCCCTTGGCGTCCAGAAAAAAATGTTTATTCTGCTGGTTAATGATCCGTACAAGGGGCTTGCGCTGGGTGACATCCACTTTCAATACCCCGTTCACCCCCGCATACACCGACACGTCTTCCACGTAAGGCGATTCCTTGATCCTGCGCTCCA
>JAJUHF010000191.1 GCA_029268045.1 Anseongella ginsenosidimutans
AGGAACATATCCCCTTTTCCTGTCTTGACCCATTCTGGGTTTACGCCGAAGGCTAATTTCAATAGGGGAAGAATTCCGTCTACGGAGTTCCGGCCGCGTTCAATATCGGAAATGGATCCCTGCTTGCGGTCAATCGCTTTTGCCAGGCTTCCCTGGGATAGGCTAAGGGAACGCCGTAATTTTTTTAATCGAAGGTGCTCATCCATGCGAACAGGTTACGGTAGAACGATTTTAAAAATAGCGGAACTATTTTTATATTTACATCCGGGCAGCCAAGGCGCCCGAAACAACACATCTATAAAAATATGAATTTATCAGGAAACCCAAGCCGGGTCCTCAGTGAGCGCCTGGAAAACAGCGTTAAAGATTTGTTTGAGTACCACTCACCTGCATTTCTGGGAAGAAATATCCGGAGAATGACCTTCCTGTATGTCCGGCAATGCCTCCGCGAGGGTGTGCCCGGGGAGCTCCCGGATTTCCTGGATCAACTGGATGTACTCCTGGATTTCCTGGACGTCGCCGAAGAGGAAACCCGCCATTGGAGGGTGGATACTAGCTAAACCGGAGGTTACCGGCGATTTTCACGTTCCACCCGGCGCTTTTCTTTCTGAAGGTTTTTTTCGAGGTCCCGTTGGTACTTTTGCATGTCTTTCTGGTATTTTTCCATACTCCGCTGATACGCTTCCATCTTGGGCTGGAATTCTTTCTCCCATTCGCCCATTTTAAGCTCGAATTCTTTCAATTTGGGTTCATTCGCTTTGGCCCATGCATCCCATTGTTTCCCGTAGGATTCGCCCCATTTCTCCATCTTTTCCTCGAATTCTTTCATGGAAAGCTCAAATTCCTTCAATTGCTCCTTGTCGAAATTCAGTTGAACACCCGGGAACTTCACCGTGTCGCCGGTAATGACCAAATTGGTTGTCCAATCGGCTAAGGCCGCGCTGTAGTTCCCCATATTCTCCATGAAATTTGTCCAGGCCGTCGAATCCACTGCAGGCAGCGGCGGAACAGGGGGAAGCGGGCCCATGGCGGGCATTTCGGGAATAGCCGGGGGCGAAGGCAACGAAGGAGGTGCCGGATGAGATCGCGGCGACTTCGGGGCGCGCGGGGAAGGCGAATCCGGAATGGTATCGGCAGAGCCGCTCGGGCGCGGTTCCTGGATACTTCCATGCCGTATTTCCACGGTGGCTCCACTAAATTCCTTTCCGCCGGCCGGCCGCAAGGGACGGTCATGCACTGAGCCGGTTGAACCGTTGACCGCGGTTTCGGCTGTCGTGGAAGAAAACGCACGGTCCGATCCGGAGAGCAGGAAAAAGATCAGCAGTCCCGCAGCCAGGGTCCCGGCCGGGAATAGATGCCAGGATGAAGCGGGTTTATGACCAAGCAGCCGTTTTACCCGGATAAGCAGCGGCGTTTCCCTTTTTCCGGAAAAAGCCAGGGCCAGCGCGCCGGGCTTCCCGGCTTGCGCCCATTCACCTACCTCGGACAACGCGAAGGCGAGGGTTACCGGGTCACAGCCTTCGCGGGTGGCCTGGTCATCGCAGCACAATTCCCTTTCCTTGCGCAGTACCTGGCTGATCCACCAGGTTCCCGGATGGAAAAAGTACAGGATCTCCACCACCGATTGAAGCAGATTCACCAGAAAGTCGTTCCGCCGGATATGGGCCAGTTCATGTGCCAGAATCGCTTCCACCTGGTCGGAGGGAAGTGCCGAAAGGATGCCCACCGGCACGAGAATGAGGGGTTTTAAATGCCCGATCAGGACGGGCGCGCTGATCAGCGCGGATTCAGCAAGCCGGACGGCCCGCCGAATGCCGCGCGAGGTTGCCATCTGTCCCAGCCTGCGGGCCCAATGATCCACGGCAGGAAGCGCGCTTTTCCTCAGGCGATGCAACACCCAGAGGTTCCCCGCAAAACGCAGGCTCAGCATCACAACGCCGCTTGCCCAGATAACCAGGATCACCGGCACACTTTTATATAGGAAGGCGACGATATTATAAAAATAGCCTGTGGACCCGGCCTGTATTTCCAATGCCGACGAAGGCAGGCCAGTCATACCCGCAACGGGCGCGGCCTGTTGGGAAACGTAGCGGTAGCAAACCAGGTAAGTGATTAGCGAAAGCCCCACGATAGCAAGCAGGGCAGTCATGGCTGCACGGTATCGCGCGCGGGGCGACTGTCCGCGCAACGCTGCCAGGGCGAGGACCAGCAGCAGGCTGATTCCGGCCACCTGCCAGATTGCGTGGATCAGGGTCCAGCCAAGAGCCTGAACCGCGTCCGATCCCATTAATGTCTCAATCATTTTCATTTTTTGCCTCCTTCCAATTCATCCAGAAGTTGTCGAATTTGCTTTAGTTCATCCTTTGTGGTTTTTCCACTGCCCAGGGCATGCATGACCAGCCGGGCCGCCGAACCCTGAAAAGATGACTTTAAAAATTTTTCGAAAAGATGCTGCCTGGTTTCCGCTTCCCTTACCAGGGGCGTATAAATATGCGATCTACCTTCCTCGGTCCGGCTCAACATCCCTTTTTCATGCATGATCTGCATGATCTTCAGGGTGCTGGTGTACCCGGTCGTGCGCTGCCTGTTCACCTCGTCGTTCACCTGGCGCACGGTTAAGGGGCCGTGCTCCCACAGGATCTCCAGTATCTCCAGTTCGGTCTTCGTGGGCTTGATCTTTTTCTTCGCTGTTTCCATTACGAATCCTTTCGTAGTTCAAATGTATACGAAATCATTCGTAGATACAAACACGGACAAAAATTATTCGGTAAAAAAATAATTACATTCCCCACAACCTTTTCAGATTTTCATTGTTGTTCAATTTTTAGTAGTATTGTATAAAGCACTTGACTCAACATGTGGAGCAAATTGTCATATAACCCTTTTCTTCACCTTGCATGCGCCCATTCGTGCAAAGGCGGGGGTATAATGACTACTGCCTTCAACGCCTTTACCCCGGACCTTTAAGTCTTCTTCGGTACCGGGGTTCTGACCGGCCGAAAAATCATTATTTAACAAAGTTTTTTAAAAAATTATAGCTATGGAACATTCCATCACAGTGACAGATCATGACTATGAGAAGTTGCAACAATGCTTGCAGGATGCAAGATATGCAGCCAATGTGCCCACGATGGCCATTACAAAACTTGGCGACGAGTTAAAAAAAGCAGTTAAAGTTCCTTCCAAAAAGGTCACCACGAATGTGGTTACCATGAATAGCCGGGTTTCCATCGTAGACGTGGAGACAAACCGGGAGTTTGAATTGACCATTGTATATCCCTCCAACGCAAACATTGCGGAAAAGCGGGTTTCGGTCCTTGCCCCCATCGGCACCGCGCTTTTGGGTTATACCGAAGGAAGCGTCGTGGAATGGGAAATGCCCAACGGCATGAAAAAACTGCTTATCAAGAAAATACTTTATCAACCGGAAGCCAACGGAAA
>JAJUHF010000192.1 GCA_029268045.1 Anseongella ginsenosidimutans
CCGCCGACCGATTACCGCTATCCTTTTATGGAAGCAGAATAAAGTCTACCTAATGCATTATTTCAGACACATGACACATAGCCTATTCCGCTGTTGCTTTTTGATGGTTGCTTTCGCCTTGATGGGCTCCGCAGCCCTTGGGGGAAATCCAGCCCGGGTGACCGGATCCGCGCTAACGGACAGTACCGACCGTCCATCCGATGACTTCCTGGAAAGGATCGGGTTTTCAGGATATATACAGGCTCTGTATCAGAAAGCCGCCTCCAAGGGGATCACCTCGTTCTCCGGCGGCGATTTCGGGGAAGGAATGGACCAACGCTTAACCGTCCGGCGCGGCCGTTTGAAAATGACTTACGATGCGGGAAGCAGCCAGGCGGTCATTCAGGTGGACGCAACCGAACGGGGCGTTGCGATCTGGAATGCCTACCTCCTTTTCAAAGAAAAAAAATGGAATACGTTCGGCCTGAAGGCAGGGGTCCAAAGCAGGGAATTCGGGCATGAAGTAGCCTATTCTTCAAGCAAAAGGGAAAGTCCGGAACGCTCCCGTTTGTTACAGACGCTCTTTTCCGGAGAACGGGACGTAGGGGTCAAGCTGTTCGTTGCCCCGCCTGCTGAAAGCGGACTGAGCTTTCTCCGTCTTGAAGGAGGCTTTTACAACGGCAGCGGTCCCGCTTCGGATTACGATAACAACAAAGACTTCATCGGGCGCATCCACCTGGATTTCGAGGGAAAATCCTCCCCGTGGAAGCTGGGGCTCGGGGCATCCCTTTACCTTGGAGGACAGCGTCAAAATACCCGCTACAGCTACACCATGGCTCCGGACAACCGTTCGTTCCATCTCGATTCAGCCGAAAGCAATATCGGAAAAACCGCTAAGCGGCGCTATTACGGAGCGGATATCCAAGCTGGGTACGCCTTCCCCTTCGGCAAGACGGCAGTCCGTGCCGAGTACATTACCGGAAAACAGCCGGGAAGCAGCACATCCAGCAAAACACCCCGGTCCCGTCCGGAGGAAGCGACTTATCACCGGGACTTTTATGGCGCTTATGTCATTCTGGTTCAAGAATTTGGTCGCAGCCCCTTAAATGCATTTATTAAATACGATGTATACGATCCCAATCGGAAGGTAAGCGGGACGGAAATTGATAACGGGTTTACCGAAGGGGATATCCGGTTTCATACCTGGGGGTACGGGCTGGCCTGGCATTACGACGACCACATTACCTTCACCGCCTATTATGAGGATGTACGGAATGAACAGACCCAGCAATCCGGATTCACCGACGATATCCGTGATAACGTACTCAGTTTGCAAATTCAGTACCGGTTCTGACCCGGACTTGCCCGGACCGTTTATTCGGGCTGCTCTTGCTCAGTCTGTTTAAGGTCTACCAGCCGCCCGGTGGCCATGTCAAACACCCAGGCATGGAGATAAAGCTCCTGCTTGTTATGCCAGGCCCGTTTGATAACCGGAAGTTCCTTCAGGTTCTTGATCTGTTGAAGCACATTCTTTTCCACCAGGAAATTGACCCGCTCCACTTCGGTTTTGAGTTCAGCAAGCTCTTCTTTGAATTGTTCTGCCAGGTCGCGGATCTGCCGGATCCAGATATCGATGATGCCCAGGTCGGTATTTCCCATGGACGCTTGCACGCCGCCGCAGCCGTAATGTCCGCACACGACCACGTGTTTTACTTTCAGGACATCCACCGCATACTGCATAACAGATAACAGATTGATGTCATTGTATTGGACCAGATTGGCAATATTCCGGTGTACGAACATCTGGCCCGCGCCCAGCCCCGCCAGTTCGTTGGGCAACACCCGGCTGTCCGAGCAGGCGATCCAGAGAAATTCCGGGTGCTGGCCTTCTTCCATCCGATGGAAATAATCCGGATCGTAAGCCAGTTGCTTCCTGATCCATTCCTCGTTGTTCTTAAAAATATATGCTAACGTTTTCATCCAAAATCTTTTTGCCTGCTGCCCGCATTACGGTCCCGTGGGCCGACAAAGGTATTAATTTTATGTTTCCGTACCTCCTTAAAGATAAAAAGCATGGAATTTGTCCCGGAGGCAAATTTACCGGGTATATTTCTAACTTAGTATCATGTCAGAAGAAAAATCGCAAACAGCGGAAGACCTGCTCGCCCGTAAACGAGCCGAAGCCCAGCTGGGAGGAGGCGCGAAACGAATTGATAGTCAGCATAAAAAAGGGAAACTCACCGCCCGGGAACGGCTGCATCTTTTATTGGATGAAGGGTCCTTCCGTGAAACGGGCATGTTGGTAACCCATCGGGCCCTGGATTTCGGCATGGATCAGGAAAAGTATCCGGGAGACGGCGTGATCACGGGTTACGGGACGATCGACGGACGTCTGGTATACGTCTTTGCCCAGGATTTTACCGTGTTCGGGGGCTCCCTTTCGGAAACGCATGCCGAAAAGATCTGTAAGGTAATGGACCTGGCCATGAAAACCGGTGCGCCGATTATCGGTCTCAACGATTCGGGAGGCGCCCGTATCCAGGAGGGGGTCGTTTCGCTGGGAGGGTATGCCGATATCTTTTACCGCAACACGATGGCATCCGGGGTGATCCCGCAGTTATCCGCCATCATGGGTCCCTGTGCCGGAGGCGCGGTCTATTCACCCGCCATTACCGATTTCATCCTGATGGTGGAACACAATTCCTACATGTTCGTTACCGGCCCCAACGTGGTAAAAACGGTCACCCACGAAGAAGTCAGTTCCGAAGAGCTGGGCGGAGCCGCCAGCCACGCCGTCAAGTCGGGAGTCACCCATTTTGCCTGTGAAAACGAAGTAGAATGCATCCAAACCTTAAAGAAACTCTTAACCTACCTGCCTCAGAACTGCGAGGAGCAGCCGCCCTCCCTTCCGTATGAAGGGGACCGGTCGGAAGAGATTCCCGAACTGGACCGGCTGGTACCGGAAAATTCGAACCAGCCGTACGACATGTGCGAGCTGATCTCCCTGCTGGTCGATGAGGGATCCTTCCTGGAAGTCCACCGGGATTTCGCCGGAAACATCATTACCGGCTTCGGTCGGCTGGCCGGGAAAAGTATCGGCATTGTCGCTAATCAGCCTGCGGTGCTCGCCGGGGTGCTGGACATCCAGGCCTCGCGGAAAGCCGCCCGTTTTGTCCGCTTCTGCGATTCCTTCAATATCCCGTTGCTGGTTCTGGTGGATGTACCCGGATTCCTTCCCGGGACCGATCAGGAATGGAACGGCATCATCAGTAACGGAGCCAAACTGCTGTACGCCTTCTCCGAGGCAACCGTCCCGCGGATCACGGTAATTACCCGGAAAGCTTACGGCGGGGCTTACTGTGTAATGAACTCCAAGCACATCGGCGCCGACATGAA
>JAJUHF010000193.1 GCA_029268045.1 Anseongella ginsenosidimutans
CCCAAAAGTACCTGGTCAAGAATCAATAAAGAAAAGGTGCAACGGCTTATTGACCAGCAGCTCATGACCGAGGCGGGCCTGGAATGCATCGAAACGGCAAAGCGTAACGGTTCCTGGACTCTCTTGGATGAGGTTGAAGACCTGGTCATTCCGCCCGACCTGGAAAACGCACTGAAAGGGCGAAAGGACGCCCTGGATTATTTTCTTGGGTTGAGCAAATCGGTCAAGAAAATGATGCTGCAGTGGATCGTGCTTGCCAGGCGACCGGAAACCCGTCAAAGACGGATCAACGAAATTGCCGAATCGGCCGGACGGAATACAAGGCCGAAGCAGATCTGACAGTCTGCCTCAGGGGAAACCGCTTGCGGGTGCTTCTTAATCCGCCACCAAAGAGGCTTCCCATTTTGCGCCGCTGATGTCCAGTAACTGCAACCTGAAAGTGCCTTGCAATTGCCGGAATGCCTCGTCCTGAAAACGCAGTCTGGCCCGCGCGCCCAAGGGCAGGATCAAACTGTGTTTTCCGGCTTTTACTTGGGCCACGTAGTCGTTCTGGATCTGGCTACCTGATAAGCTGGAAAGCTGGGACTGGGTTTGCTCGAAGACCGTGTTTCCCTGATTGTCAAGCAGCCGGATGCCGATCAGAAATGAGCCGTACACATCGGCGCCCTCATCCCGGAATACAGTGAAGGAGAGGGTATTGTCTTCTATGACCGCGTTGGTGATGGTCACATGCGGGCGAACGGAAAGGTTGTGCAGCGTGCCGTACACCCCGCCGTGAAAATACTGGTTGGTAAAAAGAGTCAGTCCGAAAATAAAAATAGCTCCGGTTAGTACCAACCTGCCCTGGGATCGTTCTTTCAAAGGAAGCGGCCCGGAGCCCACAAAGGGGAACCATTTGGTCTGGGTAAACGCCCTCTGTTGTCTAATAAAATGGCTGTCCAGTGCGTATTTTCCGCCACCCGACAGGAAAACCGTAAAACCGGCCGCTACACCCAGTACACCTATTTGCCATTCATCCAGACAGGTTGTTCCCAGCCATCCTGATCCCAATAAGATTCCGAAAGCCAGACAGAAAACGCCTATGCTCATTAACCGGGTAAACAGGCCAAGCATAAACAGTAGCCCCACAACGCCCTCGATGATGGTGAATAGCAACATCGCCCACCAAAGGGCATCGGGGTTGGATACCAGGTATTCAATAAGGGGTTTGATCCCCAACGCGTTCGGCAAAAAATGATTGAATTTCTCTCCGATGTAGCCCGCTTCGTCGGGATTCAGTTTGTTTTCCAGGATCAGCCTTCTCCAAAAGGCGGAAAAATAGGTCCAGCCGGCTACCCAACGCAAAGCGGTTGTGATCAATCCGGCCGTCGGATTGGGATGAATTGTTGTTGTCATTTGAAATGATTTCGATTAAGTTATGAGAAAAGAGATTTTCAGGTTAAAACAATCAAAAATCAAATCAAGTATTGTTCGTGAAGCTTATGAATTGCAACCGGAGAGGGGCGCTTGGGCTTCGGATAGCCTGCCAAGCGGTTCCGGCTCAGCTCGTTTCGGTAAAAATTCAAGAAACGACAGGGCTTCCTGTAGTTTGAGTGCTTTTGAAACCGGTTGACTGTACTTGTTTGCGTCCTGTGCTCCGGCAGCGTTTGACAGACGACCGTTTTATTGGGCTTGTGTGAAGAATCCCAGGAAGCGATCGGGATGTCAAGCGCTTGTTTAAGGTCCTGCTTAGCTGAACAGGGCAAACACAGCAATGCGGCCATCAACAAGATGGTTATCCGCGTGAAAATAGTTTCCGCCCCGTTACTCATTGTAATTCCATTTACCTGAGACAAACCGCAAATTTAGTCAATTTTATCCGAAGGGGCTTATTGCCTGCGAATGCCTCCCGGCGTCATGCCCTTCTGGTAAACCCGCACATAATCGATTTCGTATCTGGCCGGAAGAAGGGAGTCGTCGATGGCGCCGCCGTTCATTCCGCCCAATGCGAGATTCAACAGGATGTAATGCGGCTGCCGGAAGGGATTGATTCCTGTTTTATCCCGGTTATTCAGTTTGCTGAGCGGTACGCGGTTGAGCAACAGATCGTCCACGTATAACGAAATTTCCTGCTCATCCCAATCCATGCGCCAAACGTGGAACTTTTGGGCCCAGTCCGGCCCCAGCGATTCAATGGGCCTGGTCTGCGTGAACCATTTAGCCTCCCAGCGTTTATCGGTCCCGCAGGCGACGTTGGCCAGCAGCATTCCCCGGTAATATTCCATAATATCGATTTCACCGTTGGACGGCCATTCGCCTTCAACGCCCAGCGTCCAGAAGGCAGGCCAGAGACCATCGCCCACCGGGATCCGGGCGCGCATTTCAAACCTTCCGTACAGCCAGCTATGCTTGCCGCGGGTGTTGATGGAAGAGGAGGTGTATTCAATGTAAGCGCGGGATCGGCCCCAATGATTGCTTCCCTTTTCGTAGTCCGGGTTGGCTTTCCGTTCCTTTCTGGCTTCCATGATGAGCAAGCCGTCTTTGCAGTAGGCATTCTCCTGTTGGTACCATTGCGCTTCCCGATTGCGTACAAATCCTTTTTCGAACTGCCAGTGAGAAGGATCCACCGGGCCGGGCCGGTCGAATTCATCGGACCATACCAGCTGATACTCTTCCGTTGACGCCGGCACGGAATCCACCGCCCGGAAGGCGGGGGAACCCAAAAGCCAGGACAGAAAGAAGACAAAAAAACTGAAACCGTTCATATTCGTGCGACATACAATGATAGCTATTTTTTCTTCGCACGGAAAACCGGCCGTCTGCCGGTTCTGGGACGGATTTGACGGAGTAACTCCCAGACTGTGGAAAAAAAACGATTCCGGTTGATCTTTAAAAAAATAGTTTTGTCTGCTGTAAATCATGGCTGCAAGGTGTTGCCTGATGGTAATAACAAAGGGGAATCGTGTGCAATTCACGAGCTGTTGCGCAACTGTAAATAAAACCTGCGTTTTATGAGCCAGAATACCTTCCTTGCCAGCTGGCTTTACTTTCGCATAAGAAGTAAATGTCCGATCGAGTACGCAGGGAACGTATCTTGTTCCGTCCCAGTATCCATCTGCACATATTACTTCCTGAGGAATTGATTTTTTATTTAAATCAGTAATAATATGGGCATTTTTGATAAGCGGGCTAACTACAAGCCGTTTGAATATCCGGGAATCTTGAGTTTCACCGAAGCGATCAACAAATCTTTTTGGGTGCATTCTGAAGTTGACTTTACGGCCGATGTGCAGGATTTTCACGCCAATCTGAATCAGGCTGAAAAGGAAGCCGTCAAACGAAGTCTTTTGGCCATTGCGCAGATCGA
>JAJUHF010000194.1 GCA_029268045.1 Anseongella ginsenosidimutans
GCTCAAACCCTGAAAGAACTGGATCTTTCCAAATTCTCCCTTTTTCCGCATTTCGATTATTTCAAGCGTATTGGCTTCAAAATGCATCCGGTAACCGACCAGTAATTTCACATTGGCTTGACGGCAGGCATCTACCATTTCTTGTCCCTGGCGGACATTGATGGCCAGCGGTTTTTCGCAGATGGCGTGTTTTCCCGCGGCAGCAACCCGCAGTACGCCTTCGTGATGCAACGCATTGGGTGTGATGACATATACCGCGTCGATGTCGGGGTTGTTTTTGATCTCATCGTAGTTCTGGTAATTGTAGCAGTTCTTTTCCGGAATATTGTATTTGGCTTGCCATGCCTTGACCTTTGACGGCGTGCCGCTGATTACGCCTACCAGTTTGGCGCGTTTACAGGATTGCATTGCTTCGGCTACGCGCGTTCCATAGCTGCCTAAACCCATAATCGCGACCCGCAGAACGGGTCCCTGGTAGGGCTTGTTATAAAACGCGTGCCGGGCAGCCGCGGCAGGGCTGCTGATGGCGGGAGTCGCCGCTGCATGGGCCGGAGCAGCCAGTGGTATCAACGGGAGGCCGGCAGCGGTTGCGGCCAGTTTCTGTAAAAAGTCACGACGGGAATCCATATGCTGTTTCAATTTAATAAGTGCAGAAGCTAATTTAACAAAAAAACCGGCACCCCCGATCAAATACTGAATTGCATTCCGTCCTCCGCGCAGGGTAGCTCTATCTCGTTTAGGTGCTGCAGCATCTCATCCCCCGCATGGGTTAGCAGGATATGTTTGAAATCGAGCTCCGGAAGGCGTTCCATTAAGGTTTCGTAATCAATATGTACTTCCGAGCGGGTGCGGAAAAAGTTGCATTCACAGAGAAAGAAATCGGCCCCTCTGGCAAGCCGGATCAGGTTGTCGTCCCAGCAGGTATCCCCGGAATAAGCGATTACTTTGCCGGCCGTGCTGATCCGGAGTCCGTGGGGATCCGTGGGGGCCGCATGGGTGACGGGAAAGGCTTCCACCGTTAAATACTCGGTTTCACACGCGCTGACTGTTTCGTTGAATTCCAGAAACCGCAGGTCCAGTTTTTCAAGTACCACGCTCCCGGGATACAACAGTTCGAGCAGCGACTGTAGTCTTTCCCGGCAGCCCGGCGGGCTGATGATCGTAAGCGGGGTGTCCCGTCCGAAAACCGCTGCCTCCAGTAATAAATAGGGAAGGCCGCCGTAATGGTCGCCATGGAAATGAGAGAGGAGTACGGTGTCGATTTGATTCAGGTCGAAACGATGGCGCTTCAAGCCGGCCACCGAGGTTGCGCCGCAGTCGATCAGGAAATGGCCGCCCGGTGCGGCGACATAGAAGCAGGTCTGGAGCCGCCCCCCGTCAGAGAATGCGTTTCCGCAGCCGATGGCGGTAATGTGTATTGTCTTGTTTTTCATTGGGACATATCCAGTTTCACCCAAACCGGGGCATGATCGCTCGTTTTTTCCCATCCCCGGACTTCACGGTCCACACCGGCTGCCAGCAGGCGCTTTTCAAGGGAAGGGCTTAGAAGAAAATGGTCTATTCTCAGTCCGGCGTCGCGGGCGTATGCGTTGCGGAAATAATCCCAGAAAGTATAGATCTTCTCTTCGGGATAAAGTTTCCGGATCGCATCGGTCCATCCCTGGCCCAGAAGCGTTTTGAACGCCATGCGGGTTTCAGGCAGAAACAAGGCGTCTTTTACCCAACGTTCCGGCTTATAAACGTCAAATTCGGTAGGGATTACGTTGTAATCACCGGTGAGTACGACCGGTTTTCCACTTTTGTAAAGTTCGGCGGCATGGTCGGTAAGCCGTTGAAACCACCTTAGTTTGTACTCGAATTTGGGCCCCGGAGCCGGATTGCCATTGGGCAGATAAAGGCATCCAATGGTAATTCCATCAATTTCAGCTTCGATGTACCGGCTTTGGATATCTTCCTCGTCTCCCGGAAGACCCCGCCTGGTTTCTAGGATTTCCCGCTCCCGGGCCAGAATGGCCACCCCGTTCCAGCTTTTCTGACCATGCCAAATGGCCCGGTATCCGGCCTCTCGGATGGCCTGTTCCGGAAATTTTTCCTGAGGAGCTTTCAGTTCCTGCAGACAGGCCACATCCGGCTGGGTTTCGTTCAGCCACCGGAGCAGAACCGGGAGACGGCCGTTCACGCCGTTCACGTTATAGGTTGCTATTTTCATCGTCCTGGATTAAGAGACCCTAATATAAGAATCTTTGTGGTGCGCAGCTTAAATTCGAAGATTTTTTTGCTAAAAAAATTAGCATTATATTTGTTGTCCCTTTGGGAAAATAGGGATATGATGTTAAAATCGGAGAGCAAACAGGAGATTATCAGGCGTCTGAAAGGCGATCTTTTGCGGTGGGAGGGGTGCAATGCCTCACAGGAAGGAACTAAACCACTGGGTTTAGGGCCGTTGGAGCGTGCTTTTCCGAGCGGTGTGTTTCCCTTGGGCGGCCTTCATGAATTCATCAGCACGGATCCCGAGCAGAAGGCTGCTTCGAATGGTTTTATTGCGGGCTTGCTGGGCTGTCTGATGTCCAAAGGCAGTGCCTGTCTGTGGATCAGCGCATCGCGCACCGTGTTTCCGCCTGCCTTAAAAAACTTTGGGGTAGATCCCGACCGGATCTTGTTTGCGGATCTGCGATACGAAAAGGATGTGCTATGGGCCCTGGAAGAAAGTCTTAAATGTCCGGGGCTGACCGCTGTGGTTGCCGAATTGCGGGACCTGGATTTCATCCAATCCCGCCGGCTTCAATTGGCGGTGGAAAAAACCCGGGTCACGGGTTTCCTCCTCCGGAATAACCCGCGTTATCTTACCACCACGGCCTGTGCCGCACGCTGGCAGGTCCGTCCGGTTCCCAGTGACGCGGAAGATGGAATGCCGGGGGTGGGTTTTCCCAGGTGGCATGTGGCTTTATTGAAAGTGCGCAACGGACTACCCGGAAACTGGTTCGTGGAATGGTCGGCAGGTCGATTTCACCCGGTTCCGAGCGCTGCTCCGGCTGCCACGCCTCCGGCTGCCGCTTCTTCGGCTGCCGCGCCTCCGGCTTCGGCTAGAAATACAGGATAGCAAGTTATGTCTTCACGTTATGCTGCCATATACTTTCCTTATCTGATCACCGATTGGATAACCCTCCGTAAACCCTCCCTGCGGAATGTGCCCTTTGTGTGTGCCGTATCCAGTCACGGACGCAAGGTAATAACCGCAGTTAATCCGGTGGCTGAAGGGCAGGGGATCTCCGTGGGAATGGTGGTTGCGGATGCAAGGGTATTTGTTCCCGGATTGCAGGTAGTGGACCATCGCGA
>JAJUHF010000195.1 GCA_029268045.1 Anseongella ginsenosidimutans
CCACCAAGTCGCCCTGTGGGTCGAATTCATGCTGAATCCGCGGGATGTGGAGTTTCAGGGGGAGGACCAGCAAACCGCAGTAGTGGCACACGCCGGTAAAATGTTCCACGCCCCGTATGTTTCCGTAACGGCCGGTGGAATGACCTACCAGCGCAGCCTTCTTGCCCATGAAACTCTCGGGGAACGAACAGGCGTCCACGAACAGCTTGAGTATCCCCGGAAAGCTGCCGTTGTATTCTGGAATGATGAAAAGGAATTTTTCGGTTGCCGTCACCTGATCCTGAATGGGTTGGAAGGCGGCGCTCCGTTTGCCGTACAGGTCCGTGGCGATCAGGCTGGGGGGCAAATTAGTGAGGGGAAGAATGCGCGAATCGGCCCCCTTTTCCTGGAATATCCGGTGGTAATAATTTGCAAGAATTTCGGAATTGCTGGGTGTCCGGTTTGTGCCGGATATAATAGAGATCATGGATGCGGGTTGTTAATAAAATTTATAGCTTTGTCAACATATTTCTGTATATATTGTTTGCTGTTTGAATCGGCATACTCCAGAATTTAAAGAATGACCAAGATAATTGCAATAGCCAATCAAAAGGGAGGAGTGGGGAAAACTACTTCATCGATCAATCTGGCTGCGAGCCTGGCTGTCCTGGAATACAAGACTTTGTTGGTGGATGCGGACCCGCAGGCGAATAGTACTTCCGGTATTGGTTTCGATCCCAGAAGTGTAAAATCAAGCATTTACGAATGCCTTGTCAATGACGCGGATCCCAACGAGGCTATTTTGAGCACCAGTACACCGAATCTGGATCTTTTTCCTGCACACATTGATCTGGTGGGCGCTGAAATCGAGATGATCAACGCGCCGGAGCGGGAGTTTAAAATGAAATCGGTCCTGGCCCAGGTCAAAGACCGGTACGACTTTATCATCATAGACTGTTCACCATCCCTGGGATTGATCACGATCAATGCGCTTTCGGCCTCCGACTCGGTGGTGGTTCCGGTGCAATGCGAGTATTTCGCCTTGGAAGGACTTGGTAAATTGCTCAATACCATTAAAATTGTCCAGACCCGGCTGAATCCGGCTTTGCATATCGAGGGAATCCTGCTGACCATGTACGATGTCCGGCTGCGCCTGTCGAATCAGGTGGTGGAAGAAGTGAAAAGCCATTTTCAGGATCTGGTGTTCGATACGATCATTCAGCGGAATACCAAACTGAGCGAAGCGCCCAGCTTCGGCGTATCGGTGATCATGCATGATGCCGGAAGCAGGGGGGCGGCGAACTACCTGAGTCTGGCCCGGGAGATCATTAAAAAGAACAAGAAAACAAGTGAAGTAGCCGGAGAAGAAACCAAAATCTCGAATGTTTGATCATGTGTGCGTTGAAAAGAAATGCTTTGGGAAAAGGATTAAGCGCCCTTTTGCAGGATAACGAAACAACGAAGGCCATCCCCGACCGGGAGGCTGCGCCGGCGAGTTCCGTTCTGCTGGTGCCCCTCGCCGAAATTGAGACAAACCCGTTCCAGCCCCGGAATGATTTTGATCAGGTGGCGCTGCAGGAACTGGCCGACTCCATCCGTCTGCAGGGGATTATCCAGCCGGTCACGGTGCGTAGAGTGGGGGAGCGGAATTACCAGTTGATTTCGGGTGAACGCAGGCTGCGCGCGTCGAAACTGGCGGGATTAAAGGAGATTCCGGCCTATGTGCGTGAGGCGGACGACGTGGCCATGCTGGAACTGGCGTTGATTGAAAATATTCAGCGGGAAAATCTGAATGCCATTGAGATTGCCATCAGTTACCAGCGGATGATTGACGAATGCAATCTGAAGCAGGACGAATTGGGTGGACGCGTGGGGAAAAACCGGTCCACGGTAACCAATTACCTGCGCTTGCTCAAATTGCCTCCCGTTATTCAGGCTGCCATCCGGGATGAACAGATCAGCATGGGGCATGCCCGCGCCCTGATCAATATTCCTGAGGCCGATAAGCAGCTTTGGGTTTTTCAGCAGATCGTAGACCAGGGACTTTCCGTCCGGAAAGTAGAAGAGCTGGTCCGGACGGTGGCTTCCCCTCCGGCAAAGAAAGACAAGAAAACCGGGCAGCTTCCGTACGAATACCGCAAGATAGCAGACGGGCTTTCGTCCAGATTTGGAACGAAGGTGCAATTGAGAATTGATGAATCGGGCAAAGGCAAGATTGAGATTCCGGTGCTTTCCAGGAATGACCTGAACCGTATTCTTGACATCCTGGGCTAACTACCTGTCGATTGAAAACTCGCTTCAGCATACAAGGAAAGTATATTGTTGCTGCATGCTGTGCACTGTTGCTGCTCTTTCGCGCACCCGGTGCGCTGTCGCAAGACCTTCCTTCCCCCGCTTCTGCCGACACCGTTCCGGTAAATGAAGCAGATACCACCGGGCCGTCGGTGAGCGTGGATACCTCCGCGGTACCCCTGGATAGTGCCCGGACCAAAGACAGGCGTCCGGGCAGGCAGAAGGAGCGCAGGGGAGAGCATGAAATTGCCATCTCTTCGGGAAAGGCGATGCTGTATTCGGCCATTATTCCCGGAGGCGGGCAGCTTTACAATGGAAAGTACTGGAAAATTCCCATTGTGTACGGTGGGTTCGTTGCCCTTGGAATCGCCATTGAATTCAACCAGGGCTATTACAGTGAATTTGTGCGGGAGCTCAATTACCGGGGTGACGGCGATCCGCTCACGGTACCCAAATACGATGAGGAGATCATTCCCAGTTCCCGTATCATCGAAGCGCGGAATTACTACCGGCGGTACCGCGACCTATGCATCATCGGGGTGGGGGTATTGTACGGTTTGAATATCGTGGATGCTTACGTTGATGCGGAACTTTCCAATTTCGATATCAGCGAAGACCTCAGCCTGAAATTAAGCCCTTCCCTGCAATACGATCCCAGCTTTGCGGCCGCGGGCGGGGGCGTGGCGCCTGGATTCTCGCTGACTTTCGGTATAAAAAGATAGCTCGGTAAAACGCATTTAAATATAGAGAACGATGAAGATTGCATTACTTGGATACGGGAAAATGGGTAAGGAAGTGGAAAAGGCGGCGCGGAAACGGGGCCACGACATTGTGCTGACGGTCGATGTTTCCAACCCGGAAGATCTCGCGCCCGAACAGCTTTCGCAGGCCGACGTGGCCATTGAGTTCACTACCCCCGCGACAGCCCCGGACAATATCCGGGCGTGTTTTAAAGCCGGGGTTCCGGTGGTGGTGGGTACGACC
>JAJUHF010000196.1 GCA_029268045.1 Anseongella ginsenosidimutans
ACTTCGTCCAGATAGGATCCGGTGCGGTAATTGATGTAGCCGTTGGGATGCTGACGGGAGGAATAGACCCGTTGCGAATTCATGGCGCCCTCGGGGTCGATCAACGCGTAAGCCAGCATGGTAATGCTTTCATGGAACACCTGTCCTCCATGCCCCCAGCCCCAGGTTGGTTCCCGGGAAAACACATAATAATTGTATTCGGATTTCCCTTCCGGGGGATAAAACACTTGGCGCATCATATTCACCGCGCTCCAGTACAAGGCGTCCTTCTCGGGATCACCGAAATTTGGTATGGGCGTACGGGCGAACAGTTTTTCATTTGCCTGCTGGTAAGGACCCAGCTCCTGGTCCATTAATTGCCGCGCCTCGGCTTCAAGAGGAGCCTTTCCGCCCAGGGTATCCACTACCCGTACGATACGCAGGGATGAAGAATCGCCCCGGGACAGCGGGACCCTCCTGGAGAAAGCGATCAGCGAATCTTCTCCGGAGGGAGTTTCCCCTGCAGCAAATAGACCGGAGCGCTCCGTCTGTTCAGATAGCATAAATACATTCCGGATGCTGTCGGCGTACGGCACTCCGTGGCCAAGGGTCCACTTGTCGGGAAGCTCGGTATGCTCAAAGCGGATCAGCGAGCCTTCGGACTGGATGTTCCTGAACGGCTGGCCGGTTTTTCTGAACGACTCACCCGACTTGCGCATAAAAGGCACGACCTCCAGTTGCAACTTTTTTTTCCGCTCGTTAACGATCCGCAGGTCCAACATGGCCGCCCGGGAACTGTGCACCACAAACCACCCTTCCACCCGGACTCCCTCGAAGGGATAAAACGCGTAACGTACCATGTCCGGATAGCTGGCCAGAATAACGGGAGGCCGATGCATATCCCGCGTGCGATACACCCACTGCCCATCCAGGCGAAAGCCCAGCCCGATGTCTCCACCCGTGTCGGTTATAAAATCAGCCCCGGCCGAGTCGGTGTAATAATTGAAATGATAGCCCTGATCCAGTATGAAGCTGGAACGCTCCATCGCCGCGGCATAGGTGGTATAGACCGGAAAATCCGCTCCGGCACGCAAATCCGACATGAACGGTCTGCCAGCGCCGGAAGCCGCGCCCGGTTTCCACCGCATTTTCTTCCGGAGCTTTTGTTCCCGCTTGAGGGCGTCGTTGTAGTCCACCACGTAATGCCACCAGTTATTCAGATGCCCGTCGGCCGGGTTCAAGCCTTCAAAATGAGGAACATGCCGGTACCACCAACACATGTAACCCAGATGGGAACAGTCCCATTCCTTGCAGTTCACCCGCCGGGGTCGGGTTTCTTCGACATGAGGATAAAATGCCCAGCTGTCTGCATAGGTATCCACATACGTCTCGTTGATCCAGTGATAGTCGGATAAGCCGTTGGGTGGGAAATGGATGTTCCCGATGTGCGCTTTCCCCGGGGTCACCTTGTCGTAGGAAGTAAAAAGCTCCCAATTGTTCCGCCGCGCCGCCTTGTTATCCCAACGTCCGTACACCTTCCTCATCACCGATTCAAACCGGTGCCCGTAGCTTTCCAGTGCCAGCGACATCTCCCGTTCGTAGTTCAATCCCATCACCGTCAGCAGGTCCTTGCACGAGGTGCCTTCCACCGGGTTGGAATTCAGCCAGAACGCGCCCTCCCCGGCAAAGGTCGATTCCCAGGTTCCACCGTAAGGGAAAGTCCAAAGCCATACCTCCTGTATCTCCCCGCGGTCCCGCATTTCGCAGAAGCCGTAATGCGCGATGAACTGCTGATAGTCGAAGCTGGTCCCCTGTTCCTTCAGTGTTTCCCAGCCGGGTTCGGCCAGCAGTTCCGCGACCCGGTCCCGGCTCAGGAGCTTCTCTTCGTTTTTCAATCGGGTGAAGAACAAGCTATCGTCGTAGATCTTTACGATCTCGTACTTTACGGCGCCCCCGCTTACCGAGTTCAGTGTGTCCCGGTACGCTTCCATCAAATCCCGGGGATCGTGCCATTGAAAGGTGTATCCGGGGGTTTTGAACAGCTCATGGATGCGTTTGTTTCCCATGGAAGGGATTGGCGGGTTCTGGATAACCACCGCCACCCGGACGGTAATCGGATCGGCGGTCTTCAATGGCGCCGGAGGATCCTGGGCCCGGAGCGTTCCGCCCCAGGATGCCGCCACAAACAAAACGATCAGTGGAAAAAGCGCCGGAACAAACCCGGCGCGCCTGTATTTTTTTGGGGAAATGCTTTTCGGATTCAACATAAGGTGTTAAAATGTGCCGTCAAGATGAGTATAGGGGAAGCGGCAGGATATCACCCAGGTGCCGCTTTCATAAAATACGATCCGGGACCGCAACCGGATATACCATTTCTCGGCGCCCCAGGTATCTTCCGGCCAGGGATCCAGGAAAGGATAGTCTTCGTTCACATAGACGCCCTGGCGGAGACTTGCCGTATCCAGAATATCGAACCCCATCGTGCCGCCCTTAAGGTAGGAAAGCAAATCCTGCCGCACGGGCCAGGGTGTGACCGGGAATTCGATCAGCGCCCCATCGGCTGTATTCTGACGATTCACGGCGTAGTCAAAATAGCTTTCCGTTCCGGTGGCATAGGTGGCATATTCCTTGGAATCGAATATCTGCCCCTCCGCGTCGGTGTACTGGATGAGTACTTTCACCCCGGTGGAGGGTTCCTCGCTGATCTTATAGATGTCAATCAATTCCTTCCCGTTCCGATCGTAGATATTCTGTCTTCGGGCAAGGTCTTCCTCGGGAATATAGTCATACAGGGTAAACCGGGTTTCACCTGCACCGTTCACCAGGATGATGGCTGTGGTCGCGCGGAAAAACTCAAAGGGTTTTCCTTTTTCGGTAAGTTTGACCGTTGCATAATCGGGGTAGATTCGCTCCCCGCTCGAATTTTTCACCTTTACGTCCACATGAAACACGTCTCCCGGCTTTTCAAAATTCCGGGTGGTTTCCAGGTATTGGATCATTCCGTTCACCGGATTGATTGTAAAAGCGGGCATTTCCATTTCCCGGAGCTTTGCGTTGACCAGTTCCAGGGTGGTATCGGTCTGGTTATTGTAGGGCTGCGTCCAGGTGCGGTACAGGTACTCGCGGAAGAATTGCTCGGAACGGGCGCCGTTCTGATCGCGTACGTTTTCGATGGAGAACTCAACCGGCATGGAAGACCCGTCCAGCCAGGCCACATCGGTCGAACCCTTCGAG
>JAJUHF010000197.1 GCA_029268045.1 Anseongella ginsenosidimutans
ATGTGCTGCAACTGAAAAGAAAGCACCACGAAGAGCACATTCAGGCCGGTAAGCAGCAGGGTAGCCTGCATGTGCGACAAGCCGATATCGATCAATCGATGATGTACGTGGTTCCGGTCCGCCACAAAAGGAGAGCCTCCTTTCACAATGCGGATAAAGAATACCCGGATCGTATCGAAGATCGGAATGATGAGGATTCCCAGCGTTACCGCAGGAACCGACCTCACGAACGGATAGGGATTGGTATTGAGATCAAACTTATTCAATTCCACAAACAACACCGTAAGAATGGCAATCACAAATCCCGTGGTATAGGAGCCCGAATCGCCCATGAAGATGCGTGCACGGGATATATTAAAGCGCATAAAGCCAAGCAGCGCACCCACCAGGGTAAATGCAACCAAGGCAAAACCCATGTTCCCCATCTGGAAGAAAACCGTTCCGAAGGTAGCGCAGACCACCGTGCCGATCCCTCCTGCCAGTCCGTCGATTCCGTCTATGAGATTAAAGGCGTTGATGGTGAAAACAATGAAAAGCATCGTTAAGGCGTAGCTGGCCAGATCGGGGATATCGTATATGCCGAAAAGTCCATAAAAACTGGTGATGCGTATATCGGCCAGGTAGGCGATGATCAGCGCCGCCAGTATCTGCGCGGCAAATTTCTTGTATGGATCCATTCCCACCAGATCATCTTTCAAACCAATGGTAAATATGATCACGCCTCCGGAAAGCAGGTAGTTTGCATAGGGCATCTGCGAGGTCGAAAACAGCCCGCAGGTTATCAGGAAGGAAGAAAAAATGGCAATACCACCTAAGCTGGGTATCCTTCTCTTATGGATCTTCCGAAGCTCTATCGGCTCGTCGTAGAGCTTTTTAATCCTTGCTACCCGGATAATTGGGGGGATTGCGAACCATGCAATTCCCGTTGCCAATATCATAGCTGAAATAACAGATACTTCGCTAATCAAAGAGTATATGTTTAATTATTGCCAAATAGAAAGACATCCAAAAGTAGGAAAATAAAGTCACAAATCCACGACGCGGCAGAAAAAAAGGAATGAGCAACGGCGCTCGTCACGGATGTAACTTAGCGCTGCGGAGTCAAATCAAGCTCCTTGTCAAGCGTTTCGTAAACCGAGTTATTGCTTACGAATTCAGGCAGCATTTTCTTCATCCGGCCTACCACCTCCAGCTCCGAACACTGGTTGCGGGCAGCATCGATGAGATCGTCAATTTGTGCCGACATGGTCTCAAAGTCGTATTCCCTAACCTTGGCGATCATAATTTTTTCATTGTAAGTAGGTAATGTATTTTCTTTGATGTTCAGTAATTCTTCATAGAGTTTTTCACCAGGCCGCAATCCCGTAAAGGCGATCTTGATATCCTTTCCGGGAACAAATCCGGCCAGCCGGATCATCTTATTGGCCAGGTCAACGATCTTGACCGATTCCCCCATATCGAAAACGAATATTTCACCGCCTTTGCCCATGGATCCAGCTTCCAATACCAGCTGACAAGCCTCGGGGATGGTCATGAAGTACCGGGTAATATCAGGGTGGGTCACCGTGAGCGGCCCTCCTTTGGCAAGCTGGGCCTTAAATAGCGGAATAACCGAGCCGTTGGACCCCAATACGTTTCCGAAGCGTGTGGTAATAAACCGCGTGGAAACGATGGGTTTGATCGGTCCCATCCCGTTGCTTAGCTGCTTGTTCAGCCCGGCATTGAAGGAATGTTCTCCCGCATACTTATTCAGCCCCTGAATATAGATTTCCGCAATCCGCTTGGACGCGCCCATGACGTTACTCGGGTTAACCGCTTTATCGGTCGAAACCATCACGAATTTCTCGATGCCGTACTGTACGGAAAGGTCGGCCACGTTTTTGGTCCCCAGGACATTGGTCAGCACTGCCTCGCAGGGGTGGTGTTCCATAATGGGCACGTGCTTGTAGGCAGCGGCATGGTAAACAAATTGCGGCCTGAACTTTTCAAACAGACGGTTCAGCCGGTTCCGATCCCGGACATCGGCTACAAATGTCTTGAAGCTTACATGCTTGATGCGCTCGCGCAATTCCAGTTCCAGGGAATTCAACGGGGTTTCCGCCTGATCACACAGCACAATGGTCTTGGGCTTGTACCGCGCAACCTGCCTTACGATTTCGCTCCCAATTGAACCGGCCGCTCCCGTTACCAACAGGCATTGGTCCCGGATCTGCTCTTCGATGCATTCATTATGAATCACGATCGCATCCCGCTCCAATAATTCCTCAATCTTGACGTCGCGGATCTGGGCTGTTTTCAGACGGCCGTTGATCCACTGCTCGGGGGGAGGCACCACCAGCACTTTCAGATTATGCGCCAGGCACCAGTCCACAAACTCCACCTTACGTTCAGGACTTATTTTTTGCGACGATATGATGATTTGTTCAATCTTCATCTTTTGGATGATCCGCTCCAAGCGGTCAACCCGGGTATGAATAATAGGCAATCCGTCCAGTTTCTTCTGCGCTTTCACTGGATCGTCATCCAGAAAACCCACAACCTTCAATCCCAGGCGGTCGTCGTTATTGATGACGCGCTTTGAAATCAGGCCGGACCGGCCGGCGCCGAAGATAAGGGCCTTGTGCTTGGTAATATTCTGGTGCTGAAAGTAGTCAAAAACCTGCTTGATGAGGGTTCGGTATGCAATAAGCAGCAGGGAACTGCAAAGGAAATGAATAACGATGATTGAATAGGGGATCAGATTGCCTTCACCCTGATCGTATGCGTAAATACCATTGGCCACAAAAAGAAGAATGGCCGCAAGGGTGGTTACCCTCAAAATCCGAATGGCGTCCTGTATCCCGGTATACCGCACAATGCCCGCGTAGGTACGGAAAATCAGAAAAAGGACGATATTTACCGGAAGAATAATCTGTATTGCGCTGGACAACCACTCGGGGCGGATATCAGGCAAGCTAAAGTTAAATCGCAGCAAAAAAGAAAGCAGCACGGAAACTGCACATAGGGAAACATCTATTAAGAAGATGATCCACCGCGGAGTGGTACGTAATCTCTTTAGCAAAGTCGGTAAATTTATTTAAATATTAGCCAATCTCCAGCTCCTCCTTGTCCACCCTGCTCCCATAGCAAGCAAAAACTATGACAAAAAACACGCCGACAAATCTTTTACCTGAAATAAAATCCTAAAATATTTATCGTCAGCGGAAAAAA
>JAJUHF010000198.1 GCA_029268045.1 Anseongella ginsenosidimutans
GCGGACGCCTTTTTCCACCAGCTTCCGTGCAAGCAGACAGTTGTTGGCAAAGGATTCCCGGCCGGGCTCGGTGCCGTAAAGCTGATGGATGTATTCCGGCTCGTCGTTTATATTCATTACCTCGGGCACGGCCACCTGCATGTTGTACGCCATTTCGTATTGGCTTATGCGGGTAATGATCTCGGGGTCGTGGAAGGCCTCGTACTCCTGCCGGTTAATTTCATTGATCGCGTTGATCGTTTGTTTTTTCAGGTCGCGGTCGATGCCCTCGGGATCGCTGATGTACAGCACCGGATCGCCTTTGGACCGGCATTGTACGCCCTGATAGACCGACGGGAGAAAGCCGCTTCCCCAGACACTTTTTCCGGCATCCGGGGTTTTTCCGCCGGAGGTCAGCACCACAAATCCGGGCAGGTTGCTGTTTTCCGAACCCAGTCCGTAGGTCACCCAGGAGCCAATGCTCGGTCTTCCCAGGCGGGGGGCGCCGGTATGCATGAACAGTTGCGCCGGTCCGTGGTTGAACTGATCGGTATGGACCGCTTTCAGAAAACTGACCTCATCTACCACATTTGAAAAATGCGGCAGGTGGTCCGACACCCAGGCTCCGCTTTCACCGTATTGTTTAAAGGTTGCCTGAGGACCCAGCATCTGCGGAACCCCGCGGATGAAGGCGAAGGTTTTCCCTTCAAGCAGCGAGGGAGGACAGGGTTGGTTATGCAGCTTATGCAATTCCGGTTTGTAATCAAAAAGTTCAAGCTGGGAAGGAGCGCCGGCCATGTGAAGATAGATCACGCTTTTTGCCCGCGGGGCGAAATGAGGCGTTTTGGGAGCCATCGGGTTTGAAGGATTGATGGCCGGGGCGCCCGCGTTCGTGCCAGCCAGGCTGTTCCCGCAGCCTGCCAAAAGGGAACCCAGCGCGATGCTGCCCATGCCCGCCACGCAATCCAGCAGGAAATGCCTGCGGGTGATGTATTGTAATGCTTTCCGGTTTGCTTCCTTTATCAGTTTTTCATTCATGATCGCCTCATGATTTGGTTAAAAATTCATCCAGATTCATGATCGCGTTGGCCACGATCGTTAGCGCTGCCCGGTGCGGGCTGGATCCGGGGTCCTGGTCCAGTAATTTGCGGGCTTCTTCCGGTTCCTGTTTGTATTTCTGATACGCCTTCCGGTAGAGCTCCTCCAGTACCTGCAGTTTTTCATCCGGAATGGGTTTGAGCATGGCCTGGCGGTAGCCTTCCCCAATGGCGAGGGTAATATCCTTCGCGCCTGCCTGTTCCATTTTGAGGGCCAGGTTCCGCGCAGCTTCCTGATAAACCGGGTCGTTCAGGGTAACAAGCGCCTGCAGCGGCGTATTGGTCCGGATGCGCTGTACCAGGCAGACCTCGCGGCTGGTGGCGTCAAAACTGATGAACGAAGGGTAGGGGCTGGTCCGTTTATGAAAGGTATATACAGCCCGCCGGTACCGATCCTCTCCTTCACTGAGCTCCCAGGACTCCCCGCTGTAAACCGTCTGCCAAACCCCTTCGGGCTGTGGGGGCATGACACTGGGCCCGTACATTTTATCACTCAGCAAACCGCTCACCGCCAGCGCCTGGTCGCGGACCTGTTCGGCGCTTAATCGATACCGCGGCCCGCGGGCGTACCATTTATTGGCTGGATCTTTTCGCAGCAGCTCGGGGCTTGCTTTGGAGCTTTGGCGGTAGGTTGCCGACATCACCATTTCCTTCAGGAGGGTTTTCATGCTCCAGTTCATCTCGTTCATAAAGCGCAGAGCCAGCCAGTCGAGTAGTTCGGGATGCGTCGGGAGGCTTCCCTGCGACCCCATGTCCTCCAGGGTTTCCACGATCCCTCTTCCATACAGTTGCTCCCAGAATCGGTTAACCAGGGTGCGGGCCGTAAGCGGGTTTTCCTTGCTGACCAGCCATTGTGCCATCCCCAAGCGGTTCCGGGGGGCGTCTTTGGGAAAATCGTGCAGTTCCGCGGGAACGTCGGGCTGCACCGTGTCTCCCCGGACAAGCCAGTTCCCGCCTTCAAATACCTGTGTGACCCGGGACATGTGCGGCGGGTTTTCCACCATAACGGGAACAGTCGGAGGCGAGGTGTTGATCAGCCGGATAAAATCCTCCTGAACTTCTTCGTAGCCGGCCATCTCCTGGCCGGGAAGCGCGTTTTGAAAGGCCAGCCATTCCACGTTACACACCGATTGGCTTGGATGGATGGATGCGTTCCGGAAAATCAGGTACAGGTCGTGCCGGCCCTGAAGCGGTTCAATGGGTGCCAAAATGACCTCTCTGCCCCGTGTGGCCGGTAAGCTGAAACGGGCGACCGGCCGTCCGGTCAGACTGTCTGCCCGGATCTCCAGTTCGCCGCCATGGGCGCCGGTCCAGTAATTGATCAGGATACGGCTTGCTCCGCGGGTATCTACCGAAGGCATGCGGCAGCTTCCCTCGTGGCGGATACTGAGCCATTTGGTATCGGCCAAACTTCCATTTACAAACTGGTCGCAGTACGGCGCGTTTATTTTGGGTTCCAGTACGTCCAGAAATTGTTCCACTTCCTGCTGATCCTTCGCATCACCGTACCGGGCGACCCAGTTTTTAACCTTTTCCACTTCCTCCTGTTGTTCATCGCTGTAAAAACGGAGCTTCGGAAAGTCGCCCTGGGTATCCTCGTCCCGGGTATTGTTGAAGAAGGCCATGAATTTATAATACTCTTCGAAATGGAAGGGATCGTACGTATGGCTGTGGCATTGGACGCAGGCGAAGGTGGTGCTTTGCCAAACTTCCCAGGTGGTATTCACCCGGTCGATAACCGAGGCGATCCGGTATTCTTCGTTATCGGTGCCCCCTTCGTCGTTATTCATGGTATTCCGGTGAAATGCCGTGGCCACCAGTTGGTCGGGACTGGGGTTGGGAAGCAGATCGCCGGCAAGCTGCTCGATGGTAAATTCGTCAAACGGCTTGTCTTCATTGAACGCACGGATTACCCAGTCACGATACCGCCAGATATTCCGGGACATGTCTTTTTCATATCCCTTGGTATCGGAATAGCGGGCCATGTCAAGCCACCAGGCTGCCCAGCGTTCCCCGAAACGAGGCGAAGCCAGCAGCGTATCAACCATTCGTTCGTAGGCATCTTCGGAACGGTCCGCCA
>JAJUHF010000199.1 GCA_029268045.1 Anseongella ginsenosidimutans
GGAGCGAATCCCTTTCCCCGGGACTTTGCTGTTTCGGGTTCCCGCCCACGCAGCTTGCCAGGGAAGCAGGCAATACTCCTCCGGCACCCGCGAGCAGGGATAAGGCGCCTACCTTGCGGATAAACGTCCTTCGATTCGTGTTAGATGACATACTAAATGATTAAATTTGGAAATAGAATTCAAAGTAGATTTTTTCCCTAAGAAAACAAAATAAATACGTTAGCTTTATAGCCAATGAATTTACTTACGATCCATGCCGGCCATTTCAAACTTGACGGGGGGGCCATGTTTGGCGTTGTACCGCAATCTATCTGGAAAAAGTCCAATCCGCCCGATGAGAACAACATGTGTAGCTGGGCGACCCGCTGCCTGCTGGTGGAGGATGGGAACCGCTTGATCCTGATCGACACGGGAATGGGCGATAAGCAAAGCGAGAAATTCTTCAGTTACTATTATTTGCACGGCGAGCATTCGCTGGAAAAGTCGCTTCATCAGGCCGGTGTCGATTTTGCCGACATCACCGATGTATTGCTTACCCATTTGCATTTCGACCATTGCGGAGGCAGTATCCGCTACAACCGGGACCGGACGGCCACCCTGCCGGTGTTTCCCAACGCGACCTATTGGAGTAACGAGGCGCACTGGAAATGGGCTACTGAGCCGAATGACCGGGAAAAGGCCTCTTTTCTAAAGGAAAACATTCTTCCGATTGAAGAAAGCGGTCAACTGGCCTTTATCCGCCAGGGCAACGAATTGGGCGAGAACATTCACATTGAACTGGTCAGCGGTCACACCGAATCGATGATGATCCCCCATATCCGTTATAAAGGAAAGACGGTGGTATTTTGCGCGGATCTGCTTCCTTCGGTAGGGCATCTGCCCATCCCGTACATTATGGCATACGACACGCGCCCTCTGTTGACATTGCAGGAAAAAAAACAATTTCTAGAGAAAGCTGTTGAAAATGAATACGTGCTATTTTTTGAGCATGACCCTGTTAATGAATGCGTTACACTACATCGGACAGCACGCGGCGTGAGGGAGAAAGACATCTTGAATCTGAATGATCTTTAAGAAAACAAATAAAATTTAATATCGTTATGTCATTGTAAATGAGTATAGAATATTATAACTTTGCGCGCTTGCGCAGGATTTACGTTCTAACTATAAAAAGGAGAGAAATTTCATAGAATGAGACAGCTTAAGATCACGCAGTCAATCACCAATCGTGAAAGTCAGTCTTTGGACAAATACTTGCACGAAATCGGGAAGGTTGACCTTATCTCGGCGGAGGAGGAAGTAATCCTGGCGCAGAAAATCAGGCAAGGCGATCAAGCGGCGCTGGAACGTCTTACCAAGACGAACCTGCGCTTTGTGGTATCGGTGGCAAAGCAATACCAGAATCAGGGGCTCACCCTGGGCGACCTGATCAACGAGGGAAACCTGGGTCTGATCAAAGCAGCCAAACGCTTTGATGAAACCAAGGGTTTTAAATTCATTTCCTATGCCGTGTGGTGGATCCGGCAATCAATCCTGCAGGCAATCGCCGAGCAGTCCCGTATTGTCCGTCTGCCCCTGAACCAGGTGGGTTCGTTAAGTAAGATCGGGAAAGCGTATTCTCGTTTGGAACAGGAATTCGAAAGAGAGCCCTCACCCGATGAGCTGGCGGAAATCCTGGAAACAACCGTGGATAAAGTATCCGATACCCTGAGTAATTCCGGACGGCATGTATCCATGGATGCTCCCTTTGTTCAGGGAGAGGAGAATACCCTGCTGGATGTTTTGGAAAACACCGATACACCGGTTACCGACAGCATCCTCATTGGGGAATCGCTTTCCGAGGAGATCCGGCGTGCGCTTTCTACGCTGACCGAACGGGAAAGGGAGATCATTACCCTGTTTTTTGGTCTGGGTAGCCAGCAGCCCCTTTCACTGGAAGAGATTGGTGAGCAATTCAATCTGACCCGGGAGCGTGTACGCCAGATCAAGGATAAAGCCTTGCAGCGGCTGCGGCACACTTCGCGGAGCAAAATACTGAAATCATACCTCGGTTGATCCTCCTGAGGCGGGGCTTAACCGAAAGGAACTTATCCCAGTGCGCAGTTTGCGGCTGGGATTTTTCTTTCGAAGACGTGTAACCCGGTGGCCGGCTCCCTGCCGTTAAGGTCTTATTTTTCAAATACAACCGCGTCGGGTCTGGCCCCGCAGCGCTCCAGTATCCCGGAAAGGTCTTCGACAAACGCTTCCGGGCCGCACACATAAAAATGTTGATCAAAATCGCGGATATTCGCCCGGATGTAGGCTTCATCCAGAAAAGACCGCTCGAAACGGGTGTCTTCCTGCCGGGTAATTACGTGATGGACGTTTTCGCCGAAATATCCTTCCAACTCGTCCTTTAGAATAATATCCCCATCCGTCCGGTTTGAAAAATAGAGCGTGTTGCCGGCCAGCGCGTTTTGCCGGTTCAGTTCGCGAAAAATCGCGATAAACGGAGTGATGCCCGCCCCTCCTGCCAGGAAGGTGCCGGGTCCTTTGTATTCAATGGCTCCCCATACATCGTGGATCATCAGGTGGTCCCCCTCGTTCAGCTTCCCGAGCTGTTGGGTCACTCCCTGGTGGTCGTCGTAAATCTTGATCGTAAACTCAAGCTGCGGCCACTCATTCAAGCTGGTAAAGGTGAACGGACGCTTCTCATCGCGCCAGCGGGGGTGGTCGAGGGCTGCTTCGGTAGCTTGCCCGGGAACAAAGGTGTACCCTGCCGGCTTTTCCACACGAAAGCTTTTCACATCGTGTGTAAGCTCTTCAATAGCAAGAATCCGGACTCGATGTTCTTCCATATTTTATTTAATGATGGTTTCTCCGATTTTCATCAAGGTAAGGATTTTTCCCTCTCTTTCAAACTTATCCAACACTTCTTTGTGGTCGATTTTGATGTAGCCAAAGGTATCGTAGTGCATCCCGATCACGTCGTCGCACTGGACAAAATCACAGGCCTTGATGGCATCGTCCGCGTCCATGGTAAAATTATCGCCGATCGGGAAAAACACGAAATCCAGGGTGAACAGCTCGGGGATCAACTGCATGTCCAGCGTCAGGGCGGTGTCGCCGGCATAATAAAAGGTCTTGTTTTCACTTTTTATGATAAAACCC
>JAJUHF010000200.1 GCA_029268045.1 Anseongella ginsenosidimutans
ACTTCCGTCCGCACAGCCGCAAATATAGCTATTTGTTTCAGCTATTAAAACGTTTAAGGTAATAATCCCATACCAGGATTCCGGCCGTAACGGCAATGTTAAGAGAATGTTTGGTCCCGAACTGGGGGATCTCGATACAGGTTTCCACCCGTTCAAGCGCCTCCTGGCTCACCCCGTTCACTTCGTTTCCGAATACCAGGGCGTATCGGTCTTGGGGAAGCGGCTGAAAGTGCTGAAGCGGAAGGCTCGGATGGGCCTGCTCTACGGCCATCAGGCGGTAACCGCTTAATTGGAGCGCGTCCAGGGCCTGACCGATGTCTTTGCAGTACTCCCAATCGACCGATTCGGTGGCGCCCAATGCGGTTTTTTCGATCTCCCGGTGTGGGGGGCGGCCGGTGATGCCGCAGAGCCATATTTTTTCCACGGCAAAGGCATCGGCGGTACGGAAAACGGACCCCACGTTGTACATGCTGCGGACATTGTCCAGCACAAGGGCGATGGGAAGTTTCGGTTGCTCTTTGAATTGCTCTATGGAGGGTCTGCCCAGTTCGTCCGTTTTTAATTTTCTCATTCCTCGTTTCACAATAGTATTTGTCACAGCAGGCGGTATTCCTTAATTTCGTAGCCTGAACACTCGATCAACCGGACGCAAAATTGGCAAAATCAAAACAAAAAAAAGAAACTCCCCTAATGCAGCAGTACAACCAGGTAAAGGCCAAATACCCGGGTGCGCTGCTGTTATTCCGTGTGGGTGATTTTTACGAGACGTTTGGGGAGGATGCCGTCAAAGCGTCCTCTATCCTGGGGATTGTGCTAACCAAGCGGGCCAACGGAGCGGCTTCCCACGTGGAGCTGGCCGGCTTTCCGCACCATTCCCTGGATACCTACCTTCCCAAGCTCGTCCGGGCAGGCCAGCGCGTGGCGATCTGTGATCAGCTGGAAGACCCCAAAATGACCAAGACGATTGTCAAAAGAGGGGTGACCGAAGTGGTGACACCGGGAGTGGCCTACAGCGAGCATTTGCTGCGTCATACATCCAACAATTACCTGGCGGCTGTCCATTTTGGAAAAAACCAGGCCGGGGTGGCTTTTCTGGATATTTCCACCGGTGAATTTCTGGCTGCCGAAGGCGATCACGCCTACATTGACAAGTTGCTGCAGAGCTTCAAGCCCTCCGAGGTTATTTTTCAGCGAAACAAAAGCAAGGACTTCATCCAACGTTTCGGGGAGGGTTTCTATACCTATTTTCTGGACGAATGGGTTTTCGGGGAAGATTATGCCCGGGAAACGCTGCTGACCCATTTCAATACCCATTCCCTCAAGGGGTTCGGAGTGGAGGGGCTGGACCATGCGGTCGTTGCCGCCGGAGCCTGTCTGCATTACGTCCGGGAGAACCAGCACACGACCATTCCCCATATTTCTTCCCTGGGGCGGATCGCGGAAGAGGAATACGTATGGCTGGACCGCTTTACGATCCGCAATCTGGAATTGGTGAGCTCGCATGCCGAGGGAGCCAAAACACTCCGCGACGTTCTGGACGATACCTGCACGCCCATGGGAGCCCGCATGCTTACCCGGTGGATCCTGGCGCCCCTAAAGAGAAAGGAGGCGATGGAGGAGCGGCTGCGTATCGTGGCCTATTTCCACCAGGAAGAAAACCTCCGCCAGCAGTTTCGGGGAAGCATGAAACAGATCGGGGACCTGGAGCGGCTGATTTCCAAAATCGCCCTGCTGAAGGCCAGCCCGCGCGATGTATTTCAGCTGGGGAAGGATCTGAAGGCGATCGAGGCGATCATTCAACTATGCAATCAGGCCGGACACCCCGGGTTATTGCAGACGGCCGCCTCCCTGGATCCCTGTACGGACCTGGTGGAGCGGATCGGTCACACCTTGCAGCCGGATCCGCCGGTGCAACTCAATAAGGGGAATGTGATCGCCGCCGGGGTGTCGGAGGAGCTTGACCAGCTTCGGGCGATTTCCGATGGGGGGAAAGATTATCTATTGAAATTGCAACAGACTGAAAGTGAACGAACAGGCATATCTTCTTTAAAGGTGTCCTACAATAATGTGTTCGGATATTACCTGGAGGTGACCCATGCGCATAAAGACAAGGTACCATCCGATTGGATCCGGAAGCAGACCCTGGTCAATGCCGAGCGTTACATCACCCCGGAGCTGAAAACCTACGAAGAAAAGATCCTGGGTGCGGAAGAAAAGATCATGCAGCTGGAGGCGCAGCTTTTCAATCAGTTGCTCCAGGATATTACCCCGTATATCAAGACGGTCCAGAAAAATGCCGGCCTTATTGCCCGGCTGGACGTTTTACTGGGTTTTGCCTTTCTGGCCGCCCGGTATCATTACGTGATGCCGGTAATAACCGATGAGAACCGGATTGAGATCAAGGAGGGAAGGCATCCGGTTATTGAGCGGACCCTGCCACCCGGCGAGGAATACATCCCGAACGATATCCGGCTGAATTCGGACGAGGAACAGGTGCTGATCATCACCGGTCCGAACATGTCCGGAAAGTCGGCTATTTTGAGGCAAACGGGATTGATTGTGCTGATGAGCCAGATCGGTTCCTTTGTGCCCGCCCAGAAGGCGACCATCGGCTGGGTGGATAAGATCTTTACCCGCGTGGGCGCGTCCGACAACCTTTCCTCGGGCGAATCCACGTTCATGGTGGAGATGAACGAAACGGCCAGCATCATGAACAACCTGTCTTCCCGCAGCCTGATCCTGCTCGATGAAATCGGAAGAGGAACCAGCACCTACGACGGGATCTCCATTGCCTGGTCGATCGCCGAGTACATCCATAATCATCCTTCGGCACGCGCGCGTACCCTCTTTGCCACCCACTACCACGAACTGAATGAAATGGCTGCCGCGCTGCCCCGGGTACGCAATTACAACGTGTCCATCAAGGAAGTGGGCAACAAGGTCATTTTTTTACGCAAGCTGGTACCCGGAGGAAGCGAGCACAGTTTCGGGATCCACGTAGCGCGTATGGCAGGGATGCCGCCGACGATCGTGGAGCGCGCGACCGAGATCCTGAAAAAGCTCGAAAAGGAACGCTCCTCGGGGAACTCCCTGAAGAACGGGGTGGGCCGGGCAACCGCCCGGGAAAACTACCAGCTGAGC
>JAJUHF010000201.1 GCA_029268045.1 Anseongella ginsenosidimutans
CGTAAGTTCCCGGCAGGGCATTCTTCAGCTCCCGGATGTCCATCTGCTCGCCTTGATCGTCTCCGAAGGCCAGGGTAGTCGGGCGCGACCCGGGAGGCATCCAGGAGGTTGCGTGAGACCACAGGATCAGGCCGTAGGAAGTGGCCGGGTAGGCTTCCCGGATATCTTCCAGCACCTGCTTCATTACCTGCGGGTCGGCGGCATTCTGGGATGAATAGGTAAGGACCGCCGGACTCACAATTTCGGGACCGGTATCCGGTACGATTTTCAGCACGCGCGGCGCTTCACCCGAAGCATTCAGGTACACCAGCAAGGTCTGATCCTCCCGGGTGACGGCCTGCTCCATCTGATTGATGTTATTTTTGGCATAGTCCTCCAGGTTGTTGTCGGCAGCCATGTATACGATGATGGCCGTTTGCGGTAGCGCCGGGAGTGTCGGCTCATCTTTCCTGCACCCGCCGGCGATGAGCAACAACGTCCCGAAAAGGAATAATTTCAACGGGTTCGGTGACATGTTGGAATGGTAATTAATTTCCAGTGCTGGGCATCCTAATTTAGGCATTTCATCCGAATCTTCTTACATTTGGATGTAAAATCAATCCACAATATGAACATTCCGGCAGAACTGAAATATACCAAGGATCATGAATGGGTACGGATCGAAGGAGAAGTAGCCATCGTGGGTATTACCGATTTTGCCCAGGGCGAGCTGGGCGACATTGTCTATGTCGATATTCCTTCGGTTGGGGACACCATTTCAAAGGATGAAGTCTTTGGCACGGTTGAAGCCGTAAAGACCGTTTCGGACCTTTTCATGCCCTTGTCCGGGCTGGTTCTGGAACTGAACAGCCAACTGGACGCGCAGCCTGAACTGGTGAACCAGGACCCCTACGGGGAAGGCTGGATGGTGAAGATACGTATTTCCGATCCTGCCGAGGCGAGCCGCCTGTTGGATGCGGACGGATATAAACAGCAGATAGGTGGCTGAAAAAGGCGGGCTGACAAGGCCGCTGCTATTCGCCCTTCTCTGGGCGCTGGTGATCTTTATCCTATGCAACATGCATCTGGAAACCTCCGGCGAGGTATCCTGGTACTATTTTGACGGGATCGACAAGGTGGTTCATGCGGGGATGTTTTTCGTGCTGGGGATACTTAGTTATTGGGGTTTCTCCGAGCAGAAGAGGTGGAAATCAGGCTCCCGGCATGCCGGATGGTATGCCTTGCTGCTCTGTATGCTCTACGGCGGCTTGATCGAAGTGCTGCAGGGCCTTGTTTTTACCTACCGGAGCGCCGACTGGATTGACTGGCTTTTTGATATTGCCGGCGCCCTGTTGGGACTCTGGGTTTTCGGTCTTGTCAAAAAACGTTACATTCGAAGGAATGACACGAAGGCAGATTAACATCTTTCTTTTGCTGCTGTTGATGGCCGTTGCGGCCGCCTGCGCAGGTCAGCGGTGCAAATGTCCAAAAGTAAGGTATCAGGAAGGCGTGCCGCCCACGCTGGTCAGGCACTGACCCCGCTCTTACCGCCGGAGACTTATTGACCGCCGGGGGCGTCTTTTACATGAAGCAGCTCGTATTCGCGAAACCGGGCGAGAAATTCGTCCCGAACGGTCAGGTCATCCGGGATGCTGTTTTTGGGCCGGCTGTTCAACACGTTTTCCGCCCACTCCTGCTGAATGGCTTGCCGGTCGGCTTCCTTGATAATCCAGGGGACCGGGTATGGGAATCCGAATTTGTCCGCGATAATCCCCATCAACTGCTTTTCAATCCGCTGATAATCCGGTAACAGATTTTTAAGGGGCTTGGGAATATCGCCCAGATAAGCTTCCGCCGCGTCGTGGAGGAGGGCGGTGAACTTGAAAGGTGGGGGAACCAGCGAAGCAACCGTGAGGCTGTGTTCGCCCACGGTAATGTGATTCCGGGCCTGTCCGCCGAAGCGTGTAATGTGGGCCAATCCGTGTGCGATATCCAGAATGTCGATGTCTTCCGTCCGGATCTCACGGAAATCAATCAAGCGGCCCGTATAGGTCTGGAACAGGCTGGGTACCTGCATCATCGGCTTCTGCTCCCATTTCTTCGCTCCCGCAGACGATCGATCAACTCCCGTTTAAAGGCTTCCTCGGCTGTATAATACCGGGCAACTTTCTTGATGGGCAGTATCTTCTTCAGTTGCTCATTGTACTTTCTTGTGATCGCGGCCTCTTTTTCATAGTAGGTAACCTCTTCCTCCACCAGCGCCCGAACCTGCTCATCGCTGAGTGAGGCGGTCTCTTTCCGGAGTTTACCCATGCGGTCCCGTCGTTTGCGGTGCAATTGGTTGGTTTCTTCCCGGAGTTTGTTGTAAACAGGCCAGAACGCTTTGCTCTCTTCGGGGGTCAGGTCCATGTGTTTGGTGAAAATGGCTACCCGAAGCGATTCAATTTCCTCTCTGTCGGGTCGCTGGCCGCTGGCAAGGACCGGGAAAAGCAGGAAAGCCAGCAAGAATAGGTTGAGGTATCTCATCGTTAAAGCTCTTGTAAAAGTAAGTTCTCATCCACCTGGTTCAGGATATACTGTTCCAGTTCCCCCGTTTGATCGTCGGCCGACGTAAGCATCGTTTCCAGGTATTCCTGAACAAGCAGCTCTTCGTCAAAATCAGTCAGGATGGCCAGCGAGTTTTCAGGTTCATTCACTTTCCCCACCTGCAGGACGCTGAGGACACTTAAAAGTAATGCAATGCAGGCGGCTACCGCGGTTTGGTAGTAAACACCCCAGCGCACTGTTTTCGGAGCCGGGGATTCGCCCGCACCAATCCGTGCGGCGATGCGTTCCGGCAACGAATCGAAATAACCGGAAGGTACCTGGAATACCGTTTCCCTTCCTTCAGGTCCGGCAAGTACCGTCCGGCTCATGATCTTCTCATGCAGCCCATCAAAATAGCCCGCAGGAACCTTGAAAGGTCCTTCTTTTGGCAGGTTCACAGGAAACTTATTGTTCATTTCTCCCCGTTTAATTGATTCTTAGACGGTTAGCTTGCCGTAAGGTTTAACCTTACAAAAATAAAATCATTCCGTTGATCTTTCTGTCAAATATTTCTCCAGTTTTTTCACCGCATGGTGATAGGACGCCTTCAGCGC
>JAJUHF010000202.1 GCA_029268045.1 Anseongella ginsenosidimutans
CGCTTCTGCTTGCCGGCCTTGGATTCTGGGCTTATACCACCTATTATCGGAGTGTTCCCGGGCCAGTGGAAGTGGAAAGGGCATTGCAGCCGGATCCCGGCCTGCAACAACCCTCTCCGGAGTCACCCTCTCCGAAGTCACCCTCTTCTGAGCCGTCCTCGCCGGTATTGCCTTTGCCCCGGGCGGGCCAGCCGCTTGCTGCGCAGGAGCCATGGCGGCAGTGGGAGTCTGCCCGACTGAATGCGCAACCTGCCTGGGGGAGCGCGTTGCCTGAAATAATTCCAACACCCGAATTGGGACGAGCGGTGAACTCAATCCCCGCCGTTACCCCAGCCTTGTCCATTCTGCGGCCGCTTCCCGATCATCGTCCGGAGCGGGTAGCCGAACCGGCGGGTAGCCTTGCCGGGCGAGGGGGCCAGGAAGCGGAAATGCAAAAGCCCGTTTTTAGTCTGGGGGTCCTTGCAGCTCCCGACCTGAATGGATCGGGAGGCTTCACCCGGGGCAAGCTGGGTTTCAATGTAGGGATCACGGCAGGTATCCATTTTAATGACAGGCTTAGCCTGCATAGCGGGGTAATCTATGCCAGAAAGCCCTACAACGCGCTGCCTGCCGATTACCGCACCGCATACAAGCCGCCCACGCTGATGAATATCGCGGCTGTTTGCGATGTCATTGATATTCCGCTTAACCTGCGGTATACCATGCACCGGAGCGAGTCGGGCAGCATTTCACTGAGCGCGGGATTGTCGAGTTATCTGATGTTGCACGAGCAATACGCCTACCAATATCCCGATCGGGAGGCTGCAATCAGGGAGTACAGCAATGAAAACAGGCATTTCATGGGAGTGGGTAATCTCGGCCTGGCCTTGGAACGGAAGATCAATGCTAAAACAAGTATCTCCCTGGAACCCTTTGTCAAGGTTCCCCTTACCGGAATCGGCCATGGAAGCGTACGACTGATTTCGGCCGGAGCCGGAATACGCTTCAATCTGGATCTAAGTAAAGCGAAAAATACGTTTGATCAATAATAAATGAGCGCATACAAAAAGCAAAACAAATGAAACACACCAAATTAACAACGTACAGGTATGAGAACATCATTGTATGCGACCAATGTATTACTGAGTCTGACCCTTTGGATGACCGCATGTTCGGAAGACGATGCGGGCATGGATCCCTGCGCTTCCACATCCATTTCGCTTAGCGCCAACATCACAGGCGCTCATGAAGGAGAAAACGATGGCAGCATTGCCGCTTCAGCCAGCGGTAGCCAGGGATTTACTTTCAGCTTGGCCGGGGGAGATTTTCAGTCTTCCGGAACATTCAGCGGACTGGCTGCCGGGACGTACACCATCACGGCCAAAGACCAAAATGACTGCACCGCTCAACAGACCTTTACCGTGCCGGAACTTTCCACCCCAAATGTTTCCTACAACGCGGAGATCCGCCCGATCATTGAAAATGTATGCTGGAACTGTCATAAGCAGGCTGGACAGGCGGGTTTCCCCCATGCCGATTTAAGCACGCCTGAAAAGGTCCAGGAAAACGCGACGCGGATCAATACCGAGGTGCAGGCGGGACGCATGCCCAAGGTCGGCAACCTGACTTCGGCTGAAAAATCCGCCATTGCCGCCTGGGTGGCAGCGGGCGCACCCATCGACAATTGATTTTTTTTACATCAAACCGATCTCCAGATGAAAAAGCTGCTGACCATGGCCGTGCTGCTGGCGCTGGCATGGAATGTTTCCTGTTCAGGCGACAGCGAAGAGGATTTGTTCGGAGCCCCCGATTGCTCCATACCCGTAAGTCTGAGCGCCGATATCTTACCCTTGTTGCAAAACAACTGCGCGCTCAGCGGATGCCATACAGGTGGAACGGGGCTTCCCAATTTTACGGAAAAACAGACGGTATTGACCTATGCCGATGAAATCAGGCGGCGGACCCGGGAAGGGTCCATGCCGCCTCCGAATTCGGGCGTCTCCTTGACACGGGAAGAAATCAATCTGATCACGTGCTGGGTGGACCAGGGAAAAAAGGACAATTGATCATGAACAGGAACGAATGGATGACGGGCGGCCTACTTTTGCTGCTTGCATTTGCCCCGCGGGGCGCAAAGTCACAGGTTTATCAATCGTACAACAGCGAAACATCCTTCTTTTCGGAAGCGCCACTTGAAAACATCACCGCCATCAACAAGGACGGAGCCAGTGTAATCAATGGGGAAAGCGGAGACCTGGTATTTGTCATCCCCATTCGCGGGTTCCGTTTCCGGAAATCCCTGATGGAGGAACATTTTAACGAGAATTACCTGGAGTCGGACCGCTATCCCACCGCCGTTTTCAAAGGCAGGATCCTCGGCTTTGATCCATCCCGTCCGGGGATCCAGACGGTGCAGGCCGAAGGGACCCTGCAGATACACGGGATAGACAGGCAGGTACAGGCGAGGGGCACAGTGGAGAACACAGACGGTGAGCTGGTTCTCCGATCGACCTTCGAGGTTGCGCTCAAAGATTACGACATTGCCATCCCCAGGCTGGTAATAAAAAATATTGCCGAAGTGGTGGAGGTCTCCCTTGTCTTTTACTACAAACCCAAAACGAAATAAGATGAAAAATATCCTCCGGCGAAGCCTCATAATGCTATTGCTACAGGGTGGTTTCGCGTCCGGGGCAACGGCTCAGGATAGCCTGCTGTCCCTGCTCGACTCGTCCGATGTCGGGCATTTCGACCAGGTGATCGCTACCTTTAAGGCATCCCGCCTCATAAACGGGCAAAGTATTGAAGGCGCCGGCCCCGGTGAGCTTCAATTGGTCATTGCCCACCGCTTCGGGCAGGTCAACGAAGGAGCGGGGACCTTTTTTGGATTGGACGACGCCACAACCATGTTAAGCCTGGAATACGGCATTACCCCAATGCTGCAGGTCGCCTTGCAACGCAGTTCCTTTAACAAAATGGTGGACGGATTCATGAAATACCGTTTTCTGAACCAAACCACAGACGATCGGGTTCCCCTTAGCGCGGCTTTGTTTCTCCAGGCCAGCATCAATACCTCGGCCACCAGCGAGGAAGCACTCGTCCGGCCCCGCTTCAAGCATC
>JAJUHF010000203.1 GCA_029268045.1 Anseongella ginsenosidimutans
TATGACCCAATACGGCGCCATTCAGTTCTGCAAATGGCTGTATGCGAAAACCGGCGTTTTCTACCGGCTTCCCACCGAAGCGGAATGGGAATATGCCTGCCGCGCGGGTTCGGAAAGCAGCTATTATTTTGGAGATGACCCCGCGCAACTGGATGAGTACGCCTGGTATGCGGGGAACAGCAACGGCAAAACCCATCCGGTGGGCGCAAAAAAACCGAATGCATGGGGCCTGTATGATATGCATGGGAATGCAATGGAATGGACCATGGACCAATACGTGGCGGATTTCTATTCCAGTTTTAAAAAGGGCGAAACCGCAAGAAACCCGCTTGCCGTTCCCACCGAGCTTTATCCCCGGTCGGTACGTGGAGGTTCTTTCAATGACGACGCATCGGAACTGCGGTCGGCAAACCGGATCCCTTCCCAGGCCAGCTGGAAACGCATAGACCCCCAGGTACCCAAGAGCAACTGGTGGTTCCCCGAAGCCCCGTTTCTGGGTTTCCGCTTAGTGCGGCCGGCCGTGCCTCCTTCCAAAGAAGAAATTGAAGCCTATTACAATGTGGAACCTATTCTTGATATGTAGCATAAAAAATGTAAAAAATGGAAAAGATAACAATCCAACCGGTGATGGCAAACGACAGGCGGAACTTTCTAAAAACGTCCGCTTTGCTGGCCGGGGGCACCGTACTGAGCACCATGCCGTTTGCCGGCGGAGCGTATGCCGGGGCGGTTAATGACGAAATAAAAATCGCATTGATCGGGTGCGGTGGCCGGGGAACCGGGGCAGCCGTAAATGCACTTAGTACCAAGTATAATCTGAAACTGGTTGCCATGGCCGATGCCTTCCGCGACCGGCTGGATTCTTGTTACAGCGCGCTTTCCCAGAAATTCGCCCAGAAAATGGACGTTCCGGAAGAACGGAAATTTGTGGGCTTTGATGCATACAAACAGGCCATTGCCGAGGCGGATGTCCTCCTGATTGCAACTCCCCCGGGTTTCCGTCCCATTCACTTTGAAGAAGCGGTAAAACATAATAAGCACATCTTTATGGAAAAGCCGGTGGCGACCGATTCACCGGGTGTCCGGAAGGTGCTGGCTGCCGCGGAAGAAGCCAAAAGGAAGAAACTGAATGTGGTGGTAGGCCTGCAGCGTCACTACCAGTTCAACTACAGGGAAACCATCAAGCGTCTGCACGACGGAGCGATTGGCGATGTGGTAGGTGGACAGGTATTCTGGAACAGCGGCGGGGTGTGGGTCCGCCCAAGAGAGGCAGGACAGACCGAAATGGAATACCAGATGAGGAACTGGTATTACTTCAACTGGCTGTGCGGCGATCACATTACCGAACAGCATATCCATAATATTGATGTAGCCAACTGGGTGAAAAGAGGCCACCCGGTGAAAGCGGAAGGAACCGGCGGCCGCCTGGTACGCACCGGAAAGGATCACGGTGAAATATTCGACCATCATGTGGTGCTGTTCACCTACGAGGACGGCACAATCATTCATAGCGAATGCCGGCACTTTGAAGGCTGCCATAACCGGGTAGATGAGTCTTTTCAGGGGACCAACGGGCGCACGTTCCTAAGTGCCGATCACAAAGGCATCATCTGGGACTCGAAAGGAAACGTGAAGTACAACCACGATGGACAGGGCAATCCGAATCCCTACCAGCAAGAACACGATGAACTGTTCGCGGCCATCGTTGCCGGGGAATACAAATTTGCCGACGCGGAAAACGCGGCCCACAGTACGATGAGCTCGCTCCTGGGTCGGTACGCCACTTACTCGGGACAGGTAATCAACTGGGATGAAGCATTGAATTCGGACATCAGCCTGCTGCCAGATGCCTTTACCTGGGATACGAAACCGAAGGTGCTTCCGGGTCCAGACGGGTATTATCCGCATGCCATTCCAGGCCAAACCCAGGTGATCTGATGAGCGTGAAAAACAATCGGTATTTCTTTGGTGTCCTGGCAAGCGCGCTCATGCTGCTTGCCGGGGCATTTCAATCCAAGGCCAGTGAGCCGCCGCGTCGGGAATACTACGAACTCCGGGTATACCGGCTCGGATCCCCCGGACAGGAACAACGCGTGGACCGCTTTCTCAGTCAGGCATTGATCCCCGCCCTGCATCGGGCGGGAATTAAGCAGGTGGGCGTATTCAAACCGATCGAAAACACCGGCGAAAGGCGGATATACGTACTCATCCCCTACCGCAGTCTGGACCAGCTGGAAAGTGTGGACGGCAAATTGAAAAACGATCCGGATTACGCGGCAAGCGGAAGCGATTACCTGGAAACGGCTCACGACCGGCCACCGTATGAACGGATGGAAAAAATTCTACTCAAAGCATTTTCCGGGATGCCCGCCTTGGCGCTTCCCAAACTGAATGGGCCGAAAGCGCCGCGCGTGTACGAACTGCGGAGTTATGAAAGCGCTTCGGAGAAACTGCACCTGAACAAAGTACGCATGTTCAACGAAGGCGGCGAAATTGGCATATTCGAGCGGCTGGGCTTCAATGCGGTATTTTACGGCGAAGTGATGGCTGGAAGCCAGATGCCCAACCTCATGTACATGACCGCTTTCCCGGGAATGGACGAGCGCGACAGGCACTGGGATACATTCCGGAAAGATCCGGAGTGGAAAAAGCTGTCCTCCATGGCGGAATATCAGCATAATGTCTCCCATTCGGACATAATCCTTCTCAAACCCACCGACTATTCGGATATTTAACAGTAAAACTTATCATTTTCCCGATCTTCCTCCTATTTTTGCAGCTCGGAAACCGATTGGTTCTGATTTGGCTTTGAGATAAATGGATTCTGATAACACAAATTCCGCCCCTTCAGGTACCCGGAAGACCATCACCACGAAGCGGCTCGATCGTCTGTTCATTGAGCTGTACGGCGTGTATGCTTTTACGGTAAGATTTTTCCGGGAAGCCTTTCTTCCGCCCTACGAA
>JAJUHF010000204.1 GCA_029268045.1 Anseongella ginsenosidimutans
AAAGCGGGTTTCGGTCCTTGCCCCCATCGGCACCGCGCTTTTGGGTTATACCGAAGGAAGCGTCGTGGAATGGGAAATGCCCAACGGCATGAAAAAACTGCTTATCAAGAAAATACTTTATCAACCGGAAGCCAACGGAAATCTCGAATAGCGAACGGGATTCTGTTGCTGCTATTCTCAACAGCCCATGGCGCTCATCCCTTTGATGAAACCATGGGCTGTTCATTTTGGGGGTTTTCAGACCGAAGTCTCCAGGCAAAAGATCTTTTCCATCCGGATCCACTTTTCACCGGGCTTCGCCTGCGGCAGGGGTTTCTGGAATTGCCATACAAACTCCTCCCATTCCTGAACCGCGGGATTCTCCCGGTCCATGGCTGCTTTTCGCTCGAATGAGAACTGTTCGTTCACTTCCATGATCATGAACAACCTTGTTCCCAATAGATAGATCTCCATCTCCTCCACCCCGGCCTGGCGGATACTTTTTGTAATTTCAGGACGCAAGCGCCGGTGCTGTCTTTTGTATTCGGCAATCAGTTCCGGATCGTCTTTCAGGTCCAGGGTTAAGCAATATCGACGCGTGCTCATGCGTTTTCCCTCACTTTATAGCCGCTGAATCCATAGTAGGCCACTACCAGAAAACACAGGGCAGGCAGCCAGAAGCAGGTCTGGATACCGGCCGTATCACTTACCGCCCCCACAATAGGCGGCACCGCGGCGCCACCGACAATGGCCATGATGAGGAAAGAGGAACCCAATTTGGTATGAGGGCCAAGCTCTTTCACGCCCAGCGCAAAAATGGTGGGAAACATGATTGACATAAAGAAATTCAGGCCCAGAACCGCGTAAACGGCGATGTGTCCACCCGCATAGATTCCAACCAGGCAAAATACGAACGCGGAAAGGCCAAACAAGCAAAGAAGCCGGTTTTCCTTCACATAACTCATCAGGAACGTCCCGATGAACCGTCCGGCGACAAACAGGAAGGTCCCGATGGCCAGAAAAGTTCCCGATGCGACTTCCTTGGAAACGTGTGGCAATAGCTCAATCACGTAATCGATGGTAATGCCCCAGATGCTGGCCTGGGCACCCACGTAAAAAAACTGCGCGATTATTCCCTTGGTCAGGTGGCTGTGCCGGAATATGGAACGGTCGAAGCGAAGCTTGCCGCTTTTGGCAGGTTCGGGCATTTTGGTGAGAAAGAACAAGAAGGCGACCACCAGTACCACCACCGCAATGCCTATGTAGGGCACAATCACGGCATCGGCCGCCTTCTGCCGGCTTGCCTGGGTAAGCAGTTCACCCTCATTGCCTGCAAAGATCAGTTGCGAGGCCATCACCGGCCCCACGATAAGCGCCACTCCATTGAAGGATTGCGCCAGGTTCAATCGCTGAACAGCGGTTTCAGCCTTTCCCAATATGGTTACATAGGGATTCGCCGCGGTTTCCAGAAAAGCCAGACCACCTGCTATGATAAACAGGGCACCAAGGAAAAACCCGAAGGTGAGCGTTTCGGCAGCCGGAATAAACAGCAAGGCGCCTGCGGCATACAGCAGAAGCCCGAAAATGATCCCTTTTTTATATCCCTTTTTTTCCATAAAAAGGCCTGCCGGAACGGCAATCAGGAAATACCCGAAGTAGAAGGCCGTCTCCACCAGCAAGGCCATGGACCGGGAAATATTAAACAGCGGCTGAAAGTGCGAGATCAACGCCGCATTCAAAATATTGGCCAATCCCCAGAGGAAGAACAAGCTGGTTACCAGCACAAAAGGGATTAGAAATTGCTTTCCCGAACCGTTTCCCAGAGACGTGTGAGAAGAATCAGCAGAAGAAGTGGATGAATCCATGGTTGAGGGTTTAGGGGTTGAGATCGTAAAAATCAATTGCGTTCTGATACCATACTTCGCTTTCCTGTGCGAATCTGCGATCTTTCAGGTAATTCCCGACAAGATCTTTCACCTTTCGGTAATCCGCTGCCAGCAGACAGACGGGCCAGTCCGAGCCGAAAAGAAGCCGGTACGAACCAAAGGCATCGAAAACCGCATTCAAATAGGGAACCATTGCTTCCTCGCTCCAGGTCTGGTGATTGGCCTCGGTTACCAGACCGGATACCTTGCAGTATACGTTATCAAAACGGGCCAGGGTTCGGATGTGTTCGTTCCAGGGGTAGAGGACGCCCTGCTTGATATTCGGCTTTCCCATGTGATCAAGTACAAATTTCTGATCCGGGAATTTTCTTACCAGGGAAATCGCATCCGGAAGCTGGTTGGGATAAACCAGCAGGTCGTATGTGAAATTATACCGCCTCAGCTTTTCGATCCCGCGCTGGAATTCGGGCTGAAGCATAAATCCTTCCGGCTCGGCCTGTACGATATGCCGGAAACCTTTTAACTTTCCGTACTGTGAAAAATGGGCAAGACGATCCTCCACCGCCGGAGATCGCAGGTCAACCCAGCCTACCACCCCGCGTATGAAGTCATGCGCTTCAGCCAGCCGGAGCAGAAAATAGGTTTCCTCCTCCGACTGACCGGCCTGCACCGCAACGCAGCCATCGATTCCGTTTCTTTCCAGAACAGGCTGCAGGTCATCAGGTAAAAAATCTTTTCGCAGCACCTGCATTTCCTCGCTAATCCAGGTGTCCCGGACCGGATTGAATTTCCAGAAATGCTGATGCGCGTCTATGATCATTATTTATAAGCAACGGCTTCCTGACGGGAAGCGCCTAATTTTTCAATTCCCAGCTCCACGACGTCGCCCGGCCGCAGGTAACGTGGCGGATTCATTCCCAGCCCAACGCCCGAAGGTGTTCCGGTGGAAATTACGTCGCCCGGCAGCAGGGTCATAAACTGACTGATGTAACTCACCAGAAAGGGAATCTTATAGATCAGATCGGAGGTATTGGAATCCTGCAGTTTTTCG
>JAJUHF010000205.1 GCA_029268045.1 Anseongella ginsenosidimutans
AAGGCCCCGCACCGGTACCGGCGCCTGTGGGCATCCGGATGACCACATTGGCCGGCTGTCCCCACCGGTAGTGTGATTTGGCCAGGTTGTTCACCAGCTGATTAAACCCGTTGCTAATGAAGTCGGCAAACTGCATCTCCACGATGGAACGGTATCCCGCCACGCTTAATCCGTAGGCGGCGCCAATGATTGCCGATTCGCACAGCGGGGTATCGCGTATCCGTTCCCGGCCGAATTCTTCCTGGAAACCGGCCGTTACCTTAAATACCCCGCCGTAGGCCGCAATGTCCTGTCCAATCAGCAGGAGGTCCGGATGCAGGCGCATGGCCTGGCGCAGGCCCTCGGAAATGGCATCGATAAAACGGATGGGTTCCCGTCCGTCCCCTTTTGGCGCAACGGGCTCGGGGGGATTGCTTGCCGCGGGCGCGTATACGTCCGCCAGTTCACGTTCCGACGAGACCCCGATGGGCGGGACGTCTGCCAGGGAGTCCCCCAGTTCGTTATTAATTTGCTCCCGCATCCGGCTTTTCAATGCTTCAGATTCCGCCGGAGTCATTCCTGCTTCCGTGAACAGAACCTGTTCAAATTGGGCAATGGGGTCCCGCTGCGCCCATTCCTCCAGCAGGGAGGAAGGGACGTAGGCTGTTCCCGAGGCTTCCTCGTGTCCGCGCATCCGGAACGTCATGCATTCGATCAGAAAGGGTTCCTGGCGGCTGGTACAATGCTTTCTGGCTCTTTCCACAGTTTCAAAGACAGTGAGCAGGTTATTGCCGTCAATCCGGACCCCCTCCATGCCGTAACCGGCGGCACGCATGGCCAGTTCGGGGCAACGATATTGTTCCGAAACCGGTGTGGACAGTGCGTATCCGTTGTTTTCGATCAGGAAGATCACCGGTAACTTCCAGACCGATGCCAGATTAAGCGCTTCGTGAAAATCTCCCTGGCTGGTGGCCCCTTCGCCTGTAAACACCAGTACCGCCCTTTTGCCACCGGACAGCTTTTCCGCCAGTGCGATTCCGCAGGCAACCGGAAGCTGCGCTCCCAAATGGGAGATCATTCCCACCAGTTTGTGCTCCTGGCTGCCGAAATGAAAGGAACGGTCGCGTCCTTTGGTGAAGCCGTCCGGACCTCCCCGGAACTGGCTCATCAACTTCCGAAGGGGAACCCCCCGGGTTGTAAACACGCCCAGGTTCCGATGCATCGGTAAGATGTATTCGTCCTTTTCCATGGCCAGGGTGGCTCCCACCGCAATGGCCTCCTGTCCGATTCCCGAGAACCACTTCCCCAGCTTGCCCTGCCGGAGCAGGACCAGCATCTTTTCTTCGATCAGACGGGGTCGCAGCAACAGCTCGTAAGCGCGGCGAAGAAAAGCCGCCTTTGTAACATCCCTGCCGGTCATTTAATTATTTTTATTAAATTTAACTATTGCCAATATGCCCAATTTATGAAAAAACCCCTTACCTTTATCCTTTCGCTCCTTTTGGGTCAAGCCGCGGCCCAGGAAATTCCACCGGACAGCCTGTCCCAGGAAAAGCTTCTCAACCCCTATTCCGCTTATTTTGAATTTCCGGGCGAAGGAATTTATACCCATTTCAATAAATCCAGCTACATGACCGGGGAAGCGGTCTGGTTTAAAATTTACCTGTTCGATACCCAGGAAAAACGTCCTTTTGATCTTCAGCAGAACGTCTATGCCGAATTATTCGATCCCAACGGGAATCCCGTCAGGCGGCAGGTGCTTTTTGCCGAAAAGGGTTCCGCCTGGGGAATGATTGAGCTGGCCGATACGCTGATGGCCGGTACCTATACGTTCCGCGCCTATACCAACTGGATGCGTAACATGGAAGAAGGCCAATTTTATACCCGGACCTTCCGGGTGAACGGAGGCGTGCAAAAGATTGCCGAAGGGCCTGCCGGCGATGGGGAAACCACCCAGGGTGCGTACGAAATTGGCTTTTATCCGGAAGGAGGACAGCTGCTTGAGGGCATGGTCAATACCGTGGCTTTTAAAATTGTGGATCCCACCGGGAAAGGAACTGCCCTGGATGGCGTGTTGAAAAACGGAAACGGCGATACCTTATTGAAGCTGACGACCGATCCACGCGGCATGAGCAGTTTTCCGCTGACCCCGGCTTTCGGTGAGAAATATTATGCGGAGTTCACCCTGCCCGGCGGAAACGGGGAGGTTCAGACGGTCAACCTGCCGGAGGCACGGCGGCAGGGGGTTGCCCTGAGCTGTCAATGGTTTTTTCCCGACAAGGTGAGCGTTTTGCTCCGGACGAACGCGGAATCCTTACAGGAACTGCAAGGGAAAAACAACTATGTTTTGGTTCATAACCGGGGAAAGGTGGCCCGGGTGCTGATTGTCAATTGGACAAACCGTCCGGTGATCAAAATAGACATCGATAAAGCCCTGCTGCTTTCCGGCGTGAATCACGTGACCTTGTTCAACGAGCAGTTTGAGCCGGTTGCCGACCGGATGATCTTTATCAGCGGCCTGGACAGATTGGGCAGGGTTTCCATGGACTCCCGCGTGGAAGCCGATTCGCTCGCATTCTCACTCATCGCCACTGACAGCGCGTCCGAACCGCTGGAGGCCGATGTAAGCGTTTCCTTCTTACCGGGTGGAACCGGGTCGGCCGATTTTGAATCTTCCATTTATACGACCCTGCTTCTGGAGTCGGATATCAAAGGGACGGTGGAGGATCCCTCCTGGTATTTTGAGGACGAAAACGATTTTGAGCGGATCAAAGCACTGGACCACCTTCTTTTGACCCAGGGTTGGAGGCGCTACAACTGGGATGCGATCCAAAAGGGTAGCCGTCCTGCTCCGGTTCACGAATTCGAGCAGGGC
>JAJUHF010000206.1 GCA_029268045.1 Anseongella ginsenosidimutans
GGTGGTTTTTCCGGATTTGGCTGCTCCGGCCAGCACCAAGTTTTTGATGTGTTTTTCGTCGAATGTTTTCATCCCAGAGCGGTTTTGAGGAGTGCGTCACGAGCTGCAAGGCAGTCGCCAACAGCAAGTTAAAGCTTTTATGTGAAAAATGAAAACGCGGGATGAACGCGTTAGGATGTCGCGGGAAGCGCGCCGCGGTACACCACGCGTCCCCCTTCCAGTTTCAGCAGCTTACTCACGCAGGAAGGAATCTCGTGGCGGTAATGGCTGACATAGATCAAAGTGAGGTCGGTGTGGCTGCATACCCGGTCAATCAGCTGACGGATCCGGGATACCTGGAAGGAGTCCATGCCCTGACAGGGCTCATCCAGGATCAGCAGGGGCGGCTGCTTCACCAGGGCGCGTGCCAGCAGTACCAGGCGCTGGGTACTGAGCGGGGTGTGCCGAAAGCGCTGGGTGGCGAAACCGGCGATATCGAGCACCTCCATCCACCTTTCGGCGGTATCCAGCTGTTCCGGACTGCACTTTTTTATTAGTCCGTGCGTATCAAAAAAGCCCGATAGCACTATCTCCAGGCAGGAATCTGAGGTTTTGAAATACTGGTGCATTTCAGGGGACATAAATCCGATTTTCTTTTTGATATCCCAGATGCTTTCCCCGCTTCCCCGTTTCCGGTCGAACAAAACCAGGTCGTTGGCATACCCTTGCGGGTTGTCCGCGGTGATCAGGCTAAGCAGGGTGCTTTTCCCTGCGCCGTTGTGTCCGCTTAGGGCCCAACGGGCTCCCCGCTTTACTTCCCAGTCCACCTGACTCAGCACTTGAACGCTTTCATAGCGGATGGACACGTTCCGCATGCGGACGGCGTATTCAAATTCCGCGGAAGGCCAATTGGCGATCAATTTCTGAAGTCCCGGACGGGCAATCGGCACGGGGCCGGCGGCAGAAGGCTGTTTGGCCTGAAACTCCGCCCGCGTCCAGGTCCCTGCAAGACGGCCGTTTTCCAGCCGGGCCACGTGGGTGATCCCTTCGGGAATTTCATCTTCGGAGGTGGCCATGACCACGGTGAGCCCCGAGGCCATGAGGCGGTTGATGAGCCGGTGAAAATAAGGGCGGGTTGCCTCGTCCAGCCCGGTAAAAGGCGCGTCAAGCAGTAACAGCAGGGGGCGTTTCAATAGGGCGGCCGCAAACTGCAGCCTCCGGGTTTCTCCATTGGAAAGCTTGATCAGGGACTTATCCAGCAATTCCTCCAGATGCAACTCCCCGATAACCTGTTCAATGCGGTGGGTTCCGGTTTCGCCTGCATCGGGCCGGAAAGCGGCCGCTTCCGCTCCTACGGCCTGAAGGTAATCCCGCACCGGAACCGCCTCATCGGCATCGGCGCTGTTGAAACGTTGCTGATAATAGAATTCGCCCAGGTTGTAACGGTTCCTGAAATGATGCTGCAGGGTCACCGAAGCCAACAAGTGCTTGTAATTGAAATGCGGGTCCGCGACCGGTTGCGCCTCAAGGAACCGCCGGTAATAATGGTGATGAATGCTCCCTTTCCGTATCAGGTGCTGGCCGGCAATGCTTTCCAGCAGGGTGGTTTTCCCCGAGCCGCTGGGTCCGGTCAGCGCCCAGTGTTCGCCTTCATTCAGCTCCAGCGAGATCCCGTTCAACGCTTCTTTTTCGAAGTACGAGACATGAATATTTTCAAGCGTTAAAAACGGCACCATAATTTTTCATAAACTTGCATGAGCTTCCCGTCTGTCCGGGAGCAAACGGTCAAATTTGCATAATTAATCGTGAATTTCGAATTATTCGTGGCGAAACGGGTCTCCGTAAAGGCCCGCAGGACATTTTCCAGGCTGATCGTGATCATCGGGATTACCGGCATCGCGCTTGGCCTGGCTGTCATGATCAGTGCATTTGGGATCGTTACCGGCTTCAAGAACACCATCCGCGATAAAGTAGTGGGCTTCACCGGCCATATCCAGGTGAGTCGCTTCGATCTGAATACTTCTTTCGAAAACACGCCGGTGTCCGTGATGGACACGGCGGGGAATCTGAATTTCCGTGCCGAAGATTTTCCCGGCGTGATCCGGGCCCAGGTATTTGCAACCAAACCGGGTATTATTTCAGCGGGTGAAGAAATTGAAGGCGTCGTCCTGAAAGGCGTGGGTCCGGAATACGACTGGTCTTACCTGGAAGAACATCTGGTCAGCGGCGAAATCCCTGTTTTTTCAAGGGACAGCCTTTCGGAAAACATCCTTTTATCCCAGACCGTTGCCGACCGGCTCCGGCTGAAATCGGGTGACGACCTGCTGATGTATTTTGTGCAGGAACCGCTGCGTCGGCGCAAGCTGCATATCAGCGGCATTTACCAGACCGGTCTGGAAGACCTGGATCGACTGTACGTCCTGGGCGACCTTCAGCTGATCCAGCGCTTGAACAATTGGGAGGCGACCCAGGCCGGAGGCTACGAACTGTTCATCGACGATTACACGCGGCTGGACGAGCTCACCATGGAGGTGCATCAAAATGTAGACGAAAATCTTCAGGCCTTTTCGGTGAGGGAACTATATCCCCTGATCTTCGAATGGCTGGCTCTGCTGGATATGAACGCTATTGTATTGCTTGTATTGATGCTGCTGGTCGCGGGCATCAATATGATCTCCGCCCTGCTGATCATGATCCTGGAGCGCACCAACATGATCGGGATCCTCAAAGCGCTGGGAGCAAACAACCTTCGGATCCGCCGGATCTTCCTGTACAACGCGGTTTATCTGACTGGCGTAGGACTGCTCATTGGCAATATCGTGGGTCTGGGCTTCTGCTTCCTGCAACAGAAATACCACTTCATTGGGCTCGATCA
>JAJUHF010000207.1 GCA_029268045.1 Anseongella ginsenosidimutans
GCAAAGCAGGAGGTCTTCCATCCGGAAGCGTTTGGACAGGCGCGATACCAGGCCGGACAGCAGTCCGAAGGTAAGAACCGGAATGGTGGTGAGCAAACCGGCCTGGACGGTGGATAATCCAAGGCTTTGGGTGATTTCGGATAAAACAGGACCGACTGAGGTAATAGGCGCCCGTAAATTGACCGCGATCAGGATAAACCCGATCACTGTCAGACCGGTCTGCAGCGTGGTTTTTTTAAACATGTGTATTCTTCCGGGGATAGTCAAAAAGATGAACGCAGGCAGAACGCCTTTGTTTTTCCCAATTGTGTCTCTTCGGGCGCGGAAAGGTTATTTTTATTATTTTAGCGAAAAGTGTGGATCATTCATGAGAATAATAGGGATTTTTACAGCGGGAATCTTAGCCGGCGGCCTGATCATAGCCGCCATTGCATTTAATAACGGACCCGTATTTTCGAAATCCGGGACCAACCGGGCCGGACTGGTAGGCGGATCAGGGGATCTGGTAGCGGACGGCGCGTCGGCTTCGGCAGGACCAAGCGATTGGGAGTACCGCTGGCTTCCGCCCAAACTCCCGGAGGAAATCGATTTTGCCGGCGAAAAGACTCCTCTGGATCGTTGGGAAGTCAGGGAACGGCTCGACCGGGAACTGCTGGTGAACAGCTATCTGCATGGGAGTACGCTGTACGTTCTCAAACTGGCGAACCGTATCTTTCCCGTGCTGGAAGAAAGGCTGAAAGCCAATGGCATCCCCGAAGACTTCAAATACCTCTGCGTAGCGGAAAGTGCGCTTCAGAACCTGCGTTCGCCCGCCGGAGCGCTTGGTTACTGGCAATTTCTGAATACGACCGGAAAAGAATACGGATTGGAAATTAGCAATCAGGTGGACGAACGCTATCATCTGGAGAAAGCTACCGACGCCGCGTGCCGCTACCTGAAAAGCGCCTACAACCGGTTTGGATCGTGGACCGCTGCCGCCGCGTCTTATAACTGCGGCCTGGGGGGCTATTCCAGGTTTAGCAGTCATCAGGGAAGCCGCGACTACTACGACCTGCTTTTGCCGGAAGAAACCAACCGGTACATTTTCCGCATCCTGGCACTGAAATACATTCTGGAAAATCCCGAAAGAAGTGGGTTCATCATTACCGAAGAAGATGTTTACCAGCCGATCCCAACCCGGAAGGTGGAAGTTACTTCAAGTATCGAAAGCCTGGTGGATTTTGCCAGAAGCCAGGGGACTACCTATAAAATCCTGAAGACCCTGAATCCCTGGTTACGGGCGCATAGTCTGACCGTCCGTCCGGGGCATAGTTATACGATCCTGATACCGCGATAGGCCGTATTAACGAAGTCCGCTGACCTGGATAAAGAAGCGGTTCCCGGCTACCCGGATGTCGTCGGCTTCCGCCTGTAGGACTTTCCACTGCGTGGTGGGATATATCCGGTGTTCCCTGTCCTGGATAAATAGATCAACTGGCATCGCGAAGTCTTCGATATCGGCCTTCCACCGATAACGCAGCGTGTCCTGTTCCACCGAAAATTCCAGTTCCGGAATCCGGGCGTAATGAAGGTATTGGCTGAAAACCGGTTCCAGATCCTGACCGGTAGCCTTCGTGAAAAAGGCGATCACGTCGTTGGCAGTCACAATGCGGTGCCTGAAGGCGCGGGTATATTCCCTCAGGATGTTCCACCACTTTTCGTCGTCGTTTACTATATGCCGGATGGTATTGATCAGCAAGGCGCCTTTGTAATACATGTCGGAAGAGCCTTCCCGGTTTACGCCGTATGGGCCGGTTACAGGCCGGTCATTCAACACGTTTTTCTTGAGCCCGTTGATGTATTCCATCGCTTCATCATAGCCCCACCGACATTCATGGTAAACCGATTCGGCATAACATGTAAAGCCTTCGTGTATCCACATATCGGCAATATCTGCCGAGGTAATGCTGTTCCCGAACCACTCGTGCGCGCTTTCGTGTACAATAATAAAATCCCACTTCAGCCCTACCCCCGTACCGGAGAGATCCCGGCCGAGATACCCTTTTTTGTATTCATTCCCGTAAGCCACCGCACTCTGGTGTTCCATCCCCAAGTAAGGCGTCTCCACCAGCTTGAACCCATCGTCCCAAAAAGGATACGGACCAAAATATTCTTCAAAGCAGGCCAGCATCAGCGGTACTTCCCTGAATTGCTTCTTGGCCTTGTCCAGATTTTCCGGCAGGACAAAATAATTCAGTGTGTGTCCCCGGTAATTTTCGCTGAAATGTGAATACTCCCCGATGTTGAGGCTCACATTGTAATTATTGATCGGATTCCCCACAAACCAATCCCAGCGGGTATATCCATTACCCAGGCTAACCTTTCCTCTGCTTTGTCCATTGGAAACATTCATCAGTCCATCGGGGACGGCCACGCTGATAAGCATGCTGTCGGGTTCCTCCGACTGATGATCCTTGTTGGGCCACCAAAGACTGGCGCCTGTCCCCTGGCAGGCAACGGCGATCCAGGGTTTGCCGCTTTGGGATTGGGTCCAGACAAACCCGCCGTCCCAGGGAGGTCTTTTAGCCACCAGGGGGGAGCCGGAATAATGAAAACGGATGCTGTCCGACGTCCCCTTTTTAACCGGCGCGGGAAAATCGATAAATACGGCGTGATGTTCCCTTTCCCAAGTGAGTTGCCGGTTTTTCCATACAATACTGTCCACCTTCATATTATCGAACAGA
>JAJUHF010000208.1 GCA_029268045.1 Anseongella ginsenosidimutans
AAGGCGCTGGAAAGCGAGGCCCCGGCTTCCCAACCCGGGAAGGCCGGCGGGAAAAAACCGGGAAGAGGCATTGAGACAATGTTCCGTACTACCTCGGTGAATCACCTCCGGTTGAGCGAAATGGCTGATAATAAGGCGCATATTCTGCTGACGATCAACTCCATCATCGTCTCTATTCTGGTGGCCCTGCTATTCCGGAGACTGGACGGGGATTCCCAACTGCTGATCCCGGGCCTGATGTTTATCACCACCTCCTTGATCACGATCGTATTCGCTGTGCTGGTAACCCGTCCCAATGTCACCAGCGGCGTATTCACCAAGGAAGACATCCGGAATAAAACAGCAAACCTTTTGTTTTTCGGCAATTTTCACCGGATGAACCTGGAGGATTATCAATGGGGAGTGAAGCAGATGATGGACGATGCGGATTTTCTATACGGCAGCATGACCCGGGATATCTATAACCTGGGTGTGGTGCTGGGGCGGAAATACAAGCTTTTACGATATGCCTACACCTTTTTTACCGTAGGCTTTATCATTTCGGCACTTTCATTTGTATTCGTTGTCATTTCGTAATGGATGCGTTTCGGTTTTTCAATCGGGATTTAAGCTGGCTCGGATTCAACGAGCGGGTATTGCTGGAGGCGAAGAATCCGCGCGTTCCCCTGTATGAGCGCTTCCGGTTTCTGTCTATCTTCTCCTCGAACCTGGACGAATTCTTCCGGGTCCGTTATCCCGGATTGCTCGCGCTGAACCGCCGGTCAAGCGCTTCGGAAGCGCCGTCCCGGAACATCAACCTGCTTAAAGAGATCCAGGATAAGGTGGACCAGCTTCAGAATGAATTCGGCGAGATCCTTACCGGCGATCTGCTGCCGGCCCTGCGCGGATACGATTTGCATCTTTTCTACCGGGAAGACCTTCCGAAAGAACACGAAGCCTATATTTCCGACCTGTTTTATAGCAACGTGCTGACCTTTCTGCAACCGGTGATCCTGACCGGAAAAAATGAAACCGCCCTGCAGAACAATGCGCTTTATTTTGCGCTGCAACTCACCGGTCCCGATGGCGCCCAACACTATGGACTGCTCAATATTCCCACGGGCTACCTGAACCGCTTTGTACTCATCGCCGGTGACGGCGGACTTCAAAACATTGTGTTTCTGGATGACGTGATCCGGGACAATATCGGCAAAGCCTTTCCAGGATACGAAGTGAACGGCTGCTATAGCATTAAGATGACGCGCAGCGCAGACATCAGCCTGGTTGACGAATGGGGTGAGTTGGAGGAGCAGATCAGGCAGATGATCCGGGCCAGGGAAGGGGGCGCCCCCACCCGCTTACTCTATGAAGGGGGAATGCCCGCCGACATGCAGCAGTTTATTATGCAGCATCTTGGCCTGGATGAACACGAATTGATTGAAGGAAGCCGCTATCACAATCTGAAGGACCTGGCCGACCTTCCCGACCCCCGGAATGAGCTGCCGCGCTACCGGCCGCAGCCTCCCCTGGAACATCCGCAGCTGGCCTCCTTCGATTCCATTGTAGAGGCCGCCAGAGCAGGGGATCTGCTTTTGCACCTTCCCTATCAATCCTACAATTACATTCTGCGGTTTTTCAACGAAGCGGCGATCGACCCGAGCGTGATGGCCATTACCGTAACACTTTACCGGGTTGCAACCGATTCCTACATAGCCAACGCCTTGATCAGTGCAGCAAAAAACGGCAAAGATGTGACGGTTTTCGTGGAACTGAAGGCGCGTTTCGACGAAGCCAATAATTTGAACTGGGCCAAGCGGATGAAGGCCGCCGGAGTCCGCATCGTGTACAGTATCCCGGGAATGAAGGTGCACGCCAAAATGGCCCTGATCAAAAGGAAACACGGGTGGAAAGCGGAGTACCTGGGCTTGCTGTCCACCGGCAATTTCAATGAAAGTACCGCCCGGTTCTATACCGATCACCTGCTGCTGACAACCCACCCGGGTATCACCCGCGAAATGGACCTGCTTTTTTCCTACCTGCTTTCCCGGAATCAGCCGGAAGACTATCATTTTATGCGTTTTGATAATTTAATGGTCGCGCGTTTCAACATGATGGACCGGCTGAAGTCATTGATCCGCCGGGAAATAGCCCATAAGCAGGCGGGGAAGGACGCCCGCATTACCCTCAAGTTGAACAATCTCCAGGAAAAGGAGCTTATCAGGACGCTTTACGAAGCAAGCAACGCGGGTGTGGAAATTGATCTGATAATCCGGGGAATATGCACCCTGATGCCCGGGGTTGCCGGAATGAGTGAGCGCATCACTGTACGCAGAATTGTAGACCGCTACCTGGAGCATGGCCGCGTTTACATATTTCATAACGACGGCGATCCCGAAGTTTTCATGGGTTCCTCTGACCTGATGGACCGCAACCTGCATCGGCGCATCGAAGTGCTTTTCCCGCTTTACAGCCCGGAATTAAAAAAGGAAATGATGGACCTGGTTGCGCTTCAGCTGCAGGACAATACGCAAGCGGTGCTGCCGGACCCTTCCGGCGGAATGCAACAGCTTGTGCCGGGCCCCGATGAACCGCCGGTGCGCGTGCAAGAGGCTGTTTATCAGTATATTGCCGAACGGCAATCGAATAACTAGCGGGTTAAAGCAGCCTGGAGCGCAACGCGCCCTCCCCGAAACGATATCCCAGTGTAATTTCGTGCGTGCCGTCGTTG
>JAJUHF010000209.1 GCA_029268045.1 Anseongella ginsenosidimutans
AAAGCAGAATTCCACGTCCTTGAACCAAAAGATGCAATCCTCGGCCAGGAAATCGGTAAACGAGGTATGATTGTCCTTCAGCAGATCCGACTGGATGTTGGGCACAATGGTAATCCGGGTGAGTTTTCTTTCCGAAAGCTGACTTTCCATGTCGAAGCTGCGGATGCTTTCCACCTGATCTCCGAAGAACTCAACCCGGTAGGGTAAATCATGGGAAAAGGAAAAGACATCCACGATCCCGCCCCGGATGGAAAACTGGCCCGCCTCGTACACGAAATCCACCCGCTCAAATCCGTACTCGGTAAGAAATTCGTTCACGAATCCGATATCCAGTTTGTCACCCACGCGGATCTCCAGCGTGTTTTGCTCCAGGCTCTGGTGGCTGATCACTTTTTCCGCCAGCGCTTCGGGGTAGGTGACCACAAGCCGGTTCGTCCCCGAATGTTGGAGCTCGTTCAGCACATCGGTCCGCTGAAGTATCCCGTAGCTGTCGGGCAGACTGAAGTCAAATGGCTTCTTGCTGGACGCGGGAAGAAAAAGGCCCTTCCGACCGGATATGTTTTCCAGGTCATTGAGGAAATAATTGGCTTCTTCCTTGTCCGCCAAAACAAATACCCCGGTAAACGGGGTACGATGGAAAAGGGCAGACGCTACCCATGCATCTGAAGACCCGATGAGGCCTTTCAAATGGACCCGCGCCCCCGGTCGGGAGAGGGCATCGGTGAGTTCGCCTGTGCGCTTGTCTGCGCCGTAGGCCGATAACATTCCGGAAATGTCCTGCATTTCGGGGGCAAATTTACGCAAAAGCCGCGGTTTTTCCCATGTGCCTCGTCCGGATTTTCCTGCAAGCCGCCGGCAGGTCCCCGACCAGAACGGGTGAAATAGACAACTCCGGCACCTTTACAAGTGGAGTTTAGGTGGTTGATGTAATATTCAGAAAGTTAGTTAATTATGTATTAAAAAATACGGATGCCAAATTTTATTTGGTGTCCAGGCCCTATGAATTCAGCGGCGGATAGAGCCTGAAAATTTGCCATCCGGATTTCAGAAAGCCCTGGAAGAGTAAATCGCGGGATGATCCCGCTTCGGGCGGCGTATTTAAAAGGGGTATCTCACACTTAAATAATAACTTAAAACGATATATGTATAACACTCATTAATAGTAAGATAAAAATCTCAATTAACTTCTGGTTAAGGGCGGACGCAGCGGTCGGGAGGCTGAATTTCAGACAGGATAACCCCACAGACCGGCTGGAATATTGCTCATTTTTGGTTAGGTTTGGAAAAAATAAAATCCATGAATAAGGAACTGCTTCACTCGGTTTTATTCTGGCTCGACCCGGAATTGTCTGCCGAGGAGATTGAAAATTTCAAGGGCTTTTTTGAAGAACTCGCCCGGGTGCCTACCGTTAAAAAACTCCAGTTCGGAAGGCCTGCCCCCACCGGCGCGCGCCCGGTGGTGGACAATACCTTTACCTACTCGATGGTAGCCACCTTCGATAGCCTGGAGGATCACGATATCTATCAGGAACACGAGTACCATACCAGGGCGATTGAGCAATATTCCCGGTATTGGACCCGGGTGGTTGTACACGATATGTTGGTGATTTAAGAAAGGAGCGCGTGCAGATGTTGCTTCAGGAACTGACGGATTTTCTCGAATCGCTGGCGCCTCTTCCCCTGCAGGAAGATTACGACAATGCGGGTTTGATTACAGGTGATCCGCGCCAGGAGATCAGCAAGGCGGTGATTGCCCTGGATTGTACTGAGGCGGTGATCGAAGAAGCGATTGCCGAAGGGGCGGAAGTGGTGATCGCCCACCATCCCATTGTATTTCGGGGACTTCGGAAACTGACAGGGAGAACCTACGTGGAGCGCGCCGTTCTGCGCGCCATACGCGATCGGATTGCCATCTACGCAATTCATACCAACCTGGACCATATTCTGGAGGGTGTGAACGCGAAGATCTGCGAAAAGCTGGGACTGCAGCAGACCCGCATCCTCGTTCCCCAAACCGGAATGCTTAGAAAGCTGGTTACCTTTTCGCCACACGCCCAGGCTGAAGCGGTACGATCCGCGCTTTTCGAAGCCGGGGCAGGGCATATTGGAAATTACGACCGCTGCAGTTATAATCTGGAAGGGTACGGAACCTTTCGGGGCGGTGCCGGTTCACAGCCCTTTGTGGGCGAGCCGGGTGCTACCCACCGGGAGCCGGAAACCCGGATTGAGGTTGTTTATCCGGTATATCTCGAGGGCAGGATCCTACAGGCCCTGCTTCAGGCCCATCCTTACGAGGAGCCTGCCTACGATCTGTATTCCCTGGCCAACGCCTGGCCCATGGCAGGCGCCGGAATGGTCGGGGAGCTTCCGCGGGAGGTTCCGCTGCTGGACTTTCTGAATGAAGTCAAGGAAAAGATGAAGGCCGGCTGCATCCGCTATACGAAGCCCCTGAAAGCGCAGGTCAGACGGGTGGCCGTCTGCGGAGGTGCAGGGGGAAGCTTATTGCAGGATGCCATCCGTGCCGGCGCGGACTTATTCATTACAGCCGACTATAAATACCACGAATTTTTCGATGCGGAAGACCGGATCGTCATCGCGGATATCGGGCATTATGAGAGCGAGCAGTTTACCGGGGAATTATTGCGTGAGAAAATATCAAAACAATTTCCTAACTTTGCAGCCCTGTTGACTCAAGTTAATACCAAT
>JAJUHF010000210.1 GCA_029268045.1 Anseongella ginsenosidimutans
CTGGTGGAAACGCGTGTAGCTCCCGGATCGGTTTTGATAGGGCAAAGCATCGCTTCGGCCAGCCTGAGAAATCTGAAGGGGATTTACTTGTTTGAGATCAGCAGGGAGGAACGGGTGATCAATCCGGTATCTCCCGAAGAGATTCTCTGCGAAAACGACAGCCTCTTTTTTGCCGGCGACACGGAAAACGTCATTGAGTTGATCCGGGACGGTAACGGACTCGTCTTGCCTACGGCGGCGGCGCAGCGGGAGCCACTTTCCAATGTGGTGGAAATGGTGGTGCCTGCCAATTCCCTTTTGATTGGCCATACGCTGAAAGAGCTGAACTTCCGCGAGGAATACGATGCGGCTGTGATCGCGATTCATCGGAATGGGGAAAAGCTGCACGGAAAGATCGGCGAAATCCCGATCAAAGCCGGCGATTTGATGCTGCTGTCGGCGGGAAAGAGTTTCGACCGGCTGATAAAACAGAACCGGGTACTATACCCGGTGTCGGTTATACAGAAGGTACAGGAATCCAGCCCCTGGCAGCGTCGTTGGTTTGTTTTTCTGTTTTTGCTTTTTATCGGTCTGGTATTGGGTAGGCAGCTGGATTTGTTTACCGGTTTATTACTTGTAACTTCGGCACTCGTATTGCTTGGATTGCTGGGAATTGCTGACCTGAAGCGGCATATGGACGTGGAGTTGTTTATCATCCTGGTCTCTTCGCTTACTTTCAGCAGGGCGCTGATCGATTCCGGGGCTGCGCTTTGGGTGGCCGAAGGCATTACGTCATTTTTCGGACTGTGGGGCGAGTATGGCGTACTCATCGGTATTTTCATCCTGACGCTGGTCCTCACTTCGTTCGTAACGCATGTCGCTGCTGTATCGGTTGTATTCCCGATCGCCTACGCGATATGCCACGGGATCGGCGCGGACCCCACGCCATATTACGTTGCGGTCGCGTTTGCCGCCTCAGCGTCTTTTCATGCGCCGTTCAGTTATCAGACAAACCTGATGGTCTATGGACCGGGAGGATATAAATTTAAGGATTTCTTAAAGATAGGAATTCCGTTTACACTTTTTTATTCAGTAATTTGTATTGTCTTTATTATATGGTACTATGAGTTCTAAGGAGCAACCTGCAAAAGAGCTATACATAATTCCTCATGAACATAAAATTACCGGCGAGGACCGGATGCGGCGAAAAGGGCACCGCCCGTTGCTGATCTGGTTTACCGGCCTCTCCGGCTCCGGAAAGTCCACCCTCTCGGGCTTGTTGGAGCAGGAACTGTTCCGGAGGAATACGCATACTTACCTGCTGGACGGGGACAACGTGCGGAAGGGCTTAAACAAGGACCTGGGTTTTTCCAGGGAATGCAGGACAGAGAATATCCGCCGGATCGGGGAAGCCGCGCGCTTGATGCTCGACGCCGGACTGGTCGTCCTGGCGGCCTTTGTATCGCCCATCCGGAAAGACCGTGAAACGGTTCGAGAATTGGTTGGTCCGGAACGCTTTCTGGAGGTGTTTGTGGACTGTCCCCTGGAGGTTTGTGAGGAGCGCGACGTAAAAGGTTTGTACAAAAAAGCAAGGGATGGAAAGATTGCGGACTTCACTGGTATTTCGGCGCCGTTTGAAGCGCCTGAAAATCCCGACGTGCACATCCGTACCCATGAAACCTCCCTTGAAGTATCGTTAAATGAGTTGATTCAGGCAGTTTTGCCAAAAATTAAATTATAAATAGCGTGCATAAATATTATCTCGATCATCTGCAGGAACTGGAATCGGAAGCGATCTACGTAATCCGTGAGGTAGCAGCCCAGTTTGAGCGTCCTGCAATTCTGTTTTCTGGCGGAAAGGACTCCATCGTGGTAACCCACCTTGCCGAACGGGCTTTTTGGCCCGCGAAGGTTCCCTTACCACTGATCCACATCGATACCGGACATAATTTTCCGGAAACCATTAAGTTCAGGGACGACCTGGTTAAAGAATTGGGTGTTCAACTCATTGTGGGGTCCGTTCAGGAATCCATTGACAAGGGACGGGTCCGGGAAGAGACCGGCCTGAATGCCAGCCGGAATGCGTTGCAGATCGTGACGCTGCTGGATGCAATAGAAAACCACAAGATTGACGCGGCCATCGGCGGCGCACGCCGTGATGAGGAAAAGGCCCGTGCCAAGGAACGCTTTTTTTCTCACCGGGACGAATTCGGTCAATGGGATCCGAAAAATCAGCGGCCTGAATTATGGAATATCTTTAACGGCCGGAAGATCCTGGGTGAGCATTTCCGGGTATTCCCCATCAGCAACTGGACGGAAATGGATATCTGGACCTATATCATGAAGGAGAATATTCCCATTCCTTCGCTTTACATTGCGCACGAGCGGGAAGTGGTGTTCCGCGACAATACCTGGTTGCCTGTTTCGGAGCACCTCAAACTTCGGGAAGGGGAGCGGGTGGAAAAAAAGAAAGTGCGTTTCCGTACCTTGGGGGATATCACCATCACCGGCGGGATTGAATCGGAAGCAGACACCCTGGAAAAGATCGTGGCCGAAGTGGCTGCCAGCCGTCAGACCGAACGGGGTAACCGGAGCGACGATAAGCGGTCGGAAACGTCGATGGAAGACCGCAAGAAGCAAGGTTACTTTTAGGTTAGGTTTACAAACAGAAAAAG
>JAJUHF010000211.1 GCA_029268045.1 Anseongella ginsenosidimutans
CCGGTTTGGTGCAGGATTACAGCCTGATCATCGTCCTCCGGATCATGGGGGGCGTTTTCGCCGGAGTCATGTGGCCGATGATCGCCGCGTTCGGCATGCGCCTGGTCGGCGAGTCGCAGCATGGGAAAGCCATTGCCGTGATCATGGCGGGAAACACGTTGGGTATCAGCATCGGAATGCCCATCATGACGGCTATCGGCAACGAATACGGTTGGCGGACCGAATTCATCGCGCTGGGCCTGTTTATTGCGTTGATCGGCCTGGTCAGCCTGTTCGTGCTTCCCTCCACGCCGGGCGAAAAACTCACCAAAAGCTCCTCGCCGTTTGCCTTGTTGAAAATCCCAACCGTGCTCGTCGTGCTGCTGCTTACCCTTTTAGGTGTTTGCGCCCATTATGGGGTGTACGTCTATGTGACGAGTCTGGTGGAGCACATTCAGCTTGCAGGGGGGATCGAAAGCGCGCTGACCATTTTCGGGATCGGTTCGCTTATTTCTGTTTTGCTGGCCATCCGCTATACCGACCGATACCTGCGGCTGCTCACCGTGGCCATGTTTGCGCTGCTGTTAATCTCCATGGCTTTGCTTCTGCTCATCGGTGACAGGGCAGGAATTGCGCATGTCGCGTTCTTTTTGTGGGGACTTTCTTTCGGGCCGCTGGTGACCCTGCTGCAGGCAGCCGTCAGCAAACAGGTCAGTACAGCCAAGGATGTGGCTACCTCGGTACAGTCTTCGGCTTTCAACCTGACCATTATGCTGGCTACCGCCCTGGCCGGCCTGCTGCTGGCCAGGTATTCGCCGGCCAGCCTGTACTATTTTGCCATGATCCTGGCCGCGCCCGGTATGGTCATTTCCTATTTCGCTAGAAAAACGCTTGGTTGAAAGAGGGCCCGTTACAACTTGCTTAGTTTACAGCGTATAGAATTCCCTCCATTCTTTTCGGGGATTGGTTCCCCTGAGCAGTTTATCGGCCAACCGGTTATTGGTAATCCGCTTACGCTCCCGGTCAAACAACAGCCTTGTGTTCAGTTGCTGTGCAAGTACGCCCAGATTAAACACCTGGCTCAATGGACCTGCGACCTCAAAAGGTGACCGGGTTTTCTCTTCTCCCTTACATGCCAATAAAAAGTTCGTAAAATGATCCGAAGGGCTTTCGGGAACCTCCGGCAGGCTGGAAGCCAAATCCCTTGCCTTCTCTTCGGGAATAATTGATAGGGTGCTGCCGTGCGATCCTCCCTTAAACGTGAGCTCTTCCCCATAAATGATCTTGCCCGGATTCAGTTTGACAGGCTGAATCTCTCCGTTGCTCGGCGGAGGAATATTGGGATCCAGCTCAGACACGCCATAACCAGCCGGAATGGGAGGAAGATTGTTCACGCCATCGTACCAAGTGATTTCCACGGGCGGCATTGTTCCCCTTTGGGGAAACTTAAAGGAAAGGGTGGACGACATCGGAAAGAAAAACGGGTTATGCCCCTCGAGCGATACGGCTTCGATTTCCGTGGGCAATCCCAGCTCGAGAAATTCATGGGCGGTATCCAGAATGTGCGCACCCCAATCTCCAAGGGCGCCCATTCCAAAGTCATACCAGCAGCGCCACTGGCCATTGACGTAGTCGTGGTGGTAATCGTGATGCCGCGCGGCCGCCAGCCACAAATCCCAATCAAGCGTAGAGGGAATGGGCTCTCCTTTTGGAAACCGCTTCATAGCGGGATCCCAGGTATGCCAGCGTCGCGGGCTGTTCATGTGTGCCGTAATGGCGGTCACGTTTTTAATGATTTCCGCTTCATGCCAGGCTTTGAACTGAAAATAATTCGCCCCGGAATGGCCCTGGTTCCCCATCTGGGTTACGACCTGAAATTTCCTGGCTCCTTCCATCATCAACTCCACCTCTTGGAATGTACGTGCCAGGGGCTTCTCCACGTACACATGCTTTCCTTCACTCATGGCAAGCATGGTGATGGGAAAGTGGGAATGATCGGGAACAGCCACGCTAACCGCATCGATTTCCTTTCCCATCTTATCGAACATAGTCCGGAAGTCCTGGAAACGCGGGACATCGGGAAACATTTCAAGGATTTTTTTCGTATGCGGCGCTCCCATATCCACATCGCACAGGGCAACTACGTTACACATCCCGGTATGCTGGAGGGAACTGACGACCTGGCTGCCGCGGTTTCCTATCCCGCAGCAGGCCAGGTTTACACGGTCCGTTCGGTTATTAAACTTTAAAAAAGGAAAAGCTGCGGCTGACGCCCTTCCGGGAAGCGCCGACGGCAGCACGGCAGCCCCGCCCAGGGCGAGTGCGCCCTTTAAAAACGAACGACGGGAAGAATCTTTATATTTCATATTGGTCCAGCTTCTTTTTACTCGATCTCTTTTGCGGCAATAACCCGCAGTTTAACCGGGCCGATCAACCCGGATTCCCTTAAAAACTGTTCTGAGCCGGGTAGACTGAACTTAAGGTAATTGGTTTTTGCGTAACGCTCCCCTTCGGGAAGCTGACTGTCGCCAATGATGCGATTGGGCCATTGATTGATTACATCAATTTGCAGCTCGTTGGTACCGCCGACCAAATACTCCGTGATGTCCAGCCTGAAGGGGGGCATCCAGCTGGCAGGAA
>JAJUHF010000212.1 GCA_029268045.1 Anseongella ginsenosidimutans
CGCGCTTACGACACCACCGGACTGGCCCGCCGGATCGTGGATAAATACCTGAAAAAAGACAAGGCGATAAAAAGCGTCTTCATTACCCGGGACCTTTCCGAAGACAGTTATTTTTACCGCTCGCTGACCCGGCAGGGAATCGAGGTTACCGGAAGTTCCATGATCCGTACCTTCCCGATCATTACCACCTTCAGCTCATCCATATTGAAACGGGTGGATTGGATATTTTTCGCCAGCCGGAATGCGATCGATTACTTTTTCAAACTGAATCCGCTTATTCCAAAAAAAACGAAGATCGCCGTCATGGGACGCGGTTCGGAAAGCCAGTTGCGCGAACACGGCAGACAACCTGACTTTGTGGGGACCGCCTCCGATACGCCCGGCGTCGCCCAGCAATTCAGCCAAGTGGCGGCCGGTCAGACGGTGCTCTTTCCGGCAGCCAAGGACTCCTTGCGGGGGATACAGCGCCGGCTGGGAAGCGATATCAAGATCATCGACCTTCCGATTTACGAAACCGCCGCCAAAGAAAACGCGGATGCCTCGGGTGCCGACGTATTGGTGTTTACAAGCCCCTCCAATGTGGAAGCATACCTGGGGCCTTATCTGATCGATGCGCATCAGAAGGTGATCGCCATTGGCAAGTCCACGGGGCAGAAATTGGAAGAATATGGAATTACCGACTACCTGATGCCCTATGCTCCGGATGAGGTCGGATTGGCGGAAAAGGTGTTCGAACTGACTTAATTGATACGGAATGATCCAGCGTCCGCGCAGATTGCGCAAAAACCAGCTTATCCGGGATATGGTTGCCGAAACGAAGCTTTCGGCAGATATGTTTATTTATCCCTATTTTATAGTTCCCGGAAAAGGGGTGAAGCACCCGATTCCCTCCATGCCCGGCATTCATCATTTTTCAATCGATGAATTGCTGAAAGATGTGGAGCGTGGACTGAAATACGGGGTGAACCGGTTGCTTTTATTTGGCGTAGGGGAAGAAAAGTCCGAACACGCCCAGGGGGCCTACGATCCGCACTCGGTGGTGCCCGAAGCGTTGCGACAGCTTCGGCACAGCTTCGGCGATGAGCTTTATCTGATCACCGACGTATGCGTATGCGCTTATACGACGCATGGACATTGCGGGATCCTGGAGGACGATTACGTGCAGAACGATCCCACGCTGGATGTGCTGGCAAAAATGGCACTTACCCATGCCCGGGCAGGGGCCGACATGGTAGCTCCTTCGGATATGATGGACGGAAGGGTAGGCGCGATCCGCCGTGCGCTCGATCAGGAAGGATTGGTGAATACGGCCATCATGTCCTACGCGGTGAAATTCGCGGGCGCCTATTACGGGCCTTTCCGGGAAGCAGCCGATTCGGCACCCGGAAAAGGGGATCGCAAATCCTATCAGCTGGATTTCCGGAACGCCCGGGAAGCCCTCCGCGAGGCGGCCCTGGACGAAGAGGAAGGGGCCGATATTTTGATGGTCAAGCCGGCCTTGGCTTATCTGGACCTGATCGCTTCATTGCGCAATGCCACCCATCTTCCCGTGGCCTGTTATAATGTGTCGGGGGAATACTCCATGGTCAAGGCGGCCGCGATGAATGGCTGGGCCGACGAGCGGGCCATGGTCATGGAAAATATGTACGCATTCGCCCGTGCCGGTGCGGGAATCATTATCAGCTATCACACACGGGATATCGTAGAGAAAAACTGGTTGTAAGATATGTTAGGACTTTTCAGAAAGGAAAAAAAAGAAGATACCTTTTCTACCCTGGCTGGTCCCCCGGAGATCAGCCGTTCGCGTTCGGATGAACTCTATGAAGCGGCAAAGAGCCATTTCCCGGGCGGCGTGAATTCGCCTGTACGGGCCTTCAAGTCGGTGGAAGGCGTTCCTTTGTTTATCAAAAAAGGGGAGGGCTGTCATATCTGGGACGAGGACGAAAACCAGTTCATTGACTTCTGCTGTTCCTGGGGACCGCTGATACTGGGCCATAATCACCCGGCAATCCGGGAAAGCATCATCGAAGCGGTCGCGAACGGGACCACCTTCGGGGCGCCCACCCGGTTGGAAAATGAGCTGGCGGAACTGATCCGGAAACACAATCCGCATATCGAAAAGCTGCGTTTTGTAAGTTCAGGTACCGAAGCGGTCATGTCTGCAATCCGGTTGGCGCGCGGGTATACCGGGCGGGATAAGATCCTGAAGTTCGAAGGCTGCTATCACGGGCACGCCGACAGCTTGTTGGTGAAGGCGGGTTCAGGCTTGGTCACCTTTGGGGAGACTACTTCCGCAGGAGTTCCCGAGGCCTTTGCAAAGGAAACCCTGGTAGCCCCCCTGAATAATATCGACGCGGTAAAGCAAGCATTTAAAGACCATAAAGAAGGTATCGCGGCGGTGATTATCGAGGGCGTTCCGGCTAACAACGGACTGCTCATCCAGGATCCCGAATACATGCAGGCGATCCGGGAGATCTGCACGCAGCAGGGAGCCTTGCTGATTTTGGACGAGGTGATTACCGGGTTCCGGCTCGGCATTGACGGAGCA
>JAJUHF010000213.1 GCA_029268045.1 Anseongella ginsenosidimutans
GCTGGAAAAGCTTTTCCAAAATTTGGCCCGTATCAAGGCGGCGGACCGGATCAGCGAGCAGGAGTTGCTTCATTTCAACGGGCAGCTCGAGGAATTTTATAAAAAAAGGGTGTAGTTTCCCACACCCTTTTAACCACACACTCTCACTTAAATTTTACTCACCGCGTTGCGGACGCGGTCTGCGACGCGGCTGGTTTTGCCGTTCTTCCATCCAGGCTTTCCATTCCTTGCGCTGTTCTTCGGTCAGCACCTGATCGATTTCCTTTTGCTGTTTTTCCCGGATTTTTCTGAATTCATCCCGACGGGCCCGATTGGCCTCCGCATCTTCCTGGCGCAGTTTTCCGAATTCTTCCCGGGTTGCACGGTAAATATCCTGGATCTTGGCTACCTGCTCTTGGCTCAGGTCCAGCCGCTCTTTCATGGCCGTAATCATCCGATCAGGGCCCATTCCAGCCCGGCGAGGACGTTCACCCCGCTCCTGGGCCATCGTCTGAAAACTGACGGCAAGGAACAACATGCCGAACAGTACGAATTTTGTTGCCTTCATGATTATTCAATTTATACCTTTGGAGTGTCCTGCCGGGTAAAGGTTTAATCGGATGTGCTTCCCGGTTTAACTTTCCGCACGGATTAGTACCTTTACCCTATGGACAAAACAGACGATTTCCCACAGCGCACGGATTTTAGCGGCCTGAATGAAAGTGTACAGCGAATCAAGACCGAGTTTTCCAAGGTCGTTGTGGGGCAGGATGCCATAATCGAACTACTTATCACGGCGATACTGGCCGATGGACATGTACTGATTGAAGGCGTACCCGGCGTAGCCAAAACGCTGATGGCCAAGTCGCTTGCGGCCGCCCTGGACACCGGCTTCGGACGGATCCAATTCACACCGGACCTCATGCCTTCCGATGTGTTGGGTACTTCGGTATTCCATCCGTCCAAGACACAGTTTGAATTCAAAAAAGGCCCTGTTTTTTCAAACATCATCCTCATCGACGAAATCAACCGGGCCCCCGCCAAAACCCAGGCGGCCTTGTTTGAGGTGATGGAAGAACGCCAGGTGACCAACGACGGAGTTACCTATCCGATGGAAGAGCCCTTTTTGGTGGTTGCCACCCAGAACCCCATCGAGCAGGAGGGTACCTACCGCCTGCCGGAAGCGCAACTCGACCGCTTTCTATTCAAGATCCTGGTCCCCTACCCAAGCCTGGAGGAGGAAATCCGTATCCTGAACAGTCATCACCGACCCGAAGGCCGCAACAGGGACCTTTCAACAATTATTTCGGCGGTTGTCTCCACCGCGTCCATAGCCGAGGCACGAGCGCTGGTACACGGGGTCCACGTAGAGCAAAAGCTGCTGGAATACATGGCCAAACTGGTTACCGGGACACGGAATAATCCGTTCCTTTTCCTGGGCGCGTCTCCCCGGGCATCGGTGGCCTTATTGAAGAGCTCAAAAGCACTGGCAGCGATCCGGGGCAGAGACTTTGTCACCCCGGAGGATATCCAGGAGCTGGCCGTTCCGGTATTGTGTCATCGCGTGCAGCTGACCGCGGAAAGGGAAATGGAAGGACATTCGGTGGAAGGGGTTATCAAACAGATCGTCCAGAAACTGGAAGTTCCCCGGTAAGCATGAAACCCATGGGGATGATCAAGGCGCTTTATTTCAAGAGCAGATTCTTTATCGCATCGGGTGTGGTCATCACCCTGTTTCTATTTGCTTTTCCTTTTCCGGCCTTGTTTCCATTGGCCCGGCTGGCGTTTTTTCTCTTGATCGTTCTCTGCCTGATCGATGCCTGGTCGATTTTCCGCTTCCGGGATCCCCTTTTTGCCCGACGCTTGTTGCCGGAACGATTCTCAAACGGGAACGACAACGAGGTTTCCGTGTACATCGAAAACCGATATCCTTTTCCGGTAAACCTGGAATTAATCGACGAACTGCCTTTTCAATTCCAAAAACGGGATTTGCGGATACCTGCCACGCTGCGCAGCGCGGAAACACGGGAAATCACCTACCGCCTGCGTCCGGTAAAGCGGGGGGAGTACCATTTCGGTACATTGAACCTGTATATCAGCGGACGGGTCGGCTTACTGCAAAGGCGGTTCCGGCCCGACGGGGAGGAAACGGTCAAGGTTTATCCTTCGTTTGTGCAGATGCGGCGGTTTGAATTACTGGCTATTTCAAACCGGCTTTGGGAGGCCGGAATCAAAAAGGTTCGACGGATCGGAAACAGCATGGAGTTTGAACAGGTCCGGAATTATGTGATTGGCGATGACCCCCGTTTCATCAACTGGAAGGCCACGGCAAGGAAGGGAGACCTCATGCTCAATGCATACCAGGAAGAACGTTCCCAGCAGGTTTACAGCCTGATAGACAAAGGTCGCGCGATGCAGATGCCGTTTGAGGGGCTCAGCCTGATGGATTACGCCATCAATGCCTCCCTGGTTCTGGCCAATACGGCCCTGTCAAAAGGCGACAAGGCGGGCCTGGTAACCTTCGCC
>JAJUHF010000214.1 GCA_029268045.1 Anseongella ginsenosidimutans
CGAGTCCTTTTCGTTCCGGAGGAGGTGTACCGTCCGGTCGTGACCGGGATAGCGCTGGGGGTACTCGCCCGTTTTTGGAAATTCATCCGCCCAGATGGCGTGTTCCAGAAACCTCCACCAAGTTTCAAAAACCGAAGGCGCCACCGATACAGCGGTGTTTTCATAGTCCCAATCGGAAAGCAGCTGAAAGACCTGTTTTTCTTCTCCCTTCAGGGAGGTGCTGTCCAGCGTATGAAGCAGCGCGGGAAGGGTCCATTCGGCCAGTTTTTTATAGCTGTCGCTCAGCATCAGGCGCATGTCATCTGCGGTAATTTGGTCCATGCTTTCCAGGAGTTCGTTGATCCGGATCCCCCGGTCGGGTTGCGTGTATTCCCAGTTCAGGTAATACGGATAGCTTGTATCGGCGCTGAACTGGTTGGCCGAACTGACGAATCCCCGGGCCGGATTCTTTACATGCGGATTGTGGTCGTGCGGGATCCAGCCCTGCCAGTTGTTGGCCGAATTGCTTCCATCCAGCAAAAATTTACCCTGGTTTTTCCATTTGAGGGGAAACTTGCCGTTGACCCACAGGGCGATATCGCCCGAGCGGTCGGCAAAGGCGAAGTTCTGGGCGGGAGCCACGTAATGACGCAAGGCCTGGACATAGTCGGAATAATTCCCCGCGCGGTTTAACTGGTAGAAGGTCAGTACTTCATTGCCTCCTTCGTGCGCGATCCACCGGGCCGCGTGACCCCGGGGCACGGCAGATTCGAAGGGTTTTTCATGGGTTTCATAAACCACCGGCCCGAAAACCGTGAAAAGAACGGTATCCTTTACATCGTCTGCGCCCCGCACGGAGATGACCTCGATGCGCTGTTCCACCGGGACCCAGGCGCTGTCCAGGCGGTACTCGTTTCGGTGTTCATCCCGGAAGTAGATCTGATAAAAATCAAGCACATCCGATCCCACGTTGGTGACACCCCAGGCCACGTTTTCGTTGAAACCGATAATCACCCCCGGCGCGCCGGGCAGTGACGCCCCGCATACGTTTACGCCTGGCGCGTGCAGCTGGACCTGATACCAGAGCGACGGCAAGGTGAGATTCAGATGGGGGTCGTTGACCAGAATAGGGTGCCCCGAAGCGGTTTTGCTGCCGGCTACCGCCCAGTTATTGCTTCCGATTCCGGGTACGGACCGTTCCGGCCGCAGACGGGGGATCCCGGAAGCTGCCGCGGGGATTCCATCGGGCTGCTCCTGCGGTTTCTGCGGAACGGGCAACGGTTCGAAATCCCAGGATGTGCCTTCGGGAATGACGGGGCTTTCCATGTGGGGGTAATCCGGAAAGAGGTCCTGGACCACCTCCCGGCCGTGTGCCGCCAGGATGTTGCTGAGATAGTAATCATCCGAGCCGCCATTCAGTGTTTTGGTCATCTGCTTCAGCAGAAGCGCGCATTTGAGCGGGGTCCAGGGCTCGGGGGCATAGTCAAGCAGTTTGTATTCAAAGGGGTAGTCGCGGGGGCTCAGCCGGGCGATATACGCATTGATTCCTGCCGTATAGGCCTCGATGATCGTTTTAGATCGGGGATCGCTCATCATCAACTCCAGGGAACGTTCGGCGCCATAAACCATCCCGATCCGCCGTTGATAGCGGTCGAAGTCAATGGCCAGGGGACCCACCACTTCGGAAACCCTGCCTGCGGCGGCGCGGGTCTGGAACTCCATCTGCCACAGCCGGTCGGCTGCTGTTACATAGCCTTGGGCAAAGTAAAGATCCCAGTCGCTCCCGGCGAAAATATGAGGGACTCTGGTGCTGTCATAAAGTACGGTGACCGGCGCCTCCAGCCCCTTCAGGTTCAGACGGTCACCGGAAACATCGTCATGCAGCGCATTCTGCCAGAATCCGGTAAAGGGATTCAGGAAATTCCCCATGGGTGGTGCGCTTCCAATCTTTAGTTCCAGCGCGAGGAATAGCGATGCGGACAGCAGGATAGCCAATACGGCGCTTGCGAACTTCATGACTCTAATATAGTATAAAAAGCAAAGCAGCATATTTTTCTTTAACTTTATAAAGCGTGTTAAATTTTCAAATATGAGAAAATGCCTAAACCTGATCGCCCTCGTTTCGATTTTGGGAATGGGTCCGATCGCAATCGCCTGGAGCCAGGACGGACTGCAATTGTCCGGCCGTGTAGTTGACGCCCAATCGGATACGCCGCTAGAGGGCGTGAGTGTTGTTGTGAAGGGCCAACCCGTGGGGGTTTCCACCGGTTCAGATGGAATGTTTGAATTGAAGGCACCCGGTTCGCCGCCTTTCGTGCTGGTATTCAGTCACATCGGTTACGCGACAAAGGAAGTTTCCGTGGAGGCGAACCAAGCGGATATGCGGATTATTTTACAGCCTGAATCCATTTTGGGACAGGAGATCGTTATCGCCGCATCCCGGATGGAGGAAAATATACTGGAGTCTCCGGTTTCCATTGAGAAAATGAATGCGGCCGC
>JAJUHF010000215.1 GCA_029268045.1 Anseongella ginsenosidimutans
AGCCGATTTGATCGATACGGTTTTAACCGGCTTTTCCCTGTCCAATCCGCATATCAACGTAAACAATCCCGTGTACGGCCTGGATAACTGGATTCACCTGGCTCATCGCGGGGCCATCACCACCCGTAATTACATGGAGGACTTCGGTGACGAAGGAACCGAGGTCTATTTTCCCGCGCAACCCGCAGGTCCACGCCTTCCGAAAAACGCGGATAGCCGCTCGGTCCGCTTCCGGCCGGAGACATTCGATTTGGAGACGACGGCTTCACGGGCGCAGTTCGGGCACACGTTCGATGCCTGGGGGCACCACCTTTTCGCAGACAATCAAAATCACGCCTTTCAGGAAGTGCTCGCTGCGCCCTATATGAGCCGGAACCCGGATTTGCTCATTTCCGAATTAACCCATCCGATGTCCGACCACGGTGCAGCCGCACCTATTTTTCAGATAACCCATACGCCGGACCGTCAGCTATTCAGCGAAAGCGGCGTAATGACATCGGCAAGCGGGATTACCACTTACCTGGGCGGCGCCTTTCCGCCCGAATTCAACGGGAACGACATCAATTTCATCTGCGAATCGGTAAGTAACCTGGTTCATGCGGACCGGTTGATAGACACCGGCGCTTCGACCTTTATTTCCACGCGCGTGGGCACCGAAGGAAAAGAATTCGTCGCCTCTACCGATGCCTGGTCCAGGCCCGTCAATTTATATGTGGGGCCCGACGGCGCCTTATATATGCTGGATTATTACCGGCAGATCATTGAACATCCTGAGTGGATGTCGGAAGAGGCGATTGCAGCCGGAGGGCTATATAACGGCAGCAACATGGGAAGAATTTACCGCATCTCCGCCCAGGACGCCGCGTCACCCGCATGGACCAAGGGCTTGACATTGGGGGATGCCGGCACGGAAGAGTTGATCGGCTACCTGTCCGATGCGAATTATTGGTGGAGAATCAACGCGCAGCGCTTATTGGTGGATCGGGGCGACGTCCATGCGATCCCCCTGTTGGAGCAGATTGTCCAATCCGGTTCCGCCGCCTACGGGCGTCTTCACGCCATGTGGACACTGGCCGGACTGAAGGCCTTGAAGCCCCAGCTGATCATGCACGCGTTGGGTGATCCGGTGGCCGGTATCCGGGAAAACGCCATCAAGCTGGCAGAAGAACAACTGGAAACTTCCCCTGACCTGGTCCGGGCGCTTTTGTCCCTGCAAAAGGATCCCGATGCAAAAGTCCGGTTTCAATTGCTTTGTACGCTTGGTTACCTCGATACGCCCGAAGCGAAGAAGGCCTGCGAGCGTATCCTCTTTAGTGACATCGAAGACCCCTGGGTCCAGTTGGCCGGTTTATCCAACCCTTATCTTGAAACCGCTGCCCTGCTGGAGGAGGCGCTGAATAATTTCAAACCGGCTTCACCGGGTTATGCTTCCCTGGTTGCAAGGTTAACCAGCATGATCGGTACAGGATCTCATAGGGATGGCGTCCGGAATCTGATCCGACGCTCGGCCCGCGCCACAAACCGGACGGTTTGGCAGGCCGCCGTATTAAATGGACTCAGCAAAGGCCTGGAACGGAACGGGTCACGTCCGGGTGATTTCCTGCAAGAAGAACGAATGCTGGTAACAGCCAGTTTTGAACATCCCGATCCCGCGGTCCGCGAGGCCTCTTTAAAACTTTTGAAGGTAATCGGAATATCCGACCGGCAGCTGTTGAAAGCAAGCCTTGAAAAGGCGGCGCGCGTGGCCGCCAACCGGCAGGTAGCCGACGAAAACCGGGCTTCGGCCCTTCATTTCATGGCGCTGGGGGAAGCAAGTCCCTTTGCGGACCTGCTTAAAAGTCTGATTGTACCGCAGGAGCAGCCCCTGGTGCAGCTGGCTGCCCTAAAAATTTTCAGTGGCATTCCCGGCAATGACTTTCCCGATTATGTATTGAATCAATGGGAATTACTCACTCCGGAGATCAGGGAAGAAACCCTGGACCTATTCTTTTCCTCACCGGACCGGATTACGCGCTTACTGGATGCAATTGAAGAGGGTACGATCCGGGAATCGAGTCTTGGATGGGGAAGACGGGCCCGCCTGATGGGATTACCCGAAGACGATCTGCGGGACCGCGCGCGGGCAATGTTCCTAAGTGAAAAGGACGAAAAAGGCGTGGAAAGTTATCAGGAAGCCCTCCGTCTCAAAGGAAGCATGGAGCGTGGAATGGCCGTGTTCAAAGAAAACTGCGGGATCTGCCACCAGGTTCGCGGAACCCACGGGGTTGCCTACGGACCGGACCTGGGCACCGTTCAAAGCTGGCTGCCCAAGGATATCCTGGCCAATATCATAAACCCCAATCTTTCGATCGCGGTGGGATACGACCTGTCAAGCATCCAATTGAAGAATGGAAAAACCACGCAGGGAATCATCGCCAGTGAAGCCGCTTCGGCCGTCACCTTGCGTACAGCGCCAGGTGCGGAAGAGACC
>JAJUHF010000216.1 GCA_029268045.1 Anseongella ginsenosidimutans
ACCGACAAATGTAAGGCTTTGGGTGAAAATTTGTTAGTTTGCAGTGGAAATGTTTAAGAAAAATCAGATTTGCTTTGGACCGGGGCTGGTAATCCCGCTTTTACTCCTGTGCCTTCACTGGAATCAGGGCGCAGCGCAGCAATTGGGACCCGGCATCCGGAAGCTCCGGGACGTGGTGATATACAAAGACGCGCGATTCTTTTCGTCATTCCCGTCGGTGGTCCGGAAACCGGATGGAGAATTACTGCTTGCATTCCGGAGGGCTCCCGACCGGCGCATTTTCGGAGAAAAACGCAATCTTCACGTAGATCCGAATAGTTACCTGGTTACGGTACGCTCGCGCGACGGGGAGGACTGGTCGGCTGAACCGGAATTGCTCTACGCGCATCCTTTCGGCGGGTCGCAGGATCCGTGTTTGCTGGTGCTGCGTAGCGGTACGCTGCTTTGCACCAGTTACGGATGGGCTTTTGTCCGGCCGGATGGCCTGGCTCATCTGAAAGAACCGTATCTTCAGGCGGGTCCGGCTATTTTTTTGGGAGGATACCTCTTGCGTTCCGAAACCGGAGGCGCCAGCTGGGAGTTGCCCGTTTATCCGCCGGCTATTCCACCGGAAATACATTACAACGCCTACGGCGAACGGGTCCCGGCATACAACCGCGGGGCGTTATGCGAGGGAAGGAATGGACGGATTTACTGGGCTGTGGCAGCCTCGGACACGACCGGACGCACTTCAGTTCATTTGCTCACCTCCGACGACGAAGGCCGTAGCTGGCAATACAGCGCCCCGGTGGCATCGGATGACACGATAGGCTTTAATGAAACTTCCATTTATGAAACCCCGAAGGGCGATCTGGTCGCCTTTCTCCGTACAGCCGGTTTCGACGATCAGGCCTGCATTGCCCGTTCCACCGACGGAGGGAAAACCTTCGGTCCCTGGCAGTCCATGGGATTCCGGGGACATCCACTGAATGCATTGCGCTTGCCCGATAAGCGGGTGCTGCTAACCTATGGTTACCGGCATCAGCCCTTCGGCATCCGAGCCCGCATCCTGAATGCGGAATGCACCGATTTTGACACCGCTCCGGAGTTCATCCTCCGGCAGGACGGAGGAAACGGGGACATCGGTTATACCTGGCCGGTTCTGCTGGACGAAAAGCGGGTCCTGGTTGTATATTATTTCAATGAAGAGGACGGTACCCGTTATATTGCAGGCACCATCCTGGAAATCACCGGCCGGCCCTAAGGGGACCGGCGCGGGGTCAGTTGTTTTCCGTATACCGTTTGAAATTGTCAAGAATGGCCTGCCATCCTGCGCGCTGCATCTCCGCGGAATTCATACTTTCCGGATCGAAGGTTTCCACGATGCGGGTAGCCCCGTTTTCCTCGTTGAATAATACCTCCACTTTCCGGCCGTCTCCCATGGTGTATGCGATTCGGTTTGGTTCTTTCACCAGATCATACGTGCCTCCAAAATCAAAACTGAAGCTGCCATCCTTTGCTGCCATGGTTGTTTTGAATGTACCGCCCTCTCGCAGGTCGTTCTCGGCATAGGGGGCGTGCCAGTCGTCCGACGCCTGACACCATTTGGTGATATGCTCCGGATTGTTCCAATATTCCCACGCTTTCCCAATCGGTACGTTTACTGTGCTTTCCACCGTAATTGCATTGTGTTCCATTGTTCGTTGTTTTTGTTCATTATCTAGTTAACATTGCAAACATAGCCCACGCCCGCACAGCAGGAGATGTATAAATACGACATTAAAAGGGGGGATTGCGACTTTTTTCGCCTATTCCTACAATTTTTGCTTTTTTCCGGTGCGGCAGGCCTCGTAAATCGCTTCGATAATCGCCAGGTCCTTAACGCCTTCTTCCCCGTTTACAGGTACCACCGGTTGTTCCCCTTCCAGTATGATCCCCGCCATCGCATCCATCTGGACGGTCTGATGGGTGATGTGTGGATTGGTTAATTCACCTTGGTGGGTCCGTCCCCTGATGGGACCGTATCCCGTGGAGGGATGCAGTTCCGCAAATCCTTTTTCGCCATTGAGGAAAAAGCGGTCGAGGTGATTCATGCTGTAGGTGGAAAGACAGGATGCGACCGCGCCGGAAGGGAAACCCAGCTGGAATTGAATGGTTTCGTCTACGCCTTCTTTGAATTTGACCGGATCGGTCTTAGTTTCCTGGGCAGTTACCCACACCGGCTCTTCGCCGGTCATATACCGGGCCCCATTAATGGAGTAAATGCCAATGTCCATCATGGCTCCGCCGCCGGCCAACTCCCGGTTCAACCGCCATTGCGTGGGATCTCCGATACGGAATCCGCTCAAACCCTGAAAGAACTGGATCTTTCCAAATTCTCCCTTTTTCCGCATTTCGATTATTTCAAGCGTATTGGCTTCAAAATGCATCCGGTAACCGACCAGTAATTTCACATTGGCTTGACGGCAGGCATCTACCATTTC
>JAJUHF010000217.1 GCA_029268045.1 Anseongella ginsenosidimutans
AACACATCGATGCCGGCATGGAAATCGTGGAACGGGTTCTTCGGGAATTGTAGTCATTCCTTACGGATGTCCAGTATCTCGGGTCGTAAAAACGGCCTGTTCAAATCCTGGATGCCTTTATAGCCATACGGGTCCTCCCCCCGTACAAGTACCACATCCCGAAGATCCGCCGTTGGCGGCAAATTCCCGTCCTGATCCCAGGGCAGCATCGATTCGGCGCTCATGTAATGATTGACAAGCGCCATCCGAAAATGATCGCTTGTTTTATTCCGCAACGAACTATGAAGGGTATAGCCGTTGAAGAAAACCACGGTACCGCGGCTAACCTCAACCGGAACAAAGGATTCCTCCGGGAAGCCGCTTACATCCACGGTATCCACGTCGGCATATTCCGGACTCGAATTGGGAATCCGCTTGCGGATGTATGCCGGCTTATGCGATCCGGGAATAATCCACAGGCAACCGTTTTCAATGGTCGCATCGTCAATCGCGATCCAGGCGCCGACCAGGGAAGTGTCCCGGGTGGGAATATAGTATTCATCCTGATGCCAGGACTGGCCAGCCTTTCCCGGTGCTTTGATAAACAACATGGATTGCATGCATTTCAGGTTCGGGCTCACCGTCCGGGCCAGGATGTCCAGAATTCCTGTGTGCGAAAGGTATTTTTTTACCACCGGCGATATCTTATGGGGAAAGTGAATGGCCACGTACTTCTTCAATACTTCCTCGTCCGATTCTTTGTCTGAGACGGGCACAAGCCCTTCTACCGATCCCCGTTGCCCCCTGAAAATGCGGGAAGCCTCTTGCCTCAGTTCGTCAATTTCTTCGTTACTGAAAAGTGACGGCGCAACCAGGTATCCGAAATCGCGGTAAAAAGCCACGTTTTCAGCCGAAATCCCGGTATCCGGCACGTATGCATCCTGAAGATTCATGTTCATGATTGTTTTATAAGTATACGTTCTATTTCTTCCAGCGATTTGCCGCGTGTCTCCGGCACCTTCGACAGAATATACAGAAAGGCGATAGCGCAAAAGGCGGCATAGGTGAGCAAGGTTGCGGAAGTACCCCATTTTCCGGTCATAACCGGAAAGGTAAAGGTGACCACGAAGTCGGCCAGCCACAAAGATAGGGTGGCAAGCGACAGGGCCAATCCGCGGATCCGGTTCGGAAACAGTTCCGATAGCAACACCCAGGTGACCGCCCCCAGGGTACATCCGAACGCTCCCACATACAGCAGCATGGAAATCAGTACGATGTAATTTTCAAAATACTGATAATGGAAACATAAGGCCACCGCGGTGAGCGAGCTACCCATGACCAGACTTCCGCCCAGCAACAGTTTCTTCCTTCCCACCTTATCCACCAGGCCAATGGCCAGAAAAGTCGCCAGTACGTTTACCAGCCCAACGCCGATGGTTTGCATCAGCGAACCGGAGGTATCCAGGCCGGTTTCCCTGAAAATCACCGGCGCATAATACAGGATGGAATTGATCCCGGTAACCTGTTGAAAGACGGCGATCAATACACCGGTTGCAACCAAAGGAAAATACCGGACGGAAAACAGATCGGCAAGACGCACCTTGCCCTCTGTGTTGAAACTTTGCCGGATCCGGTGCATCTCCTCGTTCACCGCATTGGCCGGGCCCATGGTTTTTTGAAGGATCTGCATGGCTTCGCTTTCCCTGCGTTTTCCAATGAGCCACCGGGGCGTTTCCGGGACGCCGAGCAGGAACAGTCCGAACAGCACGGAAGGCACGATCTGCGCCGCGAACATCCAGCGCCAGTTATGGTCCCCCGTATGGGCCAGGGCGTAGTTCACGTAGTAGGCCAGCAGGATTCCGGTTACGATCGCCAATTGATACAACGCGACCAGACGTCCCCGGATAGCCGCCGGTGCGATCTCCGCGATATACATCGGGGCTACCAAAGCCGCAGCGCCCACCCCCACTCCGCCTATCAAGCGGAAAGCCACAAAAATTGCCAGATTATTTGCCAGGGCGGTTCCCATGCCTGACAAACCGAACAGTGCTGCGCAAAGGAATAGCACCCGCCGTCTCCCCGACCGGTCTGCAAGGGGGCCGGCAAGCAGGGCGCCCAAACCGCAGCCGATCAGGATGGAGCTGACGGCCCATCCCAGGGCATACTCATTGAGATTGAAATAGGGAGTGATGAACGGAATGGCACCCGAAATGATCGCGGTATCGAAACCGAATAAAAGCCCGCCCAAAGCGGCGACGAGGCTGACCCTTAAAACAAAAACCTGATTCATCGCACCTCCTCCAGAAAATCCTTTAACGCAAGATACTCCACCCATAGTTTCTGATTAAGGGCGCTCAATTCGCCCAGTTCACCGCGGGAACGCACTTTGGAGGCGAACACATCGAATAATTCCTTAACCGGCGCCTGCCCGAATGC
>JAJUHF010000218.1 GCA_029268045.1 Anseongella ginsenosidimutans
CATTTACGAACGTTGGGATGCTTCCCAGCCAGCCGGTTCTGAAGGATTCGAGGGTTGGGCGCCTCGTCAGAACGCAAGCCGCGCCCCGGGCGTATGGCAGCACATCAAAATCTCCTTCCGTGCCCCCCGGTTTGATGCGTCGGGGAGCAAAACCGAGAACGCGCTGATTGAGCGGATCGAGTTGAATGGTACGCTGATCCATGAAAATGTGGTGCTTTCCGGCCCTACCCGTGGCCCAATGAGTGAAACCGAGGTTGCCAAGGGTCCCTTGCGTTTCCAGGGAGATCACGGCGCGGTTGCCTTCCGCAATATCCGCATCACCCATTATGAAAACGGAAAGGAAATGGCTCAAGAGGAAGAACGGTCCCTTCCCGATCCGATTTTTGTGAACGCACCTGTAAACACCACACTGCGTAGCTTTATGGATATACCGGGCGGAAAACGCGTGGTACACAATATTTCGGCCGGAAGTGCCCGGCAGGTTCATTATTCCTACGATCTGGATCACGGTTCGCTTTATCAGGTTTGGCGGGGCGGCTTTCTGGATGCAACACCGATGTGGCATTCCCGTGGCGACGGCTCATCCAGGCCGCAGGGCGCCCGTGTTTTTCTGGGCGAACCGGTCCTGGCAGTGGCTCAGCTCGGTTCCACAAAAGACAGCTGGCCGGCGGATACGACCGGAAGCGGCTTTGTTTCCGATGGATATAAGCTGGACGGGGAAAACCAGCCGGTGTTTGCCTACCGGGTTTATGGCGCGACGGTACGCGACGCATCCAGCGCGACTCAGGAAGGACAGGGTCTGGTACGCGAAATCAGTGTAAGTGGCGGCAATCAGCCCCTCTACCACCTGGCAGCCCGTTCCGAGACGATTCAGCAGGTAAGCAAGGATACTTACCTCATTGGAGATAACCAATGGTACATCCGCCTTTTAAGTTTGAACGGTGCTAAACCGATTTTGCGGAAAAGCGAAGGCAAACAGGAACTCTTAATCCCAATCAATCAAAAGATCAGCTATTCAATTTTATTTTAAATGAGAAGGTATTATAATCTTATCGTGTGCCTGCTGCTTTGCATCGGTTCCGTGGTGCAGGCACTGGCGCAGGAAACGCCGAAAGAAGAAGATTTTTTCGAGATCAAACGCGTGAGGGTACCTGAAGGGATTCTCCTTGAGGTCGGCGGCCTGACCACGCTCCCCAACGGAAACCTGGGTATTTCCACCCGGCGAGGGGACGTATATATCGTGGAAAATCCCACCAGCAACAGGCCTTATTTCCGGAAGTTTGCTTCTGGCCTGCATGAAATCCTCGGCTTGGCCTGGAAAGACGGCGCGCTTTACTGTGTGCAGCGAGGCGAACTGACCCGCCTGGTCGATACGGACATGGATGGAAAAGCCGATCTGTACGAAACGGTTTATGCCTGGCCCCTTACCGGCAACTACCATGAATACAGTTATGGGCCGGCCATTGCCCCCGACGGATCGTTTTATGTGACAACCAACGTAGGCTTTTGGGGAGAACAATGGTGGCGTGGCGACAGCCGGGCACCCTGGCGGGGATGGACCATGCGAATTACTCCGGAAGGAACGATGCAACCCTGGGCGTCTGGAATGCGCTCGCCGGCCGGTCTGAACTTCATTGACGGGGAGCTGTTTTACACGGAAAACCAGGGTGACTGGATTGGTTCAGGCGGACTATGGCATTTACGAAAGGGCGATTTCACAGGCAACCCCGCCGGGCTGAAATGGGCGCACCTGCCAGAATCTCCGGTTTCACTCACATACGAGGAATTTGTCTCCAAGATCGACATCCGGGAGGAAAAACGCCCCGACGGCGCCTACATAAAACCTGAAAACATTCCGAATGAGCAGGATTTCCTGACCGCCCATGGTGTACAGGAGTTCTTCCCCTCCATGCGCCTGCCGGCTGTATGGCTGCCGCACGGCATCCTGGGAATTTCCAACTCCGAGCCGATCAAAATCCCCGAGGGGCATTTCGGTCCGTTTGAAGGCCAGATACTGGTTGGAGACCAAGGCATGAGCATGATCTCCCGGGTATTCCTTGAAAAGGTGAACGGGGAATACCAGGGCGCTGCCTTCGGATTCCGGAGCGGATTCCGTTCCGGCGTGCTTCGTTTGGCCTGGGCTCCCGACGGATCCTTGTTTGCCGGTGAAACCAACCGGGGCTGGGGATCGGCCGGAGACATGAACGAAGGCTTGGAGCGCCTTGTCTGGAACGGAAAAATCCCGTTTGAGATGAAAGCCGTCCGGGCCATGCCGGATGGATTCGAAATCGAATTCACGATGCCCGTGGATCCGGTGTCGGCCGGCGATCTGGCCTCCTATTCCGTGGTAAGTCATACCTATAAATACCACCCCGTGTAC
>JAJUHF010000219.1 GCA_029268045.1 Anseongella ginsenosidimutans
ATCGGCAATATCGGCCGAACGGAACCCGGCCTTCAGGACCTGGTCGACGGCGCGGATAACCAATTCGGATTCTTCTTTCATGCCGAAGGAAATATCCAGTAAAAGCGCCGCCGAAAGCACCGAAGCCAGCGGATTGGCGATGCCTTTGCCCGTGATGTCGTGAGCCGATCCGTGAATGGGCTCGTAAACCCCCGTTCCGTCGCCGATCGAGGCCGAGGCGAGCATGCCCATGGAGCCGGCGATCTGAGAGGCTTCATCGGTCAGGATATCGCCAAACAAATTGGCGGTAAGTACCACGTCGAACCGGCGGGGGTCCTTGATCAGCAGCATGGCGGTCGCATCCACGAACTGATGCTCCACTTCCACGTCGGGATAGTCCAACGCTACTTTCTGCACGACTTCTCTCCAGAGGCGGGAAGTTTCAAGTACGTTCGCCTTATCTACCGAGCAAACCTTCTTACGGCGCGTACGGGCCGCATCGAAGGCCTTGCGGGCAATCCGCTCCACTTCGAAACGGCTGTACTCAGCCAGGTCGTAGGCGGTATCGCCGTCGTTTTTCCGGCCTTTCTCGCCAAAGTAAATATCTCCGGTGAGTTCCCGGAAAAAAAGAATATCCGCGCCGCGCAGGATATCCTCCCGGATGCTGGAAGCTCCCAGCAGTTCATCAAATAATTTAATGGGACGGAGGTTGGCATACAGGCCCAATTCTTTACGCATTTTCAGCAGTCCCTGTTCGGGGCGTACCTTGGCCGAGGGGTCGTTGTCGTATTTGGGATGACCCACCGCGCCAAAAAGCACCGCATCGGAATTCTTCATTTTTGCCAGCGTCTCATCCGGCAACGGATTCCCGGTCGCTTCAATGGCTACGTGCCCCACCAGGGCTTCATCGTAAGTAAATGTATGCCCGAATTTCTGGGCTATTTTATCCAATACGTTTTTTCCAACTGCGGTAACTTCCTGTCCTATTCCATCTCCTGGAACAACTAAAATGTGTTTGCTTGCCATGGTTATTTTAGATTCAACATTTTTTGGGTTGCCTTGATGGCCGATACGGTCTGGTCGCTGTCAAGGCCCCTGGTCTTAAATTCGCGGTTATTGTACTTCCAGGTTATAATGGTCTCACAAAGCGCGTCACTCTGGCCTCCGGGTGGAATGCGGACGCTGTAGTCGGTCAGTTCGGGAAGTTCTTCCTTCCTTTTACTGTAGACTTTCTTCAAGGCGTTCATGAACGCGTCGTACTGGCCATCCCCCTGGGCGTTCTCTTCGTATAATTCCCCTTCAATCCGAATCTTAAGGGTTACCGAGGGCCGCAGGTCCTTGGAATGGGTTAGCACGTAGTTTTCGATCTTCACCTTTTCACCGATGGTTTTGCTGTCAAGCACATCGGAAATGATGTAGGGAAGATCGGCCTGGGTAACGGTCTCCTTGCGGTCACCCAGCTCAATTATGCGTTTGGTTACCTTTTTCAGATCGGGTTCAGAAAGCTGGATTCCCAATTGTTGCAGGTTATTCTCAATATTGGCCTTTCCGCTGGTTTTCCCCAGGGCGTACACGCGCTGGCGGCCAAACCGCTCCGGCATAAGCTCACTGCAATAAAGTTTGTTTTTCTTATCGCCGTCGGCATGGATCCCCGCCGTCTGGGTAAACACATTCTCCCCTACTACGGGTTTGTTCCCGGGAATGCGAAGGCCTGAAAAGGTTTCCACCAGTTTGCTTGCACGATACAGGGCCTTTTCCGTCACGGTTGTCTTAACCGAGGGCAGGAAGTCGTTCAGGACGGCAATGGCGCTTGCAAGCGGCGCATTACCGGCCCGTTCCCCCATGCCGTTTATGGTCAGGTGGATTCCGTGCGCACCGGCTTTCACCGCCTCCAGCACATTGGCGGTTCCCAGATCGTAATCGTTGTGCGCATGAAAATCGATGTGCATTTCGGGATAGCGCTGCACCGTCTCCGAAACATATTCCGCCACCTCCGAAGGCACCAGGACTCCCAGGGTATCGGGCAGCATAATCCGCTTTACCGGTTGCTGGCGCAGAAAATCGAGGTACTGGAACACGTAATCTCGGGATTGGCGCATTCCATTGCTCCAGTCTTCCAGATAGACATTGCACTCCAGGCCGTGTTTTTGCGCCAGTTCGATGACCGCGGCCACCTCCGCGAAATGCTGTTGGGGCTTTTTCCTCAGCTGGTGGGTCAGGTGGTTCAGGGAGCCTTTGGTCAGCAGGTTCATCACTTTGGCGCCTGCCTTCCGCATCCATTCAACAGAAACGGTTCCGTCCACAAAGGTCAGCACTTCCACGCGCCGGAGCATTCCCTCCTTTTTCGCCCATTTGGTAATCGCCTGCACGGCAGCCAGTTCGCCTTCCGA
>JAJUHF010000220.1 GCA_029268045.1 Anseongella ginsenosidimutans
AATGCCCGTCATCTGAAAGACGGTATCATCTTCGCCCTGTTTCTGATCGCCCTGTTTTCCTTCCGCTTTTTCGTGGAATTCTACAAAGACATCCAGGTTGCCTTTGAACAGAACATGCAACTTAACATGGGTCAATGGTTAAGCATTCCTTTTGTGGTGGGTGGAATTATTCTACTAATAAGTCGTTTAAAGACCCCTCCGGTGAATTACGAGGTGAATACCGCGCCATAAACTCTTCGGCCTTTTTCACCATTTCAGCAGAACCGATGAATACCGGGGTCCGCTGATGAATGGCCGTGGTTTTGATTTCCAGAATCCGCCGGTAGCCATCGGAAGCGCGCCCGCCTGCCTGTTCCGCAACAAACGAAAGCGGGTTGGCCTCGTACAACAGGCGCAGTTTTCCTTGGGGCACATGGGATGAAGAAGGATAGATGAAAATCCCGCCCTTGATCAAACTGCGATGGATATCGGCCACGGCTGAACCCACATAACGCGAAGTATAGGGACGCTGCGTGGAGGGATCCTCCACCTGGCAATACTTGATGTATTTTTTCACCCCCTCCGGGAAATGGACATAATAGCCCTCATTCACCGAATAAATCGTGCCGGTCTGAGGCATTTTCAGGTCGGGATGGGAAAGGCAGAATTCACCGATGGACGGATCCAGCGTAAAACCATTTGTGCCGCAGCCGGTGGTATAAACCAGCATGGTGGACGATCCATAGATCACATACCCGGCCGCCACCTGCCGCAGCCCCCGCTGCAGCACGTCTTCGGCGCTCACGGGCACGTCCATGGATCGGCGACGGTAAATGGAGAAGATCGTCCCTACCGATACATTCACATCGATATTGGAAGAGCCGTCCAGCGGGTCGATGGCAACAATGTATTTGGCTTCACTTGAAATTTCCGAATCGATGAAAATAAGCTCTTCGTTTTCTTCGGATGCGATCATGCAGCATTCGCCCCCGCTTTTCAGGGCTGAAATAAACTGCTCGTTTGCGTAGACATCCAGCTTTTTCACGCGTTCTCCCTGGATGTTGACGCTTCCGGTTTCTCCCAGAATATCCACCAGACCGGCTTTGTTTACTTCGCGGTTTACAATTTTGGAGGCGATCCCGATATCACGCAACAGGCGCGATAATTCTCCTTTGGCATAGGGAAAGTCGGCCTGCCGTTCGATGATGAACTGGCCTAGGGTAATCACTTTTGTCATTCCGTGTTTATTGATTGATAAGTGCCGGAAATTAGGAAAATTTTATCGATTCCCCAGCTCGATCACCTCCAGATCGTGAATACGTTCGCCTGTGATGGTAAAGCGTGTAATGGTGCGGACCCGGTGGAAGCCTTCTTTGCCCGCCGCGCCGGGATTGATGTGCAACAGGCCAAGTTTTTTATCGTAAACAACCTTCAAAATATGGGAATGTCCCGAAATAAACAGAAGCGGCCGCACGGTTTCCAGCAAAGGACGCACGCCGGGCGCGTACCTGCCGGGATACCCGCCGATGTGTTTCATCAGGACTTTTACGCCTTCGCATTCAAAAATTGCGGTTTCGGGAAATGCGACCCGCACATCCTGCCCGTCAATATTCCCGTAAACCCCTTTCAATGGCTTGAAGGCGGCCAGTTCATCCGCCAGGCGTGCATTTCCAAAATCGCCGGCATGCCATATTTCGTCGCATTCCCGGAAATGGGTCAGAATGGATGCATCAAGAAAACTGTGCGTATCCGATAATAAGCCAATGCGCATGCAAACCGTGTTTAAAATTTCAGATAAAATGGCCGAAGCAGCATCGTAAAGTCCTTGCTGTAGCTGCCATCCGGCTCGTAAATAGCCAACTCATGTTCAATCACCTCCCCCTGGGCCTCCCGCTTTGCGTTGCCCAGGGTAAGGCATTGCCGGATAACTTTCCCGCCTGGCTTGGAACGGATACTGACCCGCTGCCTCACGGCAAGGTTTTCCCCGGCGGCCAGGGTCTCCAGATCGGATGCAACTCCAAAGGGAATAATAAAACAGCAGAATCCGTCCGGCTTCAGCAAGCGCCGGCTCCCTTCCAACAGTTTCCGGAGGAACTCGTCGCTCCCGTGCCTGGCCAATGCTTTTTCCGAGCTTGCCGATTTCAGGGAGTTCCGGAAGTAGGGAGGATTACTGACAATCAAATCGTACCGGCGTGTGCAGTTCGGATAAAAGGCGAGGAAATCCTGCCGGATTACCCGGAT
>JAJUHF010000221.1 GCA_029268045.1 Anseongella ginsenosidimutans
AATGTGGAAGTGGTTCACATTGGCGAAAAACGTGACCGGATTGCCGAAGCCGAGAACCGGGGCGTAAAGTCTGTGCCGGCATTGGTAACGTCTAATGGGAACGTGCTGCACATCAATTACGGAGCGTCCATTGCGGACGTGAAAGGTTAACGGTTGCCCTGTAAAGAAGGTTTCCTATCTTTACAGGGTTCCTTCTAATATGCGCGACATGCTGATACGTAATTCTTCGTTTGATCTTGAAAGACAAAACCGGGAGGTCGAGAGTAGGATTGTTGTCGCCCTGGAACGCATATCGGAAGCCTTCCGCGTATTGCTTTGGAAGGAAAGCAAAGTGAATACCTTAAGTCCCATTCAAATTCAGATCCTGATTTTTTTGCGTTTCCATTCACGGGAAAAATCCAGGATTAGTTACCTGGCGAAGGAATTCAATATGACCAAAGCAACCGTCAGTGAGAGTGTAAAGGGTTTGCTCATGAAATCACTGGTGAAAAAACAGCCCGATGTTTCCGACACCCGAAGCTATACACTTTCCCTCACCGAAGCGGGTGAACAGACGGCATCTAACGTATCGGCGTTTTCCTCCTTCATCGAGCAGCCCATTTCACAGCTTGATCCCGCTCAGAAAGATGCCATGCTTGGCGGACTTTTGAAGTTAATCCATGATTTGAACAGAATGGGAATCATCACCGTGCAACGGATGTGCTACACCTGTGCCTATTATCGATCCGATAATGGCAGTCACTACTGCCGGTTGCTTCAGGCAGCTCTTTTCGATCGTGATATCCGCCTGGATTGTCCGGAGCATCAAGCGGTGACGGACCCTCCGCCTCCGGCGCAGATTTTACGCTAACAGCCGGCGGCTCAGAATATGTTCTACCTGCTGAAAAAGCTGCTGGGGTTGTAGCGTTCTCCAGTTCAGGCTGTCGAGTTCCCCACCGAAATTCACGTAATAATCAATATTCTGCGAGCGGAACTCATCAATGACATGTTCCCGGAAGTTAACGAATGCGATCCAGCCTTCCTCTATTTCCTGAAACCATTCCTCGTAATAGCAATCGTCCGAAACGTGGAAGTTCAATATGTTTTCGCCGATGAGGATGAATTTATTGATCCCGTGCTGCATCAGCCATTCCACCACATACCGCTTGAAGAACATGATGTCGTTGTTCAGGCAGTCGTTCCATTCCCCTATCAGTTCGATGATGCAGTAGTTTTGGGAATAGTCGGCGTAGAGAATCTTCAAATAGAGTGTAGAGGAACCGAAATAGTCCCATTGCGGATGAATATAGTAATTGTAGATCTGCTTGTCATACAGGAACTCGCTGTACTGCTGCTTGTAGAATGGCGATCGATCATCTTCGGAGGCCGTGTATTCGTCCCGCCACTTATAGAATGGTTCCAGCTCATGCATAATATCTTCCTTACCCTTAATCCCAGCTTCGAGCCTTCTCCGGCTTCATGCTTTCTGGTTTCCGTCTATTGCTTTCCTAACGCTGCCGAATTTTTTCAATAATCTTTCAGCGGTTTCCTGATCGGTTTTCAACGCGTTCATGATCATCCGGATACCCCGATGGACAAGCTTTGTATTGCTTAACTGCATGTCCACCATTTTGTTTCCTTTCACCCGGCCAAGTTTTATCATGACCGCGGTGCTGATCATATTCAATACCAGTTTCTGGGCGGTGCCGGCCTTCATCCTGGTGGAACCCGTTACGAATTCCGGTCCCACCACCACTTCCACAGGATACCGGGCAGCCTGGGCTACGGGGCTGCCCTCGTTGCATACAATGCAGCCCGTTTCCAATCCGTGCCGGTTCGCTTCCTCCAACCCGCCGATAACGTACGGTGTTGTTCCCGAGGCGGCAATCCCCACCACGACATCATTGGCATTGACGTCATAACTTAACAAATCTTTCCATGCCTGGGTTTTATCGTCTTCTGCAAATTCAACCGCTTTCCGGATGGCTGTGTCTCCGCCGGCGATAATACCGATCACGGTATTGTAATCCACGCCGAATGTCGGAGGACATTCGGACGCGTCCAGGATTCCCAGCCGGCCACTGGTGCCGGCGCCGATATAGAATAACCTTCCACCGGCTTTCATTTTCTCAACGGTCACGTGGATCAGCTTTTCAATCGCCGGTATGGCCTTCGCTACGGCCCGGGGAACCTGCTGATCTGCGTTGTTAATGCCGGTGAGGATCTCACTGACCTCCATG
>JAJUHF010000222.1 GCA_029268045.1 Anseongella ginsenosidimutans
CCCAATTGGAAAAGCAGCGCATGGACTATTTGTCCCCCACATACGATCCCGGCAACAACTGGTGGGGAAGCCAGGTGGCCGCGGACTGAGCGATTCGTTTGCCGGCATCGCGCAGAAAATGCTATATTATGCCCCGTTTATGCGTGCCTGAATTAAACTAACCGCGCATACATTTAATGGTTAAAAATTTTAATGAGGATATTAATTAAACCTAGTAGTAGGCAAGTGCGGGGACCGGTGCTGCTTATGCTGATGTTGCTTGCAAATTTTTTTTCCTCGGCCGCGGAACCCGGAACAAGAACATCCGTCGGAAGCCAGGATCAACCCCGTGAAATTGTCCTGAAGACTCCGGGATTAATGTATGATCAGCCCCGGTTTAAAGTAAACCCCGGAGAAACCGTGAAAATCACGCTGGAAAACATAGATGAAATGTCACATAACCTGGTGATTACCAAACCGGGGGCGCGGGAAAAGGTGGTTGCACTTGCCCTGCAGCTGCTGAATGACGCGGACCAGCGGGATTTCGTGCCCCAGACCGATCTGGTGGTAAGCTACATTCCCATGCTGGAGCCGGGGGAAAAGAAGAGCATTCTGTTTACAGCCCCCACGAAGGAGGGCGTTTTCCCGTTTGTATGTACCTTCCCCGGACATGGAGCGGTCATGTACGGGGCCATCTACGTCACGGCAGGCACCATGCCACCGCTTGAAGAAGACAAGAATATTCCCTCCCAGCATAACACGGCACATGCTGGCCATGCCGGTGGAGCCAGACTCCCCGCCATGTACCGGACATTCATGCCGAATTGCGGGCCGGCGGGCATTGCCGTTGGAATGGAAGGCGATTTGAGTTATTGCTGGGACGCGGCGCAATGCCGGCTGCGCTATGCCTGGAAAGGAGGTTTCATCAGCCTGGAAAAGAATTGGGCCAGTAATGGCAGCAAAAAAGCCGAAATACTGGGATCCGTCTTTTTTACCGATACGGTAAAAGCACCCATCCGGATCGGCCAAAAGGATCATATCCCGAAAGCCCGGTTCAAGGGATATACGATGGTGGCCGGTTATCCGACGTTCCACTATGAGCTGGACGGGGTAGCCGTTTCGGAACGGATAACGCCCGCGGCTGAGCCCAACAGCCTGGAAAGGGAGCTGGTCTTTTCCGGTCCCGTTCCCTCGTTATGGTATCTGGTGAGCGATCGTCAAAGCCAGGTGATCGATGCCCCCGGTGCATGGGATGGCGACTATTTCAAAATCCGGGCGGACGGCCAGGAAACAGTCTTCACCATCGTAATAAAGGACAATCAGAAAAATGAAAAATAGCGCAACAGCAATCCGGAGAAGCACCCTGCTTCTTGCCGCAATTACCTTCCTGTTCGCGGGATGCAGCAATCCGGAAGACGATAAACTGGATAATTTCTATTCCATTGAAGACGTATCGATTCCTGAAGCGGTGTACCCCGAAGTAGGCGGACTGGACGTGCTGCCGAATGGAAATATTGTGGCCTGCTTTCACCGGGGAGAAGTAATGATCTACGATGTTCAATCGGGAACATGGCGCCTGTTTGCCGAAGGGCTTCATGACCCGCTGGGATTAATGGCTGTGAGCGACACAGAGGTCCTGGTCATGCAGCGACCTGAACTCACCCGGCTGAAGGATACCGATGGCGACGGGGTGGCCGACGAATACCAAACGGTAACCGACGCCTTTGGTATGTCGGGAAATTACTGTGAATTCGGTTACGGACCCGTGAAAGATAAAGAAGGCAATTTGTACATCTCGCTTAACACCGCGTCCAATGGGGCCGGTATCTGGGACGAACTCCGGGGTGAATTCAACAAGAACGGCCGCCCCGGCCGGATGTATTCGGCGGTGCCCTATCGGGGATGGGTAATGAAACTGACGCCCGAAGGCGAACTGCTGCCGTACGCCATGGGTTTCCGCTCCCCCAACGGGATTGGGTTCGATCAGGAAGGGAACCTCTTTGTCACCGATAATCAGGGCGACTGGCTGGGAACCAGCAAAATGTACCACGTGGAAGAAGGAAATTTCTATGGTCATGTTTCCAGTCTGGTCTGGAAAGAAGGCTGGGATTCCGATCCGCTGAAACTTCCGGTTGCGACACTGGATTCGATGCGCACACGCGAAGTCATCGCATTCCCGCACCATATTTTTTCCAATTCCCCCACCCAGATGGTGCCC
>JAJUHF010000223.1 GCA_029268045.1 Anseongella ginsenosidimutans
CCGAGGTCGCTACCAGGACCGCCTGGCTGTCCGCACTGTGTTCCGCCTGGGCCAGCAGGTCGGAGGCCACAAAATCGGGCCGGCAGGTTTCATCGGCAATCACCAGCACCTCGGACGGACCGGCGGGCATGTCAATGGCCACCCCGTAACGGGAATGCACCAGCATTTTTGCGCGGGTTACGTATTGGTTTCCGGGCCCGAATATCTTGCTCACCCGGGGGATGGTTTCCGTGCCCAGCGCCATGGCTGCAATCGCCTGCGCGCCTCCGGCCAGGTACACCTTTTCAATGCCCAGGATTTTCGCTACGTACGCGATGTAGGGACTTAGCTTTCCGTCCTTGGCCGGCGGACAGCAAACCACAATGTCGCGGCAGCCTGCGATTTTCGCCGGAATCCCCAGCATCAATAGGGTGGAGGGCAATACCGCGGTGCCTCCCGGGATGTAAAGCCCCACCTTCTGGATGGCCCGGGATTCGCGCCAGCAGTGAACTCCCCCGCTGGTTTCGATCCGCTCTTCCCGGATCAGCTGGGTTTGATGGAATTTGTAAATGTTGGCATAGGCCACCTGGAGCGCTTTGCGGGCTTTCTCGTCCACCTGGGCAGCCAGCTTTCCCAACGCTTCCTTTTCCACGACCAGGCGCGGAGGAACCACACCGTCAAACTGGGCTGAGAAATCGGCGAGGGCCTGGTCGCCGGCGTCTTTCACCCGGTTGATGATATCCTCCACCGTGCTGCTGATCTTATTGGAGACATCAATATTGCGTTCGCACAAACCAGCGATATCGGAAGCGCTTAGTTTCGCGTATGAATAGGTTTTCAGCATTAGTAAATAATTTTTTCTACCGGCAGCACCACGATTCCCTGGGCTCCCGCTTTGCGTAGCTTGCTGATCTTCTCCCAAAAGTCCTTTTCAGAAATGACGGTATGTACGGCACACCATCCTTCCTCGGCCAGAGGTACAATAGTAGGGCTTTTTATCCCTGAAAGCAAGTTGCTGATCGCTTCGATATTCCGGCGTTCGGTATTCATAACCACGTACTTGCTCTCTTTGGCGCGAAGCACCGAGCGCAACCGTAATAACAGTTCCTGGACCTGTTCGTTTTCTTCGGCAATGCCGTTTTTTCCAATCAGTACCGCTTCGGAGGAGAGCACGTCGGCAAACGGTTTCAGTCCGTTGCTTTTCAGCGTGCCGCCGGTGGAAACAATATCGCAGATGGCATCGCTCAGCCCCAGGTTCGTGGAGATTTCAACCGATCCGCTGATCACCCGGACATCGGCCTTTACCTGGTTTTCCTTCAGGAATTTCTTCAGGATATTCGGGTAGGAAGTGGCGATGGACTTTCCGGTCAGATCCTCCAGGCCGGTAATTGTGCTGTGATTGGGAACGGCGATCTTCAGCGTGCATTTTCCAAAACCAAGCCGGTGCAGGTAGGTGACATCCGCACCGGTTTCGGCAATGACATTCTCTCCAACGATACCCAGGTCGGCGATACCGTCCTGTACGTATTCGGGGATGTCGTCGTCCCGGAGAAACAGGATCTCCAGGGGAAAATTCTGCACCGGTGAAATCAGCGAACTCTTGTAGTTTTCAAAATTGAGCCCGCATTTGCTGAGAATTTCTACTGATTTTTCGTTAAGCCGCCCGGATTTCTGTATGGCGATTTTGAGCGTTTTCAAATTGTAAATTTTATTTACTGCGCGTTAAAAATGAAGTCGTTTATCCATCGAGGGTTTGAAATAATGCTATACACCACTCACGTGGTGATGATGCATTGAAAAACGGATAAGCAGGCGCTTCATAAAAGAGTAATTAAAATTTAAAACATGCGGCGGAAAAACTTCCGTCCGCACAGCCGCAAATATAGCTATTTGTTTCAGCTATTAAAACGTTTAAGGTAATAATCCCATACCAGGATTCCGGCCGTAACGGCAATGTTAAGAGAATGTTTGGTCCCGAACTGGGGGATCTCGATACAGG
>JAJUHF010000224.1 GCA_029268045.1 Anseongella ginsenosidimutans
GAACTCGGTATGGGTCCAGGGGTTCCAGATGCCGTAATGGTGGTAGTGGTCTCGGGGCTGGATGTTGGTAAGGACTTTCCCTTCCGGGCTCCACAAGGGGTGGATGAAGCCGCTGCGTTTGAATACGGTATCCACGCCTTTGGGCGGATAAACCGTTTCGTATTGATAGTTAAGGACCGGACGGTCTCCCGAGCGGATCACCAGGCCGCCATTTTCCAGGCTGGTGGTAATTTCAGGCATGTGGGAAGGGGCGGATTTGCCCTGGGCCAATTCGAAAACCCGCTTTTTCCCGGCGGGCGTCTTTCCCTGCAGGATCCACCAAATGAGTCGTCCGTGGGGACCGTGTTCCACCTGAAAAGCAACCGGCACCTTACCCGAACGGGTAACTTCAAAGAATTGAAGCGAGGAATCGGCCAGGAAGGTGATCTTATCCAGATTAGCCGAGACCGGCACGTTATTTCGTTCCATCTTTTCGGCTTCCACTGTCAGGCGGGCAACGGTTTGCGCGGAAAGGTCTGCAAAGCAGACCGACAGCAATGCGAAAAGGACAATAAAATTTATTTTCTTCATGGGTCCAGGGATTCTAAACGAGGATAAAAGTAGCTATTTCGAAGTAAAAGCCCCAATTGCCGCCTGAATGCCGCGGCGGCGCGGAAGGCAGGTTTTCGCAATATGGCTCCTGCAGGCCATTTCAAACGATTTCCCTGAATGCCGGAAACAGCACGTCGGTTTGCGGAATTATTACTACATTTGAACTAATGACTACGGAGAGTAAAAGACAACAGCGATTTGCGCGGATGATCCAGAAGGATCTGGGAGATATCTTTCAGCGGGATATGCCCAATCTATTGCCCAACGTCATGGTCACCGTCACCACGGTGAGGGCGACACCCGATCTGTCGGCAGTACGGGTTTACCTTAGTTTTTTCAATGCGCCTGATGCGAAGGAAGCGATCAATACGATCAAGTTGCAGGCGAACGATATCCGGTATAAGCTGGGCAAGCGGATCCGTAACCAGGTCCGGGTGGTTCCGGAGCTGGAATTCTTCGTGGACGATACCAACGAGTACGTACAAAAGATGGACAAGCTGTTCAACGAGATAAAGGACAAGAAGGAATAATGGATACCCGTGAAAAAATTTCGTAATTTCGCAGCCGTTTCTGAAATACAATAAAATGGAAAAGATCAGTAGCAATAACCGGACAGGTGTGATTGTGTTGTCCGGAATTATCCTTACCGCCGCATTGAGCCGGATTGTTCCCCATGGTTGGAATTTTACACCCCTGGGCGCCATAGCCTTGTTTGGCTCGGCCTATTACGCCAGCCGGTGGATGGCCTTTCTGATTCCCCTGGCCTCACTCTGGATCAGCGATGTAATTCTCAATAATACCATTCACGCGGCTTACTCTGAGGGCTTTTCCCTGTTTCATACAACCATGATCGGTGTTTACATTGCCTTCCTGGCGGTAACGGCCATCGGTTTGCTGCTGCTTCAAAAAGTGAAGCTGCACCGCGTCCTGGTCGCCGCTGTTTCGGGCGCGGTGGTGTTTTGGCTGATCACCGATTTCGCTTCCTGGCTTTGGGGGCATTTTCCCTATCCAAAGACACTGGCGGGTTTGCTTGCATCCTATGCGGCCGGATTCCCCTTCTTTTTGAAAATGCTGTTGAGCAATCTGGTCTATTCAGCGGTATTGTTTGGCGTATTTGAGCTTTTGCGCCGGAGAGTGCCTGTCTTGGCTCCTGTTTCCAAGTAAAATCCCATGGCATTCCCCTCCGGCTCCCTGGTGATCATTGGCTGGATAGGGGCGGTCATGTATATTGTGGCCTACCTGCTTCTTACCTTGGGGA
>JAJUHF010000225.1 GCA_029268045.1 Anseongella ginsenosidimutans
GCACCGTCCGGACCCACTTCGGCATGTACCGGACCAAACCATTCGTCCGCGCTGGCCGTAAAGTTCCAGCCGTCGCGCTCGCGGAAACCCGAGCCGCGTTGTTCAAGGATCGCGTTATGGACGACCCTTCCGGTGGGTTCGCATACAAAAGCGATCCGGTTCCAGTATTCCTCGGGAAACGCCCGTGCGGTATACAGATTGTGTCCCGCCGCGGCGGTGAACCCGCCGTGCACGTCCACCTGACGAAGGTTTTTGGTGACGACGTGCATTCCGTAGTGGCCGTCAATTTTCTCGATCCCCTTTTCGCCCAGGCCCCCCAGATCGTACAGGCGATTGGGAATAGCGAAATGATCGCTGTGTTCGTTATTGGCCGTGGAAAGGAATACGTCAAACTCTTCGGAGAATCCAAGTCCCCAGGTATTGTTGCTGGTCGGCGCCAGAAATTCAAAATCGGTTCCGTCGGGTGTGAACCGGAACAATCCCGAACCGAATTCCATCTGCTTGCCACCCAGTGTGCCCTTGAAACCGGAGTAGCCTACCGTTCCCCAGATCCGGTTGTCCATTCCGTATTTCAGGTTGGACGGGCCGGCGTGGGTATCGAACGTTCCCCATCCATCGAAGAGTACTTCCCGTACGTCGGCCCGGTCGTCCCCGTCGGTGTCCTTCAGGAACAGGAAATGCGGCGCCTGCGAAACAATTACACCCCCATGGGCAAAGACCAGACTGGTGGGAATGTTCAGACTGTCTGCAAAGACGGTAAATTTGTCAGCCCGGCCGTCGCCGTCGGTATCCTCACAGATCTTTATCCGGTCGTCACCCGCTCCCGGGGTATCCCGGACGGTATTGGGATAATCGACGGTTTCAATAACCCATAGCCGGCCCCGCTCGTCCCAGGCCATGGCAATCGGGTTGATGATATCGGGTTCGGCGGCAAACAGCTCCAGCTCGAAGCCTACCGGGACCTGAATAAGGCTCATGGACTCTTCCGGCGTAAGCGGGTGCTGATACATTGGAGGAGGATCTCTCCGCTCATAGTTCGGCATTCTGGCAGGCTCGTAGGTGGGCTCGGCAAGTACGAAATCGGCCAGCCGGCCGGCCGCTGCTTCCCCTACCGCCCATAGGATTCCGTTTTTGACCAATTGCTGAAAACCTGGATTTCGGAATGTACGCTCATCGTGGCCAAAAGCGGTATAAAACACCCGTCCTTTACCGTAATCGCGGACCCAGGTATACGGCTCGCGGTGGTCTCCTTCAACCCGTTCCATTAAGACGGTGATCTGATCGCTTAAGTGGTCATGGACGTAGGTTTCATCCCATTCGGTTGTAAAAGGTTCCAGGCCCTGCATGGCAGGATGCTCCGCATTTACAATTTCGGCCGAAAAGGATCCGCCCTCATGGCTTTTGAACTGGCCGCCGATCAGATCAACTACTTCGGCGGAATTCCGGAAACACCACGAGGCGCTGTGCAGGGGAACAAAGCCTTTCCCCGACTTCACAAAGTCGAGCAGGCCTTTTTCCTGCGCCGGGGTAATGCTATCGTGATTCGCATAAAGCAGCAATCCGTCATACAGGGATAGATCGTTTCGGGTAAGCACCTCCGGGTCGGTAGCATAGGTGATGTTGATCCCATCCTTAAAATATTCCTGGGATAAGATCTCGGCAAGCTGCTGCGAATGGTGGTGCGTACTTTCGTGACCCAGCAGCAAAATTTCCAATCGGCGTGGGGA
>JAJUHF010000226.1 GCA_029268045.1 Anseongella ginsenosidimutans
AGGTTGACTTTAATGAGATACAGGATCAGCGGTGTCATGCGATTATTTTTTATTTTCGATCATCCGGATAATTTCCTTCAATTCATCGGGTGATATTTTCTCATCCTTTGCAAAAAAGGTGACCAGCTCCTTATAGGAGTTCCTGAAATAATCCTGGACAAACCCCGACATGAACGTCCGTTTATATTCCGATTCCGGAAATGCGGGTTCATACCAATAGGTATTTCCGGTTTTCCGCGCGGTCACGTATCCCTTTTTTACCAGATTCTTTACCGTCGATGCAAGCGTCGTATAGGGGGGACGCGGCTCTTTGAGCTGCTCGAGGAAGTCTTTGATGACTCCGCCGCCCCGTTGCCAGATCACCTGCATGGCTTCTTCTTCCTGTAAAGTGAGTTTCTGCATTGATCTACGATATATTCGTAAATCTACGAATACTACGTAATTAATTGCAACAATTTCTGAATTTTTTTTACAGCTTGTTAAAAACAGGGGCCAGGCAACTAATCCGGGGTTTTCCGTTAAACATTCCACCCAAGCGGCTGTTTATTTCCGGAGGACCCGGCTCATTGGAGAAAAATTCCGGGATTCCGTACCTTAGCAAAAATTTAGAAATGGAGCACGCGGCAGCACGATTGGACCTACTTCTGAACGAACAGCAACTTCCTGCAGACCTGTATACGATTGCTTTAAAGGTACAAAACAACGAGCGGATCACGGTGGAGGAGGGGATTACCCTGTATGAAAAGGGCACCTTGGGATACCTGGGAACCCTGGCGAACTTTATCCGGGAACAACGGCACGGCGACCGCACGTATTTCAATCGGAATTTCCATATCGAACCGACCAACCTGTGCGTATTCACCTGCAAGTTTTGTTCGTATTCGCGCTTGCTCAAGCAGGAAAGCGAAGGCTGGGTCATGAGCAAGGAGCAGATATGGCATATCGTGGAAGGATACAAGGACCAGCCGGTAACCGAAGTGCATATCGTGGGCGGGGTTCACCCGAAACAGAATCTTGACTTTTACTGCGAATTATTCGACGGGATCCGGAAGATACGTCCCGGGCTGCACATCAAAGCGCTGACACCGGTGGAAATGGAGTACATTTTCCGAAAGGCGAAAGTTTCCTACCGCGACGGACTCCGCCGCCTGCAGGAGGCCGGTCTGCAATCGATGCCCGGCGGGGGCGCCGAAATCTTTGATGAAACGATCCGGGAGCAGATCTGCGCCGACAAATGCACCAGTCAGCAATGGATGGAGATCCACGAGACAGCCCATCAGCTGGGAATGAAAACCAATGCGACCATGCTATACGGTCACATTGAACAGGCCGCTCACCGGGTGGACCACATGGAGCGTCTAAGACAGCTGCAGGATAAGACCGGCGGATTCCAGGCCTTTATTCCCCTGAAATTCAGAAACAAGGGAAATGAAATGGCCGATGTCCCGGAAGTATCGGTCGTGGAGGACCTGCGCAATTACGCCATCGCCCGGATTTACCTCGATAATTTCCCCCACATCAAATCGTACTGGGCAATGATAGGCCGCTCCACGGCACAGCTTTCCCTGAATTTCGGCGTAGACGACATGGACGGTACCATTGACGATACGACCAAAATCTATTCCATGGCCGGGGCGGAGGAACAGCATCCCCGCATGAGCACCGCGGAGCTGGTCGCGCTGATCCAGCAGGTGGGCCG
>JAJUHF010000227.1 GCA_029268045.1 Anseongella ginsenosidimutans
GGCCCTGGAAGCGGTTGCCCAGGGAGCAGATTATATCGGCGCGGGACCCTTCCGCTTTACCAGCACGAAAAAGAACCTTTCCCCCATCCTGGGAATCGGCGGCCTGGAAACCATCCTGAACCGATTGGCACAGGAAAACGTATCCACACCCGTGATCGCGGTGGGCGGAATCGGCATCAAGGACCTGCCTGAACTTTTGGCGCTTCCCCTTCATGGAATCGCCGTGGCCGGAATGCTGGCCCGTGCACCCGACCCCGCTGCCCTGGTCGCTAAAATCGAAAAACACTTCACCAATAGAGAAAGTCATGTTGAAACTGGCAGATAAGACATTCAACTCCCGCTTGTTCGCCGGAACGGGCAAGTTCAGTTCCTATCCTCAAATGGAGGAAGCGCTGCTGGAAAGCGGCACCCAACTGGTAACCGTCGCGCTCAGAAGAGCCGAGCTGAATTCCCCCGATACCGGCATGCTGGACCACCTGGATCATCCCCACATTCACTTGCTTCCAAACACCTCAGGCGTACGAAATGCCCGGGAAGCCATCTTTGCCGCCCGGATGGGCCGGGACGCGCTGGAAACCCATTGGGTTAAGCTGGAAATCCATCCCGACCCGAAATACCTTTTGCCCGATCCGGTGGAAACACTGAAGGCAACCGAGGAACTGGCAAAGGAAGGTTTTGTTGTTTTGCCTTACGTTCATGCCGATCCCGTCCTATGCAAGCGTCTGGAAGAGGCCGGGGCCGCCGCAGTAATGCCGCTGGGCTCACCCATCGGCAGCGGAAAGGGGCTGCAAACGCGCGAATTTCTGGAGATCATCATTAGTCAAAGCAAGGTGCCGGTGGTCGTTGATGCGGGAATTGGAGCCCCCTCCCATGCCGCCCAGGCCATGGAAATGGGAGCCGACGCGGTCTTGGTCAATACGGCAATGGCCGTGGCGGGCAACCCGGCGCGAATGGCCCGGGCCTTCCGGAAGGCCGTGGAAAGCGGCCGGGAAGCCTTCGAGGCAGGTCTGGTGGAAAAATCGGCAACAGCTGTGCCCAGCAGTCCGCTCACCGCTTTTCTGGATGAATAAGTCTAATCTCAAAATAATATGAGTTTCCGTCAGGTTTTCGATCAATACAATTGGGAACAGGTCCGCGACGATATCCTGTCCAAAAGTGAAGCGGATGTAATCCGGGCGCTGGAAGCTCCCCGGCGAACCCTCGAGCATTTCAAGGCCTTGTTATCACCTGCAGCATCGCCCTACCTGGAGCACATGGCCACGCGAAGCCGGCATCTTACGCTTCGGCGTTTTGGCAATGTAATCCAGCTGTTTGCGCCTTTGTACGTATCCAATGAATGTCAGAACATCTGTACCTATTGCGGCTTCAGCATGGATAATTTTCTGCAACGGAAAACCCTGGATGAAACCGAGCTGCTGCAGGAAGCCCGGTACCTGAAAGAAAGGGGCTACGACCATGTTCTGCTGGTCAGCGGAGAAGCCAATAAAACGGTAAACCCAGCCTATTTCCAGGCAGCGCTCCGGCTGGTCAACCCCTTGTTTTCCCAGGTATCGCTTGAAATCCAGCCCCTGGACGAAAGCGATTACCGGATGCTGATCGACGAGCAGTTGCACAGCGTGCTGGTGTACCAGGAAACTTATCGGCAGGATCGTTACAAAATTTACCATCCAAA
>JAJUHF010000228.1 GCA_029268045.1 Anseongella ginsenosidimutans
CGGGGTTCACATCGCCGATGTGACCTATTACGTGCGACCCGGCACGGAGCTCGACCGGGAAGCCGAGGAAAGGGCCACCTCCGTGTACCTGGTGGACCGGGTCATCCCCATGCTGCCGGAACGCCTCTCCAACGACCTGTGTTCGCTTGTGCCGAAGCAGGACCGCTTATGCTTCGCGGCGGTATTTGAAATGGATGATCAGGCCCGGATTGTCAACGAGTGGTTTGGACGCACCGTGATTCACTCCGACCGCCGTTTTAGTTACGAAGAGGCGCAGGCGATCCTCGATACGGGTAAAGGGCCGTATGCGACCGAACTGAAAAAGCTGAATGAGCTGGCTCACATCCTGCGCGATCAGCGTTTCAGGAACGGGGCGATCAATTTTGAAACCACCGAAGTGAAGTTCCAGCTGGACGAAAAAGGGGTACCCTTGGGGGTGTATGTCAAAGAACGGAAAGACGCCCATAAACTGATTGAGGACTTTATGCTGCTGGCCAACCGCCAGGTGGCCCGTTTCATCGGGACCAAAGGGAAGGGCAAAAACAAACCCGCGTTTGTTTACCGGACGCACGACGCACCGGATGCCGAAAGCATGACCACGTTTGCGCAGTTTGCCGAACGCTTCGGTTACAAGATCAATACGAAGTCCAACCGGGAGATTTCCCGCTCGCTGAATTTCCTGATGGAAGATGTGGTTGGAAAAAAAGAACAGAACGTGCTGACGCAGCTTGCCATCCGGTCCATGTCCAAGGCAAAATATACCACCAAGCAAACCAGTCACTACGGATTGGCCTTTGATTATTATACGCATTTTACCTCCCCCATCCGCCGTTATCCCGACGTCATGGTCCACCGCTTGCTGGCGCATTACCTCGCGGGTGGGAAACCGGTCGATGCAGCTGAACTGGAGCCCCGATGCGTACACGCTTCGGAAATGGAGAAGCGGGCTGCAGATGCCGAAAGGGCCTCGGTCAAATACAAGCAGGCGGAATTCCTGCAGGACAACGTGGGGGAAGTGTATCAGGGCGTGATATCCGGTTTGACCGAATGGGGAATGTATGTCGAGATCATTGAAAACAAGTGCGAAGGCATGGTACGGCTCCGCGAAATAGACGATGATTTTTATGTGCTCGACGAAAAGAACTACTGCCTGATTGGTCAGCGGAAAAAGAAAAAGTACCAGCTGGGAGACGAAGTGAAGGTCCGGGTGAAGAGCGTTAATCTCATAAAACGGCAGATCGACTTTAAGTTAGTAATGAAGTAATCTGGCGTAACATGTACTCTTTCAACGAACTACAAGAGATTGTCAAGGGGGAAATACGGGATAGCCGGTATCCAGCCTGGCTTCCTGAATTATACGAGCCCATTGCGTACATCATGAATTTGGAAGGAAAGCGCCTGCGACCCTGCCTGACGCTGATGGGCTGTAATTTGTTCCGCGAAGAAATTGAGCCGGCGCTCAGCGCGGCGTTGGCGATCGAGCTGTTCCACAATTTTACCCTCATGCACGACGACATCATGGACAACGCGCCGCTGCGACGGGGCGCAGCCACGGTGCATGAAAAATGGGACCCCAATACAGCCATTTTATCGGGCGATGTAATGCTGGTGGAGGC